>NZ_NUEU01000016.1:0-151661 GCF_002556365.1 Bacillus sp. AFS002410
CTTTCAGCTCTGTCCGCATACCCTGATCTTTCAGCTCTTCCTGTATTTCCTGATCTTTCAGCTCTTCCTGCATTTCCTGATCTTTCCGATCTACCTGCACCTCTTGATCTGTCCGGTCTGCCTGTACTTCCTTCGTTCTCTGTTCTTTCTACTCTTTCCATTTCTATTCTATTAATTGAAAGTTTAAGTTCTTTTTCAATCATTTTCATATCTTGAAAATCTTTAGGAGTAACAAATGTAATTGCTGTACCAGTATCTCCTGCGCGACCAGTTCTTCCAATTCGGTGTACATAGCTTTCTGTGTCCATTGGTAAATCATAGTTGAATACATGAGTTACACCATCAACATCGATTCCTCTGGCTGCTACATCCGTTGCTACAAGATATTGTATTTTAGCTTCACGGAACAATTTCATGACTTTTTCGCGTTTTCCTTGAGTTAAATCTCCGTGAAGTTCTTCGGATAATAGTCCTTTTCCTTTTAACTGTTCATTTAATTTGTTAGCTCTTCTTTTTGTTCTACAGAAAATGATCGCTAGAAATGGTTCCGTCTCTTTTATTTGACTCAATAATGCATTATATTTTCCACGATCTGTAGTTTCAATAATTAGTTGTTCAATTTCATCTAGTGTAATTTTCTTTGCCTTTACTTTAATAACTTCTGGTTTTTTCATGTAACGTTTTGCAAGAGATTGAATTTGGTCCGGCATCGTAGCAGAAAATAATAACGTTTGTCTCGATGCTGGCGTTTGTTTGATAATATCTTCAACTTCATGTAAAAATCCAATATGCAACATTTGATCTGCTTCATCGAGTACTAGGAAATCAACTTTATCTAATTTTATAGTTCCTCGTCTTAAATGGTCTAAAAGTCTACCTGGCGTTGCAATGATTAAATGTGCACCACTTTTTAGTTTACGTGCTTGCTGCTCAACGTCTTGGCCACCATATACAGCAAGTACTCCGAAATCTTCGCTAACAATTCTTTTAGCCTCAGCTGTTATTTGAAGAGCCAGCTCTCTTGTTGGAGCAACTACTAATGCTTGAGTATGTGGTAGTTCTAAATTAATTCGTTCGAGGATTGGAAATAGGAATGCAAATGTTTTACCCGTTCCTGTTTGTGCTTGGCCTATTAAATCCTTCCCTTCAAATACAATTGGAATTGCCTTCTCTTGAATTGGAGTGGGCTCTGTAATACCTAATTCAGTTAAATACTCCGTTAATTCTTCACTTAAACCTAAACTAGAAAATTTATTCATTATATATACCTTACTTTCTATTTTCTATCATTAATAATAATGGTTGATTTATATATTTGTTCAAAAACGACTTATCCATTGTATCACAACGTTTATTAATCTTTTAAATTAATCCAATATAAATTTATTCGTAAAATCGTTCGGATTTCGATTACATCTGCATCAAATTATTTTTCTCATTCTTTCGATGAAATAATCAAGTATTGAAAGAAAAATTAAAATAAAGATAAATAAGAAACGAGGTATACGACATTCCTAAAAAATTACAATTTGTAATTTAAGTAATTTATCAATTTAAAAAACGACGAAAAGAGGCCGTCCAAAAAGTCAGCGTAACTGACATATTGACGACCTCTATTTAGATTCTAGAAATATTGTTGATTTAAGCCTGTCTATAAAAGCTAATGGGGGGTATTTTGGTGATGTTTTTCAATTAAAGTTGAATTGATGATCTCCATTTATAAATATTTAGTAGATTACTTTACTTTTTTAGTCAGTTCACACTGAATTAGAGCAAATTTATTAATTTTTTATGATTGTTCATCTTCTTTTGAACAAATACAGAGCTATAATCCCCATACCGGTATAGGTAATAATGTATCTATTTTGAGGTTCTAAGGAATTTAATTGCAGTTTTACTTATTTTATTTGCAGTTCTGTTAATTTTATTTGCAGATCCTCCTATTTTATTTGCAGTTTCTCTATTTTTATTTGCACTTCGTCTCTTATTTGCAGTTCTATTATTTTTATTTGCAGGCTCCCCTTTTTTAATTGCAGTTTCTCTATTTTTATTTGCACTTCATTCGAAATCTCTTTCCTACAATTCGACCGATATTTCAACTACTCTTCTTCTAACCTATAAGTATAAAAAAGAGAATGCCCAAAAATGTTTCTCTTCTGGGACATCCTCTTTAGAAATTACTCTAATCCAAGTGCTTCTAATACATCATCCAATGTATTGCTCTTATATTTTGTAGCTGCTTTAGGTGAATTGTCGTTCCACGGATTTTGCATTAGGTAGTTATTGATTACGTATTGCATATCTTTTGCATCAACAACGCCATCGTAGTTAATGTCAGCGTCACGCTTATTTGTACCCCAATATGTTTGGATGTAAATCGCATCTTTTACGTCAATGACATTATCTTTGTTTACATCTCCACCAGGAATATAGTCATAATTGACTGGTTTAGATCCTGCTGTAGTTTTTCCATCTTCTTTTACTCCGATATGGAAATCTTTAGAGAATGTAAAGTGACCTGGTACATCGATTTTTAGTGTAAAGTCATCATCCGTGATAGGTAATTTTGTTCTAAATGCAAATGGGAATGATTGAGAGTATCCTAGTTGATCAGATACGCCATATTCTTTACCATTTTCATCTTTCACGCTAATTTTTGTACCTGCTTTATTATAATCAACTTGTTTCATTTCAGGTTCTAAACCACCGAACATCATCAATCCTTCAGCTTCTACACTTGCTCTCATGAATGAATATGTCGGTGTAATATAGAAATATGGCTGAATTCCTTGTGTCGTTACAGTCGTGTTATCTACATTTGTATAAACAGCGTTAAAGAATCGACTTGAACCAGTTCCATTGTAGAAGTTCATTGCCCCTTTATAGTACTGGTCTTTCGCTTTTAATGTTAAGTCTACCAACGATACATCTCCAGCAATTCCTGTATTCGCTAAATCTCCAGTCGCTGTTGCAGTAACTGTCATTTTAGTTAGTGAACCATTAAATGGAGCAGTCGTATATTGAACATCTAGTTTGCCTTTAAATGCTGCATTCGGTTGTACGTTGATTAAATCAAGGTACTGACTTGGGTAAAGGAAAGTGAATTCAGCTTTCTTAACATTTGTTTTCACATTTTTTGTGGAGAATGTAACAGTTGTTGATTCCCCCATATCAATATGTTGTTTATCTGAGATTGCAGTTGTATAAGCAGTTCCTTTTCGAACAAAGTATGCATCAACAAAGCTACCATAGTTTCTAACAGATGATTTAGTATAATCTGAGAAATCATACTCAGTAATTGCATTTACTATTGGACCAGATGTACTTAATGGTATCTCCGCATTGAAATTACCTTGTGAGTCTAGTGGAATGCTTTTTTCTTGCGAATTATTAGGGTTATAGTAAGTAAAGTTATTATCTGCCTGTGAAGCATTGATGCCTGCTGCTTTCATCTCATCTATTTCTTTATCAAATACATTACCTGATACAGTCACTTTAGTGTCAGTTGGATTTGCAGTTTCGTAAATGCCTCCAGCTTTCATATTGTTCATTGTTACTTTTGCTTCTTTGACACCGTTGTAAACTGGTGCATCTGCAGTGAAAGTTTCACCTTTATCATTTGTTCCGACCATTCTAATTTTCCATAATCCTGGATCAATCTCTTTAAGGTCATATGCAATTGGATTATTTGTATCACCAGTTAAAGGATAGTATTGACCATTATTTAAAACTCCACGGAAGTAATACTCGATATTCTCGTCTGCTCCCATTCCGTCAGCTGAGCCGAGGAATCCGATTTCTTTATCTGTTTTTGGATCCACAATGAAGAAATCAAAATAACGCATATGAGAATTTAATTTAAAGTTAACACCAATTGACCATCTTGTCGCATTGCTTGCTGCTTCATATGGTACTGTAAAAGCTGACGGATTACCTGTTAAATAGTCAATTCCTTCTTTAACTGTATGAATAGCAAATGGAATTTTATATGTCTCGTTAGGGTCCTTTTGGTTTGTATACACTACATAGCCTTCATAAGTTCCAAGTTTTGCAGTTTTAGGAACTTTGATTGTAGCATCCATATTGCTACTACTGTATCGTTTTACTTTTACTGATGATTTTAAGTCTAATGTAACGCCATTTGCAGCAGCATCTTGGTCTGCTCTAGAATCATTTGTGTATCGTGCATCCAATGTTTGAAATTGAACTTTAACATCATATGTTTTATCTACTGAACCTTTATTAAATAGTGTGATTGAACGTTGATCTGACAGGTCTTTACCAGTAACAGCTTGTTCACCAAAGCTTAATGCACCAGTAATGTTTTTAATTTGTTTAATTCCTTTACTTGCCAAAGTGGTTACTCCATTATTACTTGCATTATCTTTTACTGTTGAAGTTTTGTCTTTTACTTGAATTTCTGTACTCGCATGAACTGCATCATATGGGTTCACTCGCCCTGCTCCAACTTCATATACACTGTATTTATCAGATAATGGATCTGCTGTGTTCATAAGTGTTGATTTAATATCTGAAGGAGACATATCTGGATGAGCTTGCTTTAATAATGCTGCTACCCCAACAACGTTTGGCGTTGCCATTGAAGTTCCAGATAAACGCTCATATGCGTATTGATAATTTCCAATTTGATCTGCCCCGTGCATATAGGAAGGAACAGTTGAGAAAACAGATACTCCAGGAGCCGTTACTTCAGGCTTAATATCGTATAACACACGAGATGGACCACGTGAACTAAATGGCGCTAATTTATCACCCACAGTTACCATCTGTTTCATGTTATTAAATGTAAAGCCTAGAGATGTGCCTTTTGATGCGCCAGCTACAGGTAATTTAGCTGCCAAAGCTTTTCCTTGTGCATTATTCAATAAGAATGTAGGCAGTAAGCCGTAACCATCTCCAAGATACACATCACCTAAAGGAACATCTGCATCATATAAAACAACAGCTTTTGCACCATGTGCTTTAGCAGTCGCAATAATTTGAGTGATCCCATAGCTACCGCGCTGTGCTAAAACCACTTTTCCCTTTACATCGATTGGATCTGAATTTCCAGCAGAACCCATCCAGTAACTAGGTTCACCACCAAAAGACACATTCACCATTTGTAAAGTTTGCCCTTCAAAATCTGCTACGTTATCTGTTAAACCTTGAGCAGCTAATTTTAGATCAACAGGTATATCACCTGTTGTAGGGTGTAATGCACCTGAAAAACTTGGAATTGAAACAGATGTATCGCTCGCTCCAACTGTAATTGCTAAAGGTGCATTACCAGGTGCGCCAAGTGAATACATTCTATCTCCTGAGTTTCCTGCTGCAACAATCGCAGTTACTCCAGCAAGAACGGCATTGTTTACTGCAATACTCGTAGGATATAGTGGATCATTATAATTTGCTCCAAGAGACATATTAATGATATCCATTCCATCTGAAACTGCTTTATCAATACCAGCCAAAATTGCAGAAGTAGAGCCAGATCCATATGGTCCTAAAACGCGGTAAGAATAAATATCCGCATCTGGTGCAACACCCTCAACTGCAAAATCTGCATTATTCTTCGCTTGTCCAGCAATAATTCCGGCTACGTGTGTCCCATGCTCGGTATAGTAAGCTTCACCGCTGGATCCCAATTCAGGCTGACCAGACTTCTTCCAATCGGCATATGTTGTTTCCATTGGGTCATTGTCGTTATCTACGAAATCATAACCGCCTTTGAAAGCACCTTTTAAATCTGGATGATTGTAATCAATCCCAGTATCAAGAATTCCGACTTTTACACCTTTTCCTGTAAAACCTTCTTGATGTAGTTTTTCAACACCTGGGAATGTAACCATCGTATGAGTTGCAGTTTGCTTCGCCTGCGTCTCCTTAATAGAAGGTGGCTCTACTTGGACCTGCATATCACTCCAGACGGCTTTTACTGAATTAGATTTAAGTAAAGCCTTTACTTTGTTTGCTGGTAGAGTCATAGAGACCCCATTAAATGCTTTTTTATATGATCGTTTAATCGAATACGGATTTTTCTTTGATTTTAATTCACTGCTAAAAATAGTTTTTAAGTCTTTTTGGAAAGTTTCATGTGATGCATCTACTTTTTCTTTCGCATCCTCCGCTGTTAGATTTACTCCATCAGCTTCTGCTTCTAAAACGGCAGTCTGCTGTGGCTTGTCCTTAAACTCGACAATGACAGAAGTAGGCTTATCACTTGTTTGATCTACTTCAGGTGACAAATTAACTCCCTCTTTATCATTTAGCTTTAATTGCTTAATTGCCTCACGTTGCTGAGGCGTAAGTTTTGCTAATACTTGTTCAATCTTCGAAGTTGCTTGTGCATGAACTTGATGTGAAAAGGAGATTGGTGTAATCGTAGTACTAATAAGTCCTGTTGTTAATGCTAATGTTGTAACATTTCTAAACATTTTCTTTTTCAACTACTATCCCTACTTTCTTTTCTTAATAAGTTCATTATATTGAGATTTGATATAATTTTATTTTCTGAAAATTACGTCAAATTGTATTTTTTTTAATTTTTTTATCTAAACTTTAATTCTTCTAATCTATATTCCACAGCTTCAATTTCTTTAAACTACATAGACTAAGCAAAGTTATGTGAAGAACTCTCTTTAATCCCATTAATACTTAATAATTGTATATACTTATTTATTTGGTCCGAAGTCGCATGATGTTTATATCTCCAGTAAACTAGTAAGCACTTATTAAATCTTTCCAAATTTCCTATTTGATTTGCTGTATAAGCGACATCCAATATTTCATCTAGCGCATTTGGAAATTGTAAGCTTTCACACTGAAACAAAGCATCTGCATATCGAAACTCCAAATATACTTTTTGTTTTAACCAAGATTCCACTCTTTCGTCCAACTCATCAATCTTGTGCTCATATAAATCTAATATTATTTTAGCATCCTCTAAACGGTTCAAATGAATATATGCCTCAAGCACCTTTGGTAAACCAATATGTACATCCTCTCTATCTTCTAACCATGTAAGATACTGATCTACATACTCTAAATAACCATAATCCAAATAAGATGCAAGTCGATTTCCAATCGCTAAATCTGCAAAATAATCATTTACTTGAGCATAACTGTCGGTTAGTTCAATTATTTCTTCAAGCGTTCCTCCAAGACGTGCTAATGCAAAGCTCTTATACATGAGAGCTCTTCCATAATATTCACCGTCTTTAACAAGCTTCCTTAACCTCTCAGCATAATAAAGTACTTCTTCCCATCGCTCACGCCAATAGTAAAATGCGACAATCCATAAGTAGGCTTCTTTTATAACTTTTTTTGGCATACAAAATAGATATTCCACCACATCAGTCAATGCATGCTGGGCGTCATCAGTCATCCTTAAAATGTAAAACCGCCGAAAATAACTAATTGCCAACAGTTCCATAATATTTTTCGAATCATTTTCAATAATGATTTCATACAATAGCAATGATTTTTCTTCTTCTCCTGCTTTAAAAAGCTCTTCAGCAACGAAGAAAATGTAATTCAAATAATTGGCCCGATCAGTGTCCGATTTCTCTGTCGTCATAATTTGTAGCAACCTTTGACAATGTTCCTCGTAACCTTTCAAAAAGCACTTAAACAAAAACTGTACACTTTTACGCTTATCCAATAGTTGTTCTTCATTGAAACATTCCTCAGCAAAATGTGAATAAAGTGCACCTTCCTCTAACTCAATAGCCTCTGTAATAGCATCCAAATATTTAAGTGTAACCGAACGTTTGTGATTTAAAAGACGACTTATTTCACTTATATGTATACCTGACCTTTGAGCTAAATCCGTTTTTGTCCAGCCTTTCTTCCGACATATCAATTCAATTTCTTTATATAATGCTGCGTTCATTCTCCTCACCTACCAATTATTTTCTATTGTTTTTTAACTTCTTAAACTTTTAAGCAAAGATTACAATTTCATTATAACGATAGTTGACTTGATTTCATTTCCGAAAAATTTTGTCAATTCCCATCAAATTCTAAGAAATTCTATGAAAATTTTTTTAAAAAAGGACTCTCCATTAGTCATATAATGACTTTTGGAGAGCCCTATTAATCGTTTATATAATATGAATCTACGTTATATCCTTGAATACTTAAGTAATCTAGTATTCCTAAATAAATCCCTTCAGCTGCTTCTTGCTGCCAAATCTCATTACTTAGCTTTACATTATCCGTTGGATGATCTATATAGCCTAATTCAGTTAAAATTGATGCCATCGTTGATTCGCGAATTACTTGAAAGTTTCCGCTTTTAGTACCACGATCCTTTAACTCTAATTTTTCAACTAGTCTATTTTGAATAGTTTCAGCAAGTGTCATACTATCTTCTAATTTCGTCGGCGAATTAGTAGGAGAAGTCTTTGATTCACCATAATAATATGTTTCTGTTCCATTTCCATTATGCGAAGAAGATGCATTAATATGGATACTAATAAATGCGTTCGCCTTTTTGGATTTAGCAAATTCGACACGCTGATTTAATGTTGGATATGTGTCAGACTCACGAGTAAAATATGTTTGGATCGGTAGCTCCACTAAATAATCGTTTAAAAATTGAGAGACATATAAGACAATCATACTTTCTTTATAGATTTCCCCGCTACTTGTTTTAAATGTTGCACCAGGATCACTTCCACCATGCCCTGGATCAATAACTAGAATAAAATTTTCTAAATTCATATCGTCATCGCTTATTTGCTGGATATATTTCGCACTAACCCACCCAACAATCGTACCAGCTTCAATTTCATACCATCCATCTTTTTCTGCTTTAATTTTAACTACAGTACCGACTTTAATGCTTGTTATTGACTCATACGTAGTTCCCGGGCCAGTTCTTACATTTAAAGATGAGGTAGTAACTCGTCCACTTTTATCTTGTTGATCGATTGCTGAAGTGTCTCCACTTGGTGGCTTTGTTGTTGGGGGATTCGGTTTACTCTCTTCTGGTGGTTTCGTTGAAGGCGGTTTTACTTCGTTAACAATTTGTATCACATACGCCGAACTTACCCATCCATATCCTTTGGTTGTATTTATTCTGTACCAAGTAGATTTTTTTTCTACGATTGAAACTTTAGTACCTTTTTTTAGAGTTGTAATTACCTTACCCGTAACACTAGGACTTGTTCTTACGTTTAGTGAAGATGCAGTTATTTCACCAGAGAATAAAACTTTTGGAGCAGTTGGAGTTTTTTTAACTAATTTAATATACTTTGCTGATGCCCAGCCTGTTTTTTTACTAAACTTAAACTTATACCAACCATTTTTTCTTTCAGTTATCGTTAGTTTATTTCCTTTTTTCAAGATCATGATTTTACTATAGGCAGTGCTTGGTCCAGTTCTCATATTTAAAGAAGCCGCAGTAACTACGCCGGTTTGTGTAGTAGCAGCTTTACTACTATTTGCTCCAAAAAATAGACTACTAGATAGAATAGATAAAATCATACTTATTTTTAATACATTATTCCATAGTTTTAAAAGCATCTTACAATCCCGTTGCCATAAATTTATTGAAATCTATACATACTTCCTATTTGATGTAATGATTTTTTCAAACAATTAGGCAACGTCCTCCTTCCTAATTCAAAAAATTTAATGTTCTTTTTTCGATCCCCCTCTTACTTTCCAAATTTATACTAAAGACGATATTCGAAGTTTCTCAGCCTAAGAAGAAGACTTATGGCGAAAGCAACCCTTTTTGCCAAAGTCGGCTAAAAAACTGTTCTATATTTATATATCGGTAAAGGGGGTATATTTCTTTAGAAATTTTGACGTTTTTTAGAAAAGTAAGCTAATCCACATTTATTAATCCATTAATAAAAAGGTAAGAATACATTACATAAAGAATAGTTAATACAGTGAACATAATACTAGTTAAGGAGCTGTTTAAATGAATGGAGTTTTAGATATTGTTATTTTTTGTAAGGACACAAACTCTTCTAAAAATTGGTATGAAAAAGTTGGATTTGAATATTTAAGAGGCCATGAAGATATGCACTGGTTTAAAGTAGGTGATGGTGAGGTGATGCTTCATCCGACAGAAACACAATCAAATACAGATGCTGTCTTTCAATTTGTAGTAAAAGAAGTCGATCCACTATTTGAAAACATAGTAGAAAAAGAATTGACTCCGCTAGATTTCTCAAATGGAGAAAAGGTCATCACAGAACCTACTGTTCAACCATGGGGCTATAAGGAATTTTGCTTACGAGATCCAGACGGTTATATTTGGGCATTTGTACAAAAATCAAATTAAACTGCAGAAAATCCACGAGATATTTAATTCCTTGTGGATTTTCTGCAGTTTTTTATTATATTTTGCTTACATTTTGATCCACTTCGCATTATATCAACGAGATTTAGTATTATATCAACCGGTATTAGCGATATATCAACGGGCTTTAGCATTATATCAACGCCGTTCACAACTTTATCAATATTGTTCAAAATATGTTCGCATTTTTCAATATTGGCCCCAGCTTATTTTGTTGTTATATCTTGCACCACACAAAAAACCTTATGAAATGATCATAAGGTCTTACATTACTCTGAAACATCCACTTCTTTTTTAAAAAGCTTCCCTTGCTTTCTATACATAGAAAAAGTTGACCAATTTGCAATGAATACACCGGATAAGATTAATATTCCACCAACAGCCATGATTGGTTTAATTGGTTCGTCCATTACGAAATATCCTAATACACTTGCAATTAGCGGGGATACATAAAGCCATGTTGATGGAAAGACTGGGTTCGTTTTCGCTAATAACCAGCTGTACAAACCATGACCTCCAATTGAACCTATAAAAATAAGGTACAATATTGGCCACTGTGCATCCCAAGAACTTAAAATTGAAATATTCGGTTTTTCTATTACAAATGAAAATAGCAGAAGAAATATTCCACCATATAGCATTTGAAAAGCATTGATTAAAAACGGCGATACACTATTAAAATCCGTTAAGACTTCTTTTGAAGTAATAGAACCTAATCCGTAAAATGCTTCCCCTATTAATACTGCCACACAAGCAGCCACCCATAAGTAAGAGATATGTTGACTAATCCCTGGTAAACAAACGAAGATCACACCAGTAAAAGCCATTATTAACGCTATTAACTGTTTACGTTCAATTCTCTTATTATTACGTTTTAATTGAAAAAGTAAAATCATCATAGGACCAGTTGCAGACAAAACTGCAGCTAACCCTGATGTTATATACTGCTCAGCCCAATATAGTGTTGAAAATGTCATAAAGGTTAAGCAAAATCCAATATACATTAGTCGCTTTGATAATATAAATTTTTTCACATTTTGTCCTTTAAGAAGAAAATAGGTTATGACGATCAATCCCGCTAAGGTAAATCGTACGCCCGCTGAAAATAAAGGTGAAACCCCTGACTCAATTCCAAATTTTATTGCAAGAAAAGTTGTACCGAAAATAATACAAATAAACAAATAATTAATAATGATCATTTCATCACCCCTTTGATAAAGGTATTATATTAAAGTGGGAGTATAACAGTATAATAGAGCATATAACAGTTAGCTATTTTCCCATTGACGATTGATCTTTTTTTTAATAACTTATTATTTAAAAACTAGTGGTGAA
This sequence comes from Bacillus sp. AFS002410, assembly GCF_002556365.1. Taxonomy (NCBI): domain Bacteria; kingdom Bacillati; phylum Bacillota; class Bacilli; order Caryophanales; family Bacillaceae; genus Bacillus; species Bacillus sp. AFS002410. The sequence continues at coordinate 11,657 of NZ_NUEU01000016.1, forward strand.
ATGATGAAAATTCAAGTCCATAAAAAATCAACAGTTCCGATTTATCTCCAAGTAAGTACACAGATTGCAGGTAGCATTCAAAGTGGTCTACTCATGCCTAACGAGAAATTACCATCTTTACGGATTTTGGCCGATGAACTTTCAATAAGTGTTTTAACAGTTAGAAAGGCTTATAAATGGTTAGAGACAAACGGCTATGTCACGGTGGAGCAAGGTAAAGGAGTATTTATAAGAAAGAAAGTGAATAAAACGTTGCAAGTAGACTCAAGCTCTAACTGGCAACAGACTTTAGGAATCAATATTGTCAGGTCACAATATTTAATAAATAGAGAACAGCTAAAATATGATTTTTCAAAAGCAGTTGTCTACCCACGTCTACTTCCTAATAAATTTTTAGCAGATGAAATGCAAAAGCTATTAAGAGAAGATGCCTCTATTTTAACAACTTACGGACCTGTTCAAGGAGATTTCGAACTAAGAACGGAAATCGTTAATCACTTATTTGAATTTCAAAAAATACGCTGTAGCGCTAATCATCTAATCATTACAAGCGGAGTGCAGCAAGGAATTGATTTAGTCGCTCAAGCATTATTAAAACCTGGTGATTCAATTATCGTAGAAAGTCCATGCTACGGTGGTGCACTTGATATTTTTATAAATAAAGGGATTCATATAATACCAGTCGAGATGGATGAGGAGGGCATTCGATCAGATTTAGTAGAAGACTTGTGCATTAAATTCATGCCAAAATTAATTTATGTTAACCCTGCCTTTCAAAACCCAACAGGAATTTCAATGAGTAATGATCGAAGAAAAGAATTAATTGAACTAGCACAACGCTTTAATTTCTTTATTCTTGAAGACGATTCATTTAGTGATATTTATTTTGAGCGATCAATTCAATATTTTCCGCTTAAGTATTACGATCAATCAGATCATGTCATCTACATTAAAGGGTTCAGTAAAACGTTAGCACCCGGTATTAGAATTGCTGCATTGCTGGCAAATGGACCAGTCTTAGAATGGCTACTCGCAATAAAGGCTTCAATGGATGTAGGAAGCCCTTTACTAACTCAAAAGGCGATTTTACCATTTTTACGAACGGATCGAATGCGAAGTCACGTTGAAAAACTACGAATTGCTCTACAAATCCGACGTGATACAAGTGTTAACATACTATCTTCACTTAGTGATCAACTAGATTGCCGGATACCTGATGGTGGCTTTAATTTGTGGCTGACATTTCATGAATCGAATCTAGATATTTTTGAGTTATTAAGAAAAGCTACTAAAGAAAATATTTCATTTTTGCCAGGTGTAGCTTGTTATAACAATAAAACAGATGTTGCTTCACTTCGTATTAGTTATTCGCTTGTTAGCGAAAATGACTTATCCGATGGATTAGAGAAGCTATGTACAATCATCAGAACAAGATAATTTTTCGTAAAGGAAGGCCATTTAGAACAAGATGCTAAATTCAAAAAAAATAAACTTATTACCGCTCGTCTTAACAATACCCGCTATGATCATTGGTGTAATTGCTATGATCCATAATCACGTATCGGCATCCATATACGGACAAAATATTGTTATTTCAATTGTTGGAGGAATCATCTCTTTTTTAGTTCTGTTACGAGGTCCGAAAACTTTAAAGAATAAGACAAATATCATTGTAATTACATGCATATTCATTTTACTTTTATTAACCTTCTTTGATGAAGGATTACATGGTGTACACCGTTGGTTGGCAATTGGCCCTTTAAGGCTTAATATCGCCTTCGTATTCGTTCCATTATTAATCATACACCTATCAAATTTAATGAAGTCTAAAGCAATTTGGATCACTTTTAGTTTTATACTATTTTTTACACTATTACTATATTTTCAACCAGATGCATCTCAACTAACTGCTTTTACAATTGCGATCTCGATTTCATTATTAAGTGTGAAAAAACATAAAAAGACTCAAGTACTATTATTCATTATCTTTATACTTTTAATAGTCTATAACTGGTCTCATTTAGATAAACTTGCGCCAGTGTCATACGTCGAGGACATTTTAAGTTTAGTAAAGGATATGGGAATTGGATGGCTAATCAGTGCGATTATCTCACTTATAATTTTACTAATGCCATTTTTCTTTATTCCACCAAACAATGCAAAATTATTATCGTTTAGTCTAGGGACTTATTTAGCAATTTGCATTCTTTCAAGCTTTTTTGGAAACTTCCCAGTGCCGATTATCGGTTATGGAACTTCTCCTTTTATCGGCTACTTCATTGCTTTGACCTGGTATGTGAACAACAAAAAAATGAACCATTAAAAGGTTCATTTTTTTGTTTCACCAATGAGACGGTCTTTTAAGTGTCACTGGTAATTTTGTATGATAATCTCCTTTTGCAGAGTTAATTTGAGCCTGGGTTAGAAAAATACTGCCCGTAAGATCCGCACCACTCAAATTAGCATCTCGCAAGTCTGCTCCAATTAAATCGGCTCCCCTTAAATCCGCACTACTTAAATCAGCAGCTATAAGATAGGATCCTCTTAAGTTTGCACCTATAAAATTTGCATTCTTTAATTTAGCACCCATAAGGTCTAAGCCTCTTCCAGTTTTTTGTCGCTTCTTATTGTTTTTAAATTTACTTAAAGCCTCTGCCCTAGATAGTTCACTCGCACGTAAAAGTACAGCGTTAACTTCTGCACGGTGATGTATAATATCTAAGTTTAATATTAACTTAGCGTCCATATGTGTTAATTTTTCAGTTTCTTCTAATATTGTTTTTATGTCATTATGGATCTCACTTGCAGCAGTAAGCATCAGACTTTCATTTAAATACCAAAGCATTTCATGAAGCTGCTTCATAATCGGAAAAACTTCATACATCTCATTAGCTAATTCAGGATTTTGTCGCCAATCGTCTCCATTGTAGGTTACTTGTGATACTTTTTGTCCCGCACCAAAGCAATCAAAAACAGTACATCCTTTGTAACCTAATTCTCTTAAATTATGATGAACTCCACATCGGTAATCAGATTGTAAATTATGACATGGTTTTCCAGCAATTTTATCTTTAGCAAAGTCAGCCGAAGCAGCAAATGGTAATGCAACACAGCATAAGCCAAAGCAGCTCTCACAGTCGGCTTTTAGACTTTTATATCGCTCGTCTACTAAGCCAATGTTTTCAAATTTTTCAGCCACACTCGCTCCCCCCTTCATGCTATAAATAAACGAATAATAATTTTTATCGTAACATCGTAGATTTTTTTGGTCAAACTTAGTATTGTTAGCGACATTTACTATTAATTGAGCCACTAAACCTAAACCCTTTTAAAAATTTAAAAGCAGATAACTTTAAAAATAACGGGTTCGGTTTTGAAGTGCAAAATCGAAATTAGCAACCTAATTCGTTAATGTATTAACATTAATATCATATAAATTGGTAATAAAAAAAGCTGTGGATTTCGTAATCCAACAGCTTTTTTATATTTTGACTTCTTTTTTGATTATGAATGAGCTTCATTATCATTTTTGTGCTCAATGATAGAGAAATTAATAATAAAGTTATACCTCTTTTTTATCTAGGAAATGTTTTAATGGCTTTTGAAGCACGTCCACAATGGCTATGATGATACTTGTTGCTAAAATACCCATCAGACTAAGTGATATAGGACCTGCTGCATCATCTCCTGTTATTTTAGAAATCACTTTTAAGCTTATTATCATTAGCACAATGAAGATAATGGCTGTAAAAGCACATTTTTTTATAATCTTCATAGATTTAAGAGATAACTCAGAAAAAGCGTTGTTCCTTTCGATAAAGGTTAATAGTTTATATACATGATACAGCGCAAAAGAAAATGTAATACAGACTCCATACGCACATACTAAAAGGGGATATATCGAATAATCTCCACCTGGATGCGCTTTTAAGTCTTTAATTGTTAACACAGGCATCCAATAAATGCACAAAGTAAGCACTGCAATTCCAACCAGAAAAACAATGACCTTTAAGAAAGTGGCAGAACCTCGTTTAACATTCATTTAAAAAACCTCACTTGTTTAATGACATAATGACTTTAACATATTATTTATTGTTTTACAATAAATTAATATCGTATTTTATTATATTATTATTGTTATTGGAGTATCCTTTGATATTAATCAAAAAGAAAAAGCACTTCTCATTACATAGAATTAAAAGTTTAAAGTTAGCATATACGAGCCTTTTTAGTGTAAGTAGTTAATATCATTCAAAGTAAATTGTTTGCTTGTCATCGCAATATACAGCATAGTGTTTTACTATGGCTCTTATTCGTTCTGAAAGTACTCAAACTACTTTGTCAGCATTATGGCTCTTTGGTTTGATCAACTTCTTTTAACTCACCTCAACAATTTCAGCAATCTATTTCAAACAAAAACAGCAACCATTTTAGCATCTAATTTAAAACATTGACAATGTTCATTGTCATCCTGTTAATTAGTAAGTTTATTACGGTGCCAATTTATACATTTTTTGAACACCAACCTTTATATATCAACAAAAATAAGAGGTTCAAATCAGATGCGATTTGAACCTCTTTTTAATACTCTAATTCAATTTTGTACTCTTAAACCGAACCCGTTACTTTAAAAATTATCTGCTTAAAATCGCTCTATTTTATTGTTACATCCTTTAAAGCTGGTACAAAGTTAATCCAAGTTTGACCAGGCGCTAACTTTATTTCCGTTCCGTCTAGTGTATATGGAAGGATTCGCCCATCTACATTTTTCCATTCGATATTCATATACTCTCCGTCTACAATATAATAACCTTTTCCACCGTCTTCAATATCAATTGCACGACGACCGTAGCTATCTATTATTTTATGGTTTGCTTCAACGACAAGTATATTTTTAATTTGTAGCTCTTTCCCATTCAAGGCATCCTTTGCTACAATTCCGTTTTGAATTCGCTGAAATTGTTTTGTTGAACTCGAGTACTTGTAAGTTACATTATTTCTAGCGTCATGAGAGTATCTTATAAAAACCTCTGATGTATTTTTCCATGAATTATCAAAAACCAAGTCTGTTTGCGTAAAGTCTAATGGAGTTACTTTTTCTGTGTATGAGTAATGTCTTTGGGCAACTCCTTTTTCAATACCTTCTTTTAAAATATAAGAATTATGAGGTGCTTTTCGTGTTTTATCTCTTTTAAATAAAGTACCATCATAAATCAGTCCGTTTAATGCATCAATCATTCCAGCATCCATCATTTGTTTTGCTTTTGGGCTATTCCCGTGACAAATAAATAATGCATGATATCCATTTGCTAAATTAATGTAATAATCTCTAGCACTTCTGACTGGCCCAATTTTCTCAGGTATATCACTTTGGAAAATGGCTAGAAATCTTGTAATATCCCCTTCTGCTAAAAGTTCATAAACAACATCTGCATTGCTTAATCCACTTTGAGGTCTAGCCAAGTAGTAATTATTGACCATTACTGCAACTGGTCTTTGTTCACTCACTTGACTAATAGGTAATCCGTTTAATGGAGCATAAACCGTATCAACTTCACCTTTATCAATTACATGTTCATTCTGTGGACTTTTATCTTCATTTTTAACCGTTTTTACAGACTTTTCGCCATGCTTGCATCCTACTAAAAGCATACTGATTACGATTATAGATATAAATTTTTTACGCATTGGCTCCCTCTCAATCTGTTTATTTTCTTAAATTATCAAAATAAATGCCTAAAATTAAAATGAGTTACAAGTAGTTTCTATCGATATTCAGAACTAACTGTCTGCACTTAATATATGACCTTTTATTGATAAATAATCAGCTAAAAAATGTTCTTATTTTAATTAAATATAAATATTGTATAAAGATAGAATGATTAGAGGAGTTGAAGCGATATGATTGTAGTTCATTATATTGAGAAAAACGTTGAACTATTAAACCAACTGCTCAAAAATGTCCCCAACGAAGGTGACGTGATCCATATTAAAGGTCGGAAAGGCACTGTATTAAATGTCAATCCGGTAAACGATAAGCACGTAAATGTTATTGTAGAACTAGAAGTTATTAAGAAAGTACAAATTTTAGCAAAAGATGATAAAAAGAGAAGAAGATAATTTTCAAACGCTTAATGGGAGATTGCTCCCATTATTTTTTTTAGTTCTACAAGACTTTATGATTTCCCTTCCTATTAATTCTCTTTAGCATCCTCGTAAATATGTATTCCTTTTTCAATTATCATGATAAACTAGGAAAAGTTTAAATAATTGAATCAAAAAGGAGATTTAATATGGAAATCAAGAGCATCCACCATATCGCTATAATTTGCTCTAATTATGAATTATCAAAGCATTTTTACATGAATTTACTCGGTTGTAAGCTGATTAAAGAGACGTATCGCGAGGAACGAAACTCTTATAAATTAGACTTAAAGATTGGAAATAATGGACAAATTGAGTTATTCTCATTCCCTAATCCTCCAAAAAGACCAACAAATCCAGAAGCAGCTGGGTTACGCCACTTAGCCTTTTCTGTTCGCAATATTGAAGAAAGTATTCAATACTTACAACAAAATGATGTATATGTAGAACCAATTCGCATTGACGAACTAACAAATAAAAAATTCACGTTTTTCCAAGATCCAGATGGATTACCATTAGAACTATACGAAGAGTAGAAAACGATAAAAAGCAGGATTTATTAAAAGCTTCCTGCTTTCATGCTTCTTATAACCCTACCTTTAACTTATCGGTTAAATCAAATGTTTCTCCATTTATTTCTAATGATACTGGTGGACCATATTGTTTTGTAATTGTCATCGTTCGTTTAGCAATGATAATTTCGAGTTTTGCTCCTTGCCATAAAAATTGGAAATTAATTTTATCCCAGTTAGAAGGTAATTTTGGTTCAATCTTTAATCGGTTTATATCCATTGTGATATTTGCAAAGCCAAAAATGGCCGCTAACCAATTTGCACCTAGTGATGCTGCGTGAATTCCTTCATCCGAAGAATTTGGATTTGGTCCTAAATCAATTAAACTGCCTTCTTGAAATAATTGATAAGCTTCATCTATATAATCGCATCTCGCAGCAACGATTGCATGAACTAAATTACTTATTGAAGTCTCGTGAACAGTACGCTCCTCGTAGTATTCCAAATTCTTTTTAACGATATCGGTTGAAAATAAATCTGGAAAAAGATAAAGCAACATCACTACATCAGCTTGCTTTAAAACTTGTAATTCATTTAGTTCTTTTTGAGAATAATCTAATAGAATTTCACGACTAGCAATGGACTGCTTATATTCCGTTAAGTCAATTTCAGGTTGATCTAAAAATGTATCGTCCTGTGGAATAATATTTTCATCATTAGGTTTTGGCAAATACAATCGCTTTAAAAAGTCAGTACAATTTTGTAGTAATTCAGCATCAGGGTCATTGTATTTCCCCATAAAATTCAATGCATTCTGGACATTAAAAAAAGCCATATAATTTGTATAAGCATTATTATCGACTAGCTCGGTAAATCCACCAGGTCCAATTACGTTATTAATCAATAAATCACCATTTACATCTGTTGTCCTACTCACCCAAAAGCGTGCCGTTTCTTTAAGTAGTTCAAGTCCTTCTTTAGCCATAAAGCCTTCATTTAGAGTATTTTCATAATATTGCACGACAGCAAATGCAATATCTGCCACAATATGTACACTTCCTTTTGCCAGCTTAGGGTCTTGAATATCTTCCGAGACTTTATTATTCTCTGAACCCTTAAGTGTTTCTTCTTTGCCTGAAAAAGCACTTGCCCAAGGAAATAAAGTACCTTGATAACCAGCGAGGGCTGCATTTACCTTTGCTTCTTTAATATGGTGATAGCGATATCGTAGTAATCTTTTCATAATCTCTGGTTCAGTAAATAAGTGAAATGGTGCGATAAACATTTCTGTCCCCCAATATACGAGACCTTTATTCCCTTCGCCTGTTAATCCCCTAGAACCTATACTTAACCGATCATCATGAGCTGGTGTCATTGCTTCAATATGATATAAGGAAAAATCTAGTGCATACTGATCCTCTTTGTCCTTTGACGTAATTTCAACTCTTTTTTGCTTCCAAAAGTCCTGCCATTTGATTGTCGTACTATTTCTCAAATTATCGTAACCCTCTGATAAATATTTCTGCACTGTATTTACACTGGCCGCGGCTGGATCTTCGCGTAACATCTCATTAGAAGTATAAATTGAACTAATTTTTTCAAACCAAACTGAATGATCTACAACTAGCTCTTGTGTAACTGCCTCTAAAAGTTGATTATTTAATGTAAAAAATGATACTTCACTCTCATCTGGAGAAACAAAAGTGGTTGCTATCGCAATTTTATTCTTACTTTCCGTTGTCTGGTAAACACCTTGCATAATTCTTTTATCAAAAACTTTTACTAATTCCTCTGTCAGCTCATTTTTCTCTTGATTTACACACTGTGCATTAATACCCGTTTTTATTTTTATTATCGCATTGCAATCTAAAGCAGTAACGGTAAGCTTTGAAGCAAGTAAGTGTAAATCATCTTTTGAAACGAAACGCTGAAACAAAAAGTGGAAACGATTACCATCTTTATTTTTCCATATTACTTCTCTAATCAATTCGCCCGTCAGCATATCTAATTTACGGTCATAAAATAAAAATTGGCCAGTTGCATTCGAAAATACATCACCATTTATTTCAATTTCCATCCCAACTAAATCAGGAAGATTCACTAACTTAGTCGTTTGACTTGGAGATAACTGATTGTAGACGCCCGCTACATACATCCCCCTGATTTGTCCTTCATACTCTTCCTCATGAGTAGATCGTAAACCTATGCAGCCATTACCTAATGCCATTAAACTCGCATATTTATTGATTAATTGTTGATCAAATTCCTTTTCAATAATCTTATTAACTTCATTCATATCGATAATTTCTCACCTTTTATAAAATTTCATATAATAAAAGTTTGCAATAATACTGCTCTTTTTAAACTGGATATTTCAAAAAATATTAGTATTTCTCAAGTGTTATCATAAACTCAATTTTTATACTGTTAAGCTCTTTTCCAGTTATATTTAGATCGTTGTCGTTTACATGTGGGACATTGGTAAACTTAGTGAAATGATATTCTACTGTTATGCTTGCCACTACACTTAACCAGGTTGGTTTGTATTTTATAAAATAAGGTAATGCGATTAGGAAAATAAAAAAAAAATCGTGCCATTGTTACTGACACGATTTTTTAATACTATTTAGTTTTTAGCGAGCGTTAATTGCCATGATACACCGAATTGATCATTTACCCACACGAATTTTTCGCTGAATGGATAAGCTTGTAATGGCATTAAAATTTCTCCATCTTTACTTAATTTTTCGTATGCATTCTCAATTTCGTCATTCGTTTCACACGTCACATATAATGAAACGGATGGAGTAAACGTAAACTTGTGTTTTACCGAACTATCGATACACATAAATTCCTGGCCATTTAATGTGAAGGTAGCATGGATCACTTTCCCTTCAAACTCACCCATGTCTGCACCATAGCGCTTGATGTTTACAACTTCCGAATTTTTAAATACTGACATATAATAATTCATTGCCTCTTCTGCTTTTCCTTCAAACATTAAAAACGTTGTAATTTTTTGCATGTAATCAAGCTCCTTTTATAGGTTTAATGAAAACTCGTCTTTAAATTGATTTCATTTCCTCATTTAATTTCTTAAATACATTTTGGAGATCTTCTTTAGAAATCGCTGAGTACTGGTCACCAATACTAATTTCGCTATAACACACATCTTCATTAACTGGTCTTAAATTACTAGTAATCCCAATTTTTGTTTCTTCCTGAAGAGCTATTATAATTTGTTTAATTTTTTCAAGTGGAGCGTTATAGTGAACATGAAACATATTTGAGACTGGTATTTGTGGTATTGTATTAATTCCGTGACAGCTATTAAACAATTCAGCTAGTTCAACTGCATTATGATAATATTGCTCCATTTTATTTGCTCTTTGATCAAAATAAACATTTGCACTGATTATGTACGGATAAAGACTAATTAAATCTCCACCATGTCTTCTTTTCCAAACTTTTGATTCATTAATAAAGTCAGTATCCCCCGCAAGAATTGCTCCTGCAACTCCTCCGATTCCTTTATAAAATGACATATAAACACTATCAAATAAACTACAAACTTCAGCAGCTGTCTTTTTATAGTATGGTAGAATTTCCATTAATCTAGCACCATCTAACTGCAATTTAATTCCTTTTTCACGGCAGTATGATGAGATTGATTCAAGTGTTTCATATGATGGTAATTGTCCACCGATTTCACGTTGTGGCAGTTCTAGTAATAAACAAGAGATTTCTTCATTCATTGCTAAAACATCCTCTAATTCGATTACGCGGCTTTTATCCGCCAGTAAAATAGGCTCTATATTATGTAACTTTTTCAATCCATCTTCTTCATGAATTTCTAAATGAGATAGAGGGTGATAAGCAACTTTATTGATTCCTTTTTGATCACACCAAATTCTTAAGGCGATTTGCTGAGCCATTGTACCGCTAGGAAAAAAAACCGCTGATTCTTTCCCTAAAAACTCCGCCATTTTGTTTTGGAAGTCTTCAATAAAATTCCCTGCTCCATACACATCACTTTCTTCATTTCCATCTAGTTCATTTAATGCGTCTTTTAGTATTTGAATATTTCTAACTCCGTGACCAACTAATTGTTGATTTGTATTTTTAAATGACTCTGAAAAAGGATTAATCTTATACAAATTAAACTCTTCCTTCCAACTCTTTATTTTGAATAACCACTTCAGTAAAAATTCTCCATTAGGTCCAATATATCCTTGAAACTTAAAAATTTAATAATCCAATCGATAAATTAAAAACCGTTCATATGGATTTTGTTTATAAATATCTGGTAATATAATTTCCTGTTTTAATTCAAAAGCAGTTTGATTTTCTAAAAAGTAAATATAATCGTCAGAACTATAATATAAAATAATTTCAATTTCTCTCTTTGATTGTTCAACTGAAATTAAAATATTATTAATGATGCTCCTAAAAATTTGGATTGAAAAAGGATTAAAAAAATAGAAACGATTATCAGATGGGGCAATTGAATAATCTTCTGCCAAGCAGCAATAAAATAAAATTTTATCTTCGCTAATTCTTTTTTTCTTTAAGTAATTTTCTTTATTCTCAACGGCCTCACTATAATACTTTTCATTCATTTCAATTCCAACAACAGTAGCATCAAATTTATTATTAAGATAGAAATTTAATCTTCCTTTACCACATCCAAAGTCAACTACACGATCATCGCATGAAATCAAATATTGCTGAAACAATTGCTCTAAAGCGCTATAAGGTGTTGCCTCATATCGATGATAATGAAATGAGGCATTAAAACCTTTTTGCTCTCCCTCTGTTTTTATATTCAACAAATCATCATAATACTTATCAATCACTAATCCACGACCATTCAATATTAGTTTTATATATACATAATATCGCTTTTAAATCTGTTCAGTCTATTTTTACACAAAAAGCGTGTTAACTTTAAACACGCTTTTCTTGTAGACAATTCAATGTCTATTTTATACTCTTTTTAATTTAAATTTCTTACCTGCTCCAATAAATTGCAATAATGATAGATCATCTTCAATAATCTTCCCTATTACATTTACCTTTTCATCGCTTGGTAGATTAGTAAGCATAATTTGTAACTCCCCTCCGTATCTACCATATCGTTCATTGTCAATTGTAACTGAGCCAATCTCTCGTGTAATCGTATTTACTGGTTTTAAACTAGTCTCACCAAAGCTACCGTATAATCTAGATTCCATTGATCGAATAACATCACGCGCAGGATCTTCACGATTTGTATGAATCTTTTCAACGATTGAAAGAATGTCCTCTTCATGTGAAAATGGCCTATATCTTAACTCGATCAAACAATTCATTTTTGAAAGAGCAGTCATCGTTTCTTCTTTAATACTAATATCGCCAACTAAAACTTTATCAACATAGCAGTTTTGAGTTAACTCTAAATAAGCAAGTAGAGGATTCATTCCACGATGCTTTTCCAAAGTTGGTAATCCTTTAAACAAAGGCCCTCTCATTTCATCATCGCCTTGAATAAATGCCATTGTTGAAATTCCACAGCTTTTTAACCATTTATTTTTTTCAATTAAATAATTTGTTGATAATCCCGTTTCGGGGCGCGGATAAAAATTATGCCAAGCTTCTACATTTTCAGTTTGTAATCCAAACTTAAGCAATTCATTTAAAAATGCAGGTGTTAATGTACTTGCATTTAGTGCAATCTTCATTGTTTTTGAAAGGTCTGCTATTTGTTTTTCGTCCAGTCCGTAATCAACTCGTAATCCAGTAACACCCCAATTTAGTAATTCACTAACGTTTGAGTAATCTAGCCCTAAATGGGTAAGTGATTTTGCTGAAATATCTGCCATAAGCTCGACTTCATTTTTCATCGCCACTGCACCAAGGTTTTGAAGTAGATTTTTATAAGTTGAAGGGTCATCTTCCGGTATGTGTAATGAGGTAAAAATTGAAGTAAATCCATTTTCCTTTGCTATTTCGATATATTTTTTATTCTTTTCAATATTTTTTTCAGATAAATAGATTGATATCCCTAGCATAATCTCATTCCTTCTTCCTACTATTAGAATAATACTATTCGGTTACATTTTAATCTTTCGAAATTATTTGTCAATATTATACGTTATATTAATGAAATTTAATTTCAAATAAATCCAGATAATGGAATAATTTAATTATAATAGATTCATAAAAAAAGAAAGGCAACAATAAGTTGCCTTTCTCAGTTCATATTATTTATATACTACGATTGATCCAACTGATTTATCAGTAGACTGACCATTAACTCGAACTTTTAAACCAAAGTGTCCAATGTTACGACCAGCATCTGGTAAGAACTCGTTATTATAGTCCTTGCTATCATCAAATAATGAGATACCTACTTGACTTGGAGAAGTCAATTTTTCACCTGTTGTATATCCAATGTTATAACCCGATGTTGAATTTAATCCGAATGCTGCATCCGCAACAGCGTAGCGTGAAACTGCTTGATCACCGTAGTTCCATAATAAATTCGTATCATCATGTGCATCAACAACACCTAAGAAACCATCACCTGGGTGCTCACCTGTCCAGTTTTCTGTAAAGCTATCATCAACATACCATACTACTAAACCACCATCATAGCTTAATAGAGAGTTTCCTCGTTTAATATGAGCTAAACCTTCGTCAGCACCTTTTTGGTTACGCCATTCTAATAAATAGTAATGATTTGAATATTTGTTACCATCGAATTTTGAGAATCCTTTTAATGTAAATGGAGAAGTTGCATTTTCAGCTCCATCATCAATAATTGTAGCTCCATCTGCTACTACTTTGATATTATCTGCAAAGAATCCAACATTTGAAGTTCCCCAGTCAGTTGCTGAACGTAAACGAAGTTGAATTTTTTGGCCTTTATATGCTGATAAATCAAAGCTTTGTGCTTCCCATCCATTTGATTTGCCAGAAAAACCAGGCATTGAGCTTATGATTGTTGGATAGCCATTTGAAACGACATCATTTCTAGTATGGTCGTTACCTAATGACTTCCAAGTAGCACCATTGTCAGTTGAAACTTGAACAAATGCGAAATCCCATTGTTCTTCCATATCGTACCAAGCATCAAAAGTTAATGTTGCTGATGATTTACCTGTTAAATCTACATTTGTTACTAAACTATTATCCATTTCGTCTGCTTGTCCACCCCAATATTCATAAGTGCCAGCAGCTGGTTTATTAACTGGTGTAGTTTTTTTCGGTAAATTCACTTGAACTGCTTGGTTGTTTTGTCCAAGTGGTGAATTTGCTTGGTCTAATAAGAATTGAGTACCTTTTGTCGATACATCTTCCCAATTTACAACAGTTGGGTTTGTCCATTTTCCACCTAATGTTGATTGGAAATATGACTTAGCCCAAGGAGAGAAACCAGTTGGCTCTGTTCCAGGAATTTTTCCTGCCCAAGAACCAGCTGACATGATTGACCAATATTCAACTGCCTCACCAGCACCTGAGTAAACAGTATCGTATTCATCTGGTAAACCTAAATCATGGCCATATTCGTGTGCGAATACACCTGTTGCTCCGTCTTCAGGCATCATTGTGTAGTCGTAGAAACCTGGTTTACCTTCTCCACGAACATCTGTATCGTCAACGTATTTAGCAGAACGGTGTGACCAAATTGCATTGTCTCCTTGTGCTCCACCACCAGCTTCTTGTCCCATACCTGAGTGAATAATTTGAAGATGATCAACTAAACCATCTGGCTCCCAGTAGTTTCCATCTCCATCTAAATCATGTGGATCTTCTAAATCATAATCTTGTAAAGGAATTCCTGCAGCTAATGCAGCCTTATAAGTATCAACTACTAATTGTTTTGATCCTCCTGGCGCAACATTATCATGTCCTGATTTTGAATCTGCACCATAAAACTTAGCTGTACCTGGTACCTTTAACCAACCATATGCTTTACCATCAACTGTGTAAGTTCCACCAGATTGTTGTTCATAATATTGTTTTTGTGAAAGGAATGTTTCTCCATTTGGACCTTTCACACCATCTTTACCAAAAATCATATCTTCATAATGTTCTGGAGTGTAATCTTTATAGTAATTATCTGTTTCTGACGGCTTTATATTATTGTGAGGAAGATCAGAAAACTCTACCATTAATGTTAAAAGTTTACCCTTCTTCTGAATACCTGGTGATGCTGACTCTTTAACTGGATCAGGATTACCCTTTAATTGACCATTTTTCTTACCATTCCCATGTAATAATCCGTTATTAAAATCTTTAAACTCTTTATGTTTAGCAGCTTCTGCTTTTTTAGCTTTACTAGCAATTGGATCTTTTTCTGTTACTAAATCAGCTTGTCCTTTAACCTCTAAATAATTCTGTAATGCAGCCTGCTTCTGATCTTGAGAAGCATTTCCAGAAATAACTCCACGTTTAACTAATGCAGCTAAAAGTTTTTCATCATTTACTAACGATAAATCTAAAGTACTTTTTGAATGCTTAGCCATTTGACTATGCACCTTACTTAAGCTTTCAGATGATGCTGTTTTTAATGGAATTCCAGAAAATAATGTACCTGCAACCATCACAGATGCGAAACTTGATAAAACAAATTTGTTCAAAATAAGTCCCCCTTAATAATTTCATAAGTACATTTTAATAATATTCTAAAAATTCTTTAAATTATAGAGGGTATTTTTCATCAAATACTAACAATTTTCATTATTTTCTAACATTTTTCTAACTTTTTTATATAGAATAATGACGAAATTCGTCAGTTATTATGACTTGATACTTTAATTTCCCTGTCTTTAGACTCATTTTTTCAAAGTATGCTAGTTATGAAGTTTAGCACTTTAGTATTATTACAAATATTAAAAATATACATTCGATGCTGTAAAATATGTAATATTAATATTTTGGATAACATTCCCACTTCAAATTTTGACAATTTACTTCTATTAGTCGAAAAAAAGAAGACAAGTCAAAATTTACTTTTGCTCATCTTCTTTCATCATCCATATTCACTTTTATCTTCTTAATTTGCCTGCTTCTTCACTATACTCATGTAGCTTAGTTGATACCTTGTTTCCAATTCGGTTAAAGCAAATTACATATAATGAATCGATTATATTTTGCTGTGCCATTTTAGAAGCTATACTACCAATTCGATTGTCCTGTTCCATATCTGGAGTACAAAGTTTGATATCTGCTTCCTTAAATAAAGGAGATTTACCTAACTTAGTGATTGCAATGATTGTCGCTCCTCTTTTCTTAGCAAAGCGCGCCAGCTCTAAAACATCTTTCGTTTTACCTGAATTAGAAACAGCAACAAAAATATCTCCCTCTTCCATATGTCCTACTAAAGTGATCACCATATGAAAATCCGGAGACATAATAGCGTGGTAGCCAATTTTTCCAAATTTATATGCTCCGTCCATTGCTGATACAGCTGACCCGCCCACTCCGTAAAATATGATCTTTTTTGCTTTTACAATTTCTTCGGTTGCTTTTTCTAATTCTCTTTTATCTAAAGTTGATACTGTCGCTTCAATCGCAGCTTTATTTACATATGTTACTTTATTAAATAAATCATACGGTGTGTCCGTTTTATCCATTACAGAAAAATCATTAATATTCATTTCAGCAACAGTCAAATCACGAACTAAAGCTATTTTAAAAGCTTTAAAACTTCCGATTCCAATTGTTTTACAAAATCTAACAACACTCGCTTCACTAGCTCCAGTATTATTAGAAATATCTTTAGTCGTTAAGTTCGGTACTATTTCAGCATGCTCCATTATATATACAGCGATTTTTTTTTCCGCTTGCGTAAATCGATCCATGTAATTTTCAATTTTTGATAAGATTGTTAAATGCCTCATTTACTAAACACCTTTCTGCAAAAAACATACAAGCTACTACTATTCTCTATTATGGACCAAATGTTCAGAAAATCATATTAATAACCCGATTAAAGTTGTTTTTTTAGTACTTTCTACATTAATAATCCTGTTAAAAATGAAAAAGTGTAGGAAAAATTCTTCCTACACTTTTATTATTTGCATTCTTATTGCTGTACTGTAACTGTTTGTGGCTTAGTTGTTACTTTAAATCCATCTTTACTAGTTGCATCAGCATAAACTGAATACGTACCGTTTGGAACATCAGCTTCTGGAGTCCATTTCAAGTGAATTTCATTTTGATTTTCCACGTTTAAAGTATCAATTACATTACCATTTACATCTTTAACATACACTTTCCAATTTATAGCGTTATTTGCAAATGCATTGATTCCTGCTGGAGTTTTAGCATTTATGTTTTTGTTTGGAGAGACATTGAAGTAACTAACAAGCATTCCTTCATTAATATAAGAAGGATCTCCCCAAACTGTATAACTATGGTTTAGGGCATAATCTGCTCCTAAAACGACTACGCTTTTTGGCTCTTCTTTTACAAGAATTGATGTTGCACCTTGTTGCAGTGGAGTATATTTACCATTGTACCAAACAATTGCTCCATTATAGCCACTTCCACTATCAGTTGCTTTGAAGGATATTTCATATTGACCATCTTTAGGTGTTACCTTAATATCCGATACTACTGGCGCAACTGAGTCAATATGCAATGGAAGTTTAACGATTTGTGGCTTCGCACCATTATAATCAAGCGTTGTTTTAATGACATAGTTATAAGTGCCATCCTTTACTAACCGTCCATTTTTATCCTTTAAATCCCAGAAATAGCCAGTGTTCATATAGTCTCTGTAAGACATAATATTTTTACGGAATTTCCAAGGTTGACCAGTCCCAGTGTATTCACTAAAATCACCTAAATATTGAATCAATTTACCGTTTTGGTCTTCAATATACATTTCTGCCTTCTCTAAATTACGAAGTACTGTAAATGATGCGTACACTTCGTTCAATGGAGTATTAGGAGACATGACAATTCGATCCATATTAAATCTTCCTGTTCTTGGATCATAACCTAATGGCCATACCCCTTCCGCTCCTATTTCATCATTCCAAAGCGTCGTATAGCCTAGGAATGCATCTTTTTCATATGCTGCCGGATCAATATTTTTAGGCTCATCCCAATCTCCATTAAAGCCCATGTAAGGTACTGTTAAAGGTACTGCAGAATCACTATTTTGTCCTGTTGGTACAAGATGCACAAATCCTTCAACAAATTCATTTTTCTTCATCGTTCTAGGCAAACGAATTTCAACATTTAGGTTTTTCTTCTGACCAGATTTAATTTTTAATGTTGCACCTTCTGATCCAGATAATTTTTCGCCGTTCACGTATACAGAAGCACCTTCAATATGTTCACTTTTTAAAGTTAAATAGTCTTTTGTATCTAATGCACCATCGTAATCTAAGTCAAATTGTTTTGTTTCAATTCCGTCAGTTAATAAGTCAACATTTACAGTGTACTCATATTCATCTTTCGTTTTCTCTGTTTGAAGCGATTCGACATTTAAATTAAAGACCGCACGATCATTTTTAATTTCTTTTAACGCGACTGCTCCCGCCTGCTCAAGTGGTGTATTTTTTCTCGTAACAATAACCGGTGTTTTAATTGCATTTTGAATTTGCATTAAACCAGAACCTTGAACGCGTGGAGAATACGGCACTTCATTATTCGTACGAGGATCCTGTACTAATTTCGCAGTATTCATTAAAGCAATCTTAGCTTTTAATGCCGTTTCTTCTGAATGCTTTAATCCTTTTTCATAAAGTGATTGCAATACTAATGCTGAACCACCAGCAACATGTGGTGATGCCATTGACGTACCGCTCATAACTTCATACCCGTTATCTGGTACTGTAGAGTAGATATTACCACCTGGTGCTGATATTTCTGGCTTAAAGTCTAGTGTATGTGGAGCCCCATAAGATGAGAAATATGACATCGTATTCTTATCTGGATTATCAACATATACCCCTTTAGACGGTTTCATTTTTACAACATAACCGCTAGTTAACTTCGAAATTAATGCATCACCGATTGCTTTACTTGTCGTAGCTGCTTGCGGGTATAATGAGTAAGGACTCCAATAAACGTATGGATAATCAATCTCCTCATTTGGAGGAACAAGGATAACCGCTTTTGCATGCTTCTTCTGGGCTTCAGATTGAATATAAGAGTAAGTACCATACTTAACCTTTGGTTTTGCAACGACAATCTTGCCTGTTAAATCAGGAAGATTTTTAAAATCTGCTGTTTTACCTTCTCCTACATAGACCATTTCATAAGATTCTAATGGTGATAAAACTTTAGACAGATTAAAGTTATATTGTGATTGATCTCGGTATGGAAGCTGCGTTCCATTTTCTTCTTGTAATGTACTCATATGTATACTTGTATTCTCATATGATGCAACTGAAATAGCATAAGGGCTTACTCCTGGTTCCCCAACAGTACCAATATCAGGATTTTCGGCATAAGGTTTTGCAGAAGATTGTAACAAATTATTTTGTGTACTATACGCAGAGTTTCCTCCCGCGACAATTACAAGTGTACCTTGCTCAGTCGCTTCACGAATCGCTTTTTGAATAGGATCATCTACTTCACTAACAAAACCAGAATCAGTTCCTAAACTCATATTAATAACATCTGCACCCATTGTTACAGCGTGCTCAATACCAGCTATGATATCATCTTCATAAGCACCACCGTTTCCTTTATCAGAGAATACTTTTTCTGCTAATAACTGTACGCCTGGAGCAATACCTTGAACACCATCATTCGATTCATCACCATTTGCACCAACAGTACCAGCTACGTGCATACCGTGTTCATTCCCTGCACCATGCGGGATTACATCTGTATCATGATCTGCCCAGTCATAACCGGTTGGAACTTTGTCGCTATACCAAATATCACCGACACTTGTTTGATCAAGCTTGCTTTGAATATTATCTTTCGTCCACTTTTCTTTCGCTTTACCTTTTTCAGTGATCGTCATATCTTTATGTGTGTAATCGATTCCTGTATCGACAATCCCTACTAACAATCCTTCACCTTGATATCCGTAACTTTGCCATACTTTTTGAGCTTGTACTAATTCTTTACTTGCTCCCATTGATGGTTGGTATTGTCTTGCGATATGTACATTTGTTACACCTGGAGTTGCTTGAATATCCTTTAAATTACGATATTCAGTTTCCATACTAAATCCATTAAAGCCTTCATAAAAACGTTGCTTAATTTTAGGAGTCGATCTTTCCTTTGAAATTTGTGAGATTACTTGATCCTGCTTTTGTTTAAA
This sequence comes from Bacillus sp. AFS002410, assembly GCF_002556365.1. Taxonomy (NCBI): domain Bacteria; kingdom Bacillati; phylum Bacillota; class Bacilli; order Caryophanales; family Bacillaceae; genus Bacillus; species Bacillus sp. AFS002410. Next base: position 31,592 of record NZ_NUEU01000016.1, read on the forward strand.
ACGTGTTTTTTTAGTTTGAGTAGAAGTATCAGTAGTTGTTGGTTCCTCAACTTCAACAATTACACGTACTTTATCAGTTGGTTTATAAGCTTGGGCATTTTTTAAATCTTTATATCCTAATGGATCTACAACCTCTCCCGCTGCTTGCTTTTGTTCCTCAGCAAAAATCTTTTGACCCTGTTTTACAATTTCATCCAAACTTGGAGCTGGTACTTGATTTTCGTTTGTTTCTTCAGCAAATCCAGTTGATGCAAATAACATTGAAGCTAAAGTTGTCGTCGCAAGGACTTGGTAAGGAAAGCTTTTTCTCTTCTTCATTTCTAATCTCCTCTACAGTAAACTTTAATGTTCTCAATCTATTAAAATAAAAATAGATTCACCCCAAACAGATCCAATTAATTGCTAATGCTTTGCTAAGAAAGTTGATACTAACTTAATTTTAATTACGTAACCCCTATAATCATATTGGGTTATTCAATTGGACTTTTGGCATGCACGAACAGGAAATTTTTTCATAATACCGAGTAGAAAAAAAGAAATTTTTGACATATTCAGTCGATGAAGTTCGAAAAAAATTTATTTTTCCGGGAAAAGCTAGAATAAATGTTGAGGTAATTGCGAGTTTAACTAGAATAAAGCTGCAATTTTACATTTTAATTAGTTGAATACCATCTATAAAATAGGAAAATATGTGGTGTGTAAATCAAACAGGGTAATCAGTCTTTACTATATTTACGACAATTTTCTACGAACTTTTAGTAATTACTTTTATGGAGATCAACGGTCCGGGTTAAAACAGAGCAATTTTTTATTTGAATAGAAGCTTTTTAACCTACTCATGAAGTGATGTACAGCAGATTAATTGTTTTTTAAGAAATAATTTTATAGAAACGACTTAATTTAGTTCATTTTGAGTTATTTATTTGATATTTTTTTAATTTAATTGCGATTCTGCTTTTTTATTTGCGATTCTCCTGTTTTATTTGCGATTTCCCAATTTTAATTGCGATTCCGCTTTTTTATTTGCGATTCCCTACTTTTATTTGCGATTCCACTTTTTTTATTTCCAATCAAAAATAAAATCAGAATATTTCATACAATTTACAAATCTTAGTTTGTTAATTTACCTTTTTTTGGATAGAATGGATTTGTAGGCTTTTAAATACATAAGAAATAGGAGTGAATTAAATGCCAATCGATGTTTATTTAAATTTTAATGGAAATACTCGTCAAGCAGTTGAGTTCTATGCAGCTGTATTTAACACGGAAACACCAAAAATCATGACTTTTGGAGAAGCACCTCCAAATCCAGAGTATCCACTACCTGAAGAAGCAAAAAATTTAGTTATGCATACAAGACTTAACATTAGCGGTAGCAATGTAATGTTCTCAGATACATTCCCTGGTTTCCCTTTTGTGGAAGGCAATAATATTCATTTATCATTTTTAAGTGAAGACTTAGAAGAACTTAGATCTGTCTTTACTAAGTTAAGTGATGGCGGTAAAGTTGAGATGGAGCTTCAAGAAACTTTTTGGAGCAAAGCTTACGGTAGCTTAACGGACAAGTTCGGCATTCATTGGATGTTTAATCACGGAACTGGTGAGTTTTAATTTAAAATTTGACTACCTTAAGGGTATGAATCATTGATTCATATCCTTTTTACTTTTAAGCAAAAAAAGGTGTCCCTAAAAATTACTTTTGGGACACCCACTCTCTAAACTATACTATTTCAATGCCAATTTCGTGAGTAACTTCTGATCTCTAGCTAGCCAGCCTTTAAGAAAATCCCCTTGACTTGGGTCTTTGGCTACAATATTATAACGCGAACGCATTCTTTCAAATATCATTCTTAACGCAACATCATTTTCCTGATTCGTCGCTAAATGGTTAAAACTATAATTAGTTAATGGACCCCAATTTGTCTTCCCTTTATCAATGCCCATTGCTCTTTGAAAAATCGCGTACGCGGTCCCTTTACCAAAATTAACAGCTGTATCTAACATGACAATTGCTAATTTTGAGCTCATTTTCGTTCCGTTAGTTGGTACATAATATGTTTTGTATATTATGTCTTCAATTTCTTTACTTGAGATTTTACATACAGAATTCCTCCCTAAATTATGACCATCTCGATATTCATCATACACATTTTGGGTAATTCCATACTTAGTCAAACCTCCATGATCTTTAACGTGATTAGTACATGCGCTTCCTTCCAACTCTTTAACAATAGTTAAGCCACTCTTAAAAACAGCTTTTTCGTCGGATCTTACTTTTTTTATTTTTTGTAACCATACTTGCTGTTTATTATAAGAGATTTTATACCAATTTTCCGCCTGTTCATCTAATATTGTATATGTTCCACTTTTTACAGTTATATGATTGGTCTGCTCCATTGGATTTTTATATGCTAGTGTATTTACATTTAGAGTAACATTAAAAGGTGAAATCGGAATAAAATAATCTTGATTATTATATAAGACCTTGTACCACCCTGTCTTCGTTGCACCTTTTATTATGTAATAACCTTTTAATACCTTCTTTTTTACTAAATCAGCATTCGTCTTCATAGGTAATGAATAGAATGTCTTGGGTTTCGTTATTTGTACCTTCGTGCCCTTAGTGTTAATCCATCCATATTGCTGTTTACCATTTAGATCTGTGTATTTTACATAATACCAATCTCTGCTAGATTTAACGACTGCTACCTTCTTTTTTGGTATTATATCCTTAATATTTGAGGTAAATTTTTTATCTTTATAAACATATGTTGGTTGATTAATAGGATATGTAATTGTACTTGCTTCTACTGGTTTTTTAAAACTTAATAGAATAAAACTAATAACAATTAAAAATGTAAAATACTTTTTCAACATTTTTTCCCCTTTTCGTTTAAGTTAATTTTTATTTAAAGTGTAAAGAAACGTAGATAATTCTTGAGGTGATTGAAATTTAAAGGCATAGCCATAGTGAATTGGACTTTTCCCTTTATTTCTTTTTTTAGGGAACTTTTTAAACGATGTATTGTGATTTTTGCGTATGTTATCATTAATTAATTCTGGTTTCTCTTCAATCTTCTCTGGACTCCTCACAATAGTAATTTCAATATTAGGGAGTAAATAAATTACTTCATTCATTAAACTATGTTCAAATTCAATTGACTTACTTCCCTCATTTGTTACTTTAAATCCATTCTGAATAAAAATATCCTGCAAATTATTCAACTAATGATTTCCCCTTTATTTAGATTTAATTAATAAATTTAATCTCTATATTAAATTATCATCCTATTATTCTTTTGAATAGATTAAATTAAAATTAAAATATTTTCCTCCTCTTTAATCCTGTTGCAAATTATCCACATTTCTTTCACTTAATTCTGAATAATTGCTATATAATAAGATATTATTCTAGTTCACTAAAAGCAGGTGAGATTTTATGCAAATACTATTAAAACGATTATCACAAAATAGAGAAAAACTAAGCCAGCTTGAAAAACAAGTTTTGGATTATATTTTGCAAAATACTGATTATATTACGAAGCTTAATCTTGATGAGGTATCTAAGGAACTTTATGTATCTACAGCTACGATCAGTAGAACATGCCAACAATTAGGATTTCGTGGGTTTCAGGACTTAAAGTATACCCTCTCAATGGAAACGAATAAAGCTCAAAGTCCAGTGTCTTCTACCTCCTATCTACTGAATACGCATATTGAAAGAATGAAGGAAGAAATGGAGCGAACATTAGAGTATATTGATGAGGAAAAAATAAAGCTAGCTGCTAAATTACTAAAAGAAAGCACACATGTAGAGATTTTTGGAGTTGGTAATTCGCTTCCTGCTTGTGTCGATGCTTCTAGAAAACTTATGTTTGCCGGAAAACTATGTAATGCCCGAACTGATTGGGACGAGCTACGAAGTGCGGCAAATAGTTTAACAGAAAATGATTTAGCTATATTAGTTTCATATAGTGGAGAAACTTTGCACATGTTGGAGTTCGCTCATATTTTAAAAAACAGAAATGTTAGAACGATTGCCATCACCGGAAATCACAGTAACCGCCTACAAAAAGAAGTAAATTTATCACTCCAAGCCTTCATTACAAATACTTACTTCGGAGAACTCGATATGACATCACGCTTCCCCTTAAGTATGGTACTAGACTTCATAATCATTGCCTATCTAAATGAAAAATAATGAGCAGGAACTAGGTAAAATTTTTTAACTTTTCCTATTATCCCTGCTTTTTTCTCTTCCTGCTTTCACTTCTTTTTCTACTCTTAATTTCTTTCCAATATACAAAAATTGTACACGCTTACATAAACATCTCAAACGGTTGTTAATCTTTTTGGGTGTGAGTATTCTTAAGACATAATAAAAAACGAAGGAGCTAATAACATGGTAAAGAAGAAGTCCGTTAAATCACAGCTGTGGGAATTTTTCCAAGGTTTAGGTAAGACTTTTATGGTACCTGTAGCCTTATTGGCCTTTATGGGTCTTATGTTAGGTATTGGAAGTTCATTTACTAGTCCAACAACAATTGAGACATTCCCATTTTTAGGAAATCATGTACTGCAAGTTATTTTTAGCTTTATGTCTACGATAGGTGGTTTTGCATTTTCGTACTTACCAGTTTTATTTGCGATGGCTATTCCGTTTGGTCTTGTACGTTATGAAAAAGGCGTAGCTGCTTTCTCTGGTTTTGTTGGTTATGTCATCATGCACTTATCAATTAATTTTTATTTAACAGAAACAAATCAATTAGTAGCAGCAGATAAAATGCGTCAAGCTGGTCAAGGTATGGTAATGGGAATCCAAACAATCGAAATGGGTGTGTTAGGTGGGATCATTGCCGGTATAATCGTTTATTTATTACATAATCGTTTCTATAGTATAAAACTTCCAGATGCATTCGCCTTTTTTGGTGGTGCTCGCTTCGTTCCAATTATAACAACACTTACTTTATCAATCGTTGGGATTATCATTCCAATGATTTGGCCAATTTTTGCAATCGCAATCACAGGTATTGGAACTTTAATTCAAAAATCTGGTGTGTTCGGACCATTTTTATTTGGTGCTGGTGAGCGTTTACTATTACCGTTTGGTCTTCATCATATTTTAGTTGCAATGATTCGATTTACTGATGCTGGTGGTACTGAGGTTGTTAATGGTCAGTCAGTATCTGGGGCTCTAAATATATTTTACGCACAATTAAAAGCTGGTGTACCATTTAGTCCTTCTGCGACAGCTTTCTTATCACAAGGTAAAATGCCAACATTTATGTTTGGTTTACCAGCAGTAGCACTGGCAATTTATCACACTGCTCGTCCAGAAAATCGTAAGAAAATTAAAGGACTTTTAATTTCAGGTGTGATTGCAACTTTTGTAACCGGTATCACAGAACCAATCGAATTCTTATTCTTATTCGTTTCTCCACCGTTATATTTCATTCATGTTATTTTAACAGGATTAGGCTTTATGGTAATGGCACTACTTCACTTAACAATCGGTAATACTGATGGTGGCATACTTGATTTTATTATCTTCGGTGTTTTACAGGGCGTTAAAACAAAATGGTATCTCGTACCCGTTATAGGTGCAATTTGGTTTGCCGTTTATTACTCAGTTTTCAGATACGCAATATTAAAATTCAACTTAAAAACTCCTGGTAGAGAAATAGCAGAAGAAGAAGATCAAAGTAAAGACCAAGTAGTGAAAGGTACAAATGCACAAGCCTTAAAAATCCTTACTGCTTTAGGTGGGAAAGAGAATATTCAATCACTAGATAACTGTATTACTAGATTAAGACTTGTTGTCGATAATATGCAGATGATTAATGAAAAAGTTTTAAAAGATTGTGGTGCACTCGGCGTTGTGAAATTAGATGAGCATAATTTACAAGTTGTTATTGGTCCACAAGTAGGTATTCTTAAATCACAATTAGAAAAATTATCATCATAAATAAAATTGGGGATGTACGAAATGAAATACAAATTTGATCAAATGATTGATCGAACTGGCACTTATTGTACACAGTGGGACTATATTGAAGATCGTTTTGGAGAACCAGATTTGCTCCCCTTCTCGATTTCAGATACCGACTTTCAGTGTCCAGATGAAATAATACAGACATTAGAAAAACGAATGAAGCATGGCATATTTGGCTATACGCGTTGGAATCATGCTGAATTTAAAGATTCAATTATCGGCTGGTTTCGTAAGCGTTTCTCATGTGAAATAAAAGAAGATTGGATTGTTTACAGTCCAAGTGTCATTTATTCAATCTCGAAAGTAATTGAATACTTGACGAATGAGGGCGATCATATCGTGATACAAACTCCAGCTTATGATGCTTTCTTTAAAGTCATTCAAGATAACAATCGACTCATTTCTGACAATCAATTACTCTACGAAAATGGTAAATATCGAATCGACTTTGATGATTTAGAACAAAAACTATCTCACAAGCGTGCTAAAGTCATGCTATTATGTAGTCCGCATAATCCTACAGGACGCGTTTGGACAAAACATGAATTGGAAACAATTATTGACTTGTGTAATAAACATAATGTTTTCATTATTTCTGATGAAATTCATATGGATATTGTGCATGAGCCTAATTCCCATATTCCAATCATAAACACTAGCATCAATTTGGAGAAAGTATGTATTTGTACTTCTGCTAGTAAAACATTTAATACGCCTGGATTAGGTGGCTCATATATGATTTTACCTAATGAAAAAATGAATAATGAATTTCTCTTATCAATAAAAAATCGAGACGGACTTTCATCAGCAAGTATTTTTGGGACACTGGCGACAATTAAAGCGTACAATACATGTGGCGACTGGGTTGATGAATTGGTCGAATATATACATGATAATATAAAAACGGTAGAAGATTTCATTAATAAAAACCTTCCAAAACTTAAATTTACTATGCCTGAATCAACATACCTGGCATGGATTGATATTTCCGGGCTACCTTTTTCTACCGAGCAGTTACAGCATGCACTTGTTCATCATGCAAAAGTAGCGATCATGCCCGGAGAAACATATGGTTTGGCCGGAAAGGATTTTATCCGTATGAATATTGGATGCCCAAAATCTAAGATTATTGAAGGATTAAACAGACTAAAAAACGCGATTGATTACTTAGAAAGGAATCAATAGTTTAAATACACCACTAAAAGTAGCAGATTAGTTAGGCTACTTTTAGTGGTGTTTAAATTTGAAGAAAATGTTTATATTTGTTTATTTAAACGAGTTGTTATTAGTAGACTTCGTAACATATATTCTATTAAATCGATTTATTTATAGAAAATATGTTAGGGAAGTGATCGAATGACGTCTACTAAAGTTTATAAGCCATTCACAAACTGGTATGTCTTAGTGTCATTTGCTGTACTTGCTGGTATTAGTCAAATGCTTTGGCTAAATTTTGCACCTCTTATCTCTTATTTAAAATCGCATTATGAAGTAACAGAGTCAGACATTAATTGGTTATTAATTGTATTCCCACTAATTTATATACTCCTTTCAATACACGCTGGCAAAGTAATTGATCGACGTGGATATCGTGTTAGCATATTAATAGGCGGATTATTCATGTCAGTTTTTTCTTGTATCAGAATATTTGATTCAAGCTTCTCATTCCTCTTAATTGGTCAAATAGGGATTGCGATTGGCCAACCTTATATTTTAAATGCCATATCAAGTTTAATCGTTGACTGGTTTCCTAAAAATAAGCAAGCTACCGCAACAGGCATTGGCACCGTAGGGATGTTCATCGGCATGGCAATAGCATTAGCAGTGACTCCCCTTTTGGTCGATCTTTTTGGATTTCAATTAACTTTAGTCATCATGGCAATCCTAACAATACTTGCTACTCTCATCTTCTACTTCATCGGGCATCATAATACAGATTTCAAACGAACGGCATCTAGTAGTTTTAGTACTACATTTAAATTACTCAAAAACAAAAACCTTTTACTATTAAACATTGTTTCCTTTTTAGGATTAGGCGTCTTTAATGGACTAACATCCTGGCTTGAACAAATATTAAAACCGTTCGGAATTTCCTCGGAACAAGCTGGAATTGTCGGAGGCTCTTTAATCATTGGGGGCATAATTGGCTCCATTATAATTCCGTTTTTTTCAGACAAAATTGGAAAACGAAAACCATTTTTACTCTTTACGATAATCGGGTCCCTCCTTTTAATTTATCCTGTTTGCACTTCAGGAAATTTTACATTTCTACTTGTATTAGGTAGTGTCCTTGGCTTCATTTTTTTACCGGCCTTTGCCTTACTATTATCATCTACTGAAGAGCTAGTTGGTGAAACAGTATCAGGAGAAGCAACTGGGCTACTTCTAATGGCAGGTAATTTAGGTGCGGTAATTGTAATCGATGCGATGCAGTTCATTAAAGGCGAACAATCTACATGGAATCATTCCGTTTTTTTCATGCTAATTTTATTACTAATCGGATTTTTCCTTATGCTTCTATTTAAAGAAAAAGCATATGATGCCAGAGAAAATAAACTTAAGAACTAAAAAAAGAGCACTGGAATATTATTTCCATGCTCTTTTTTGATGTTAAAAAGGTATGATTTGCTGGCAAAATGATGATTTTAACCAGTGCCAGATATATATCAACGTGAATCAGCAATATATCAACGAAGTTCTGTAAGATATCAACGAAGTTCTGTAAGATATCAACGAGAAATACCATTATATCAACGGAGTTCTGTAAGATATCAACGAGAAACACCATTATATCAACGAAGTTCACAGCTTTATCAATAAAGTTCACATTGTGTTCGTAATATTCTAGTGTGACTCAAGTTATGACTTAAACTCTATTTTTTCCAAATATAACCCACCAGGATCTGCAAGATTACTCACTTGTGCACGATCCTTTAATTCAATTATTTTTGGTATATTGTCTGCATTTAATTTACCAGTACCAACTTCAATTAATGTTCCTACTATTTTTCTAACCATATTGTATAAGAACCCATTACCGCTAATTCTTATTTGAAGAAATCCATCTTTCTTTTCGAAATCAATTGAGTAGATTTCACGAACCATCGATTTCTTCTTAGACTTGGCATTTGAAAATGCTGTAAAGTCATGCTCACCTAAAAAGTACTTTGCTGCCATTTTCATTTTTTTAAGATCTAAGTTCTCTTCTACATGCATACTATATTTGCGCATAAAAGGATTCGTATATTCTTCATTCCAAATTTTATATACATACGTTTTAGCACTCGTATTATATCTTGAATGAAAACGGTCAGATTCCATCGAAACTTCTTTTATACTAATATCATTTGGTAGATAACGATTTAAATAACTTCTAATTTCTAATTCAGGTATGTTTTCTTTTATTTTAAAATTAGCAACCTGTTCAAAGGCATGTACACCTGCATCTGTTCGACTGCTACCAATAATTTCAATTTCTCTTCCTACCATTTCTGAAATTACATGTTCAATTTTGCCTTGAATTGTGTTCTCGCCATTACCAAGCCTTTGCCAACCTTTATAACGGCCTCCATCGTACTGAATGATTAATTTATAATTGTTCATCACTTACTCCTTTTTATTACTTATATATGTATTATTATACCCTTTCCATTTAGTAACCCTACACGTTAAAACTAGGATATTACGGGCAAGACTAAGAAAAGACAGGGTTAAATGAATCCTATTTTTCTTGCTCTTACTATTTTCACAAACTAAATTGTATAACATATAGTAGAAATAACGAAATTTTTCATTATACTAGTATTAACTATTGTGATCGGAGAAAACCATGGTACTTGATGAGTTAGCTTTAAAAATCATAAATGAAGTTAGGAAACTAATACAAGAGGATATCATTATTATTAATATAGATGGAATCATTATAGCAAGTACAGATCCAACGCGAACTGGTACGTTTCACGAAGGTTCCTTAATTGCAATTAATGAGGGGATAACTTTTACGATAACTTCCGAAGATGAAAACCGATTGACTGGTGTAAAGGCTGGTATTAATCTTCCTATTTATTTTCAAAATGAAATAGTTGGAGTGATTGGCATTACAGGAAATCCCGAACAAATTTCACCTTTTGGAGAAATGCTTCGTAGAATGACCGAATTATTAATTAGAGAAAATTATTATACAGACCAAATTGATTTACACCAAAGAGCACTTGAAGCATTTGTATTTGATTGGATTCAAGATATCGAGTGGGATGATCCTTTTTATGAACGTTCGACTATGTTAAATATTGATTTAAATTATGCAAGACAGATTGTTATTTTTGAGTGGGAAAATTCAAATATGTTACCAATCGATACTCGCCAACTATTGCTGGATTTAACTAATCGATCTTCAGAGGACGTACTTGTTCGTTGGGGCAATAATCGTATTGTAGTTTTGATGAAAGTAGACGATTTGAATAAAGATACTCTACAACGAGTAAATGATCTTTATGAAATAATTAAAAATCGACTAAACTTCCCGATCGCTGCTGGTGTTGGGCAACAAATCCTTCCAAATCAATTACATAAATCATACCATCAAGCAGTTCGAGCATTGAAGGTCGCATTAAAAACAAGTTCAATTATTTTTGATGTAGACTTAACAATTGATTTAATCTTGCAGGAACTTTCACCAGAAATTAAGAAAACATTTATACAACGTACAATTTCACCGATTTTAAGTGAAGAAGATTTATATAGTACGATCAAAGAATATTTAAACCAAAATCTATCGCTTAAAAATACTGCACAAACATTACATATTCATATAAACACACTACTATATCGCCTCAATAAAATTTCTGAATTAACGAATTTGAATCCTAAAAATATCCAAGATTTATTCAAACTATATATAGGAACATACCTTTTAGATGATTCTACAAAAAAACACCGATAATTGGTGTTTTTTCTGTATTTTTCTCTATAGTAAATTCGTCTACTAACTCTTTATACTTGAATTAAGATAATGGGGGGAATTTATTTATGATTACAAAAGACATTGCTCAACGTTTAATAGCAATCGTTGGAAATGAAAATTATGATGATTCAAAAGTTGAGAGACTCGTCTATTCTTACGATGCTACACCAAATTTGCAATCACTTCCGGATGCAGTCATTAGTCCTCGCTCTACTAAAGAAGTATCCGAAATTGTGAAAATTTGTAACGAACACATCATTCCAATTGTACCTAGAGGTTCGGGAACGAATTTATGCGGTGGTACTTGTCCAACTGAGGGCGGAATCGTTGTTTTATTTAAACACTTAAACAATATCCTTGAGATTGATGAAGAAAACTTAACGATTACAGTTCAACCAGGTGTAGTGACACTTGATATGATCAATAAAATCGAAGAAAGAGGTTTATTTTATCCGCCAGATCCAAGCTCAATGAAAATTTCTACAATAGGTGGAAATATTAATGAAAATTCAGGTGGCCTGCGTGGGTTAAAATATGGCGTAACACGTGATTATGTAATCGCTCTTGAAATCGTATTAGCAAACGGAGACATCATTCGAACTGGTGGGAAACTAGCAAAAGATGTTGCAGGATATGATTTCACTCGTTTATTTGTTGGCTCTGAAGGAACATTAGGAATTATTACTGAAGCTACATTGAAGCTGATCCCAATGCCAGAAACGAAAAAAACAATGCTTGCATTATATGATAGCTTAGAAGATGCAGCCAAAACTGTTTCTAAAATTATCGCTAATAAAATTATTCCTACTTCACTTGAATTTATGGATCAACCTACTCTAAAAGTAGTTGAAAACTTTGCGCAAATTGGCTTACCGACCGATGTAAAAGCTGTATTACTAATTGAACAAGATGGTCCGGAAGAAGTTGTAAACAGAGACATCGAATTAATTAAATCAATCTGTCAGCAAGAAAAATGCGTTTCAGTGAGTGTAGCTAAATCCGAAGAAGAAGCAGTAGCATTACGTACGGCTAGACGCTCTGCTCTTTCAGCTCTTGCACAATTAAGACCGACAACAATTTTAGAGGATGCGACTGTACCTCGTTCAAAAATTGCTGAAATGGTTAATGCAATTAATGAGATTGCTGAAAAATATAATGTAAAAATTTGTACGTTCGGCCATGCGGGCGATGGTAATCTACACCCTACTTGTCCAACTGATGCTCGTAATCATGAAGAAATGGAACGAGTAGAAGAAGCATTTGCAGAGATATTTGAAAAAGCAATTGAACTAGGTGGCACAATTACAGGTGAACACGGAGTTGGAATCGTAAAAGCTCCTTACCTTGAATTAAAGCTTGGCAAAGAAGGCATTAACGCAATGCTTGCTGTCAAATCAGCTTTAGATCCAAATCATATTATGAACCCTGGTAAAGTCTTTGCAAAAGATAGTCGCAAAAGAATGGTGGTGTCAAAATGACAACACTTCAAGAACAACAAGCAATCGGTCAACAATTTAAAGAACGTATGAACGAAGATGAGCTTTTAAACTGCATGCGATGCGGTTTTTGTTTACCAAGCTGTCCAACATATATTGAATCTGGACAAAAAGAATCGCACTCACCACGTGGCCGTATTGCTTTAATGAAAGCAGTAACGGATGGTTTAATTGAACCAGATGAAGATGTGGAACGTACACTTGAGCTTTGCCTTGGTTGTCGTGCATGTGAGCCTGTTTGTCCTTCTGGTGTAAAATACGGCCATTTACTAGAAGAAGCAAGAGATATTATTGCGCAACACAAAAAGCATTCACTTCCTGCACGCGCAGTACGTAAAGTCGTATTTAAAGAACTTTTTCCACACCAAAAGCGTATGAGACTAGCTGTAGGCTTATTAGGATTATATCAACGAACAGGCCTACAAGTCGTTGCAAGAAAAGCTGGAATCATGAAGTTAATACCAAACAACTTATCTGCTATGGAAAAAGTTTTACCAAAAGTTCCAACTATGAAACAAATGAAATCACGCCCTGATTATCTACCTCCACTAAAAGAAAAAGTTAAAAAGGTAGCATTTTTCTCTGGATGTTTAATGGATACGATGTTCCTAGACACAAACAATGCGACAATGAAGCTTTTACAATTAGCTGGCTGTGAAATTGTCATTCCTAAGGACCAAGCGTGCTGTGGCGCATTACATGGACATAGCGGTGAAAAATCGATTGCAAAAGATATGGCTAGGAAAAATATCGAAGCTTTCGAGAATCTTGGAGTAGATTATATCATTACAAATGCAGGTGGCTGTGGAGGTTTCCTAATTGACTACGATCACCTTCTTAAAGATGATCCGATTTGGAAAGATCGAGCGATTTCATTTAAAAATAAACTAAAAGATATATCGGAAATTCTAGTAGAAGTTGAATTCCATAAAAAAGTGAAATTAAGTTTACCAGAACAAATTATTACGTATCAGGATTCATGTCACTTAAGAAATGTCATGAGAACTGCTTCCGCTCCTAGAACATTATTGAAGTCCATTCAAAATGTTTACTATCACGAAATGAATGACGCAGACCGTTGCTGCGGTTCTGCCGGTATTTATAATATTGTCGAATCAGAAATGTCGATGCAAATACTAGATTACAAGATGAAGCAAGCAACAAAAACGCAAGCTACGACAATAGTAACTGCAAATCCTGGATGCTTACTTCAAATGAAACTAGGTGTCGACCGAGAAAAACAATCAGATCGTGTGGAAGTCGTTCATATCGTTGATATACTTTTAAAAGCAGCTGAATACGAAGTAAAATAAACATGATGAGAACGCACAAGGAATTTGTTTTTCCTTGTGTTTTTTCGTGTGTTGAAATATAACGCAATCTATCTCTCAAAGCATACGAACACTTTGTGAACTTTATTGATAAANNTAAAGTTGTGAACTTCGTTGATAAAACGGTGTTCTTCGTTGATAAAGCGATGTTTTTGTTGATAAAAAGATATTCTTCGTTGATAAAACGGTGTTCTTCGTTAGTAAAGCGGCGTCCAGCGCTGGTAAGACGTGCAGACGTTATGAATTTCACATGCTAAATGCTCAAAGTGGCCCAAATTAATAAGATAATCCGATTCAAAACAGCATAAGAGGCACCATCCTAGCTTGGAGGTGCCTCTTTCCGTTTAATATTTAGGATAAAATTATAGAAAACCGAAAGAATGAACTTAAGTTTGCTGGGTTTCCATTAATTAATATATATATATTATTCTGCAGTTGAATTAGTAGCTTCGTTTTTGCAAGTTTCGCAAGTAGAATAGATTTTGACAACTTTTTTATACTCCGTGTACTCAATGGTTTCTTCGCATTCTTTACAGATTAAAATTTGCATTAGAAACACCTCCTAAGCACACTATAACACGTTCGAATCAGCATTTCTCCAGGGACTTTATCCACCCTATGGACAAAATTTGTCCACCATTAAAATTCGTTGATATGACAGGGTTTCCTAGCATAAATGTCCAAAAAAAAAATTTTTTTAGACATCAAAAAAATGAAAAATAGAACCGTTTGATATCGTGTTCAAAATTTTATCTAACTCACTCATTTTTCTCTTTTAAAATGGACTTTTAGCAAGTCACTTAAATTAATTAATGAATTATTTTTCAGAGAAATTTGCATATCTTTAATAAAATTGTTAAAATTTAACTATTACAATGTGCGTAAGCAGCACAAGGAGGTTACATCAATGGAAAATGGTAAAGTAAAATGGTTTAACGCAGAAAAAGGTTTTGGATTCATCGAGCGTGAAAATGGTGATGATGTATTCGTACACTTCTCAGCAATTCAAACTGATGGTTTCAAATCATTAGATGAAGGACAAGCAGTTACTTTTGAAGTAGAACAAGGTCAACGCGGTCCACAAGCAACTAACGTTAAAAAAGCATAATTAATAAAAGTCAGATTCTACATAGTAGAATCTGACTTTTTTATGTTTATAAAGAAAACTCGCCGATTGGCGAGCCTTAGGAGAAGACAGAGGGGTAGTTGCACTTATACTTATACCTAAAATTGGCATCTACGTCGACTGATCTTCACCGCCTTCCAATTTATATTTTCTTAATGTGCAAAAGCAAAAAACCCTTATTCCAAAATAGAATAAGGGCTATCTAACGTGGATCCTGGTAAAGAAATGGTTTAACGTATTATATCTCAAATAAATTGAGGATACAAATATTTTAAAATTTCATTCAACATTATCGAACTATCATTACTTTTATCTCATTATTTTTTTAATGATGAAATAGCCGTTCTTGTTTGGTCAATATACTGAATTGTTTGATCGTATTCTTGTGTCGCAACAGCAATAAATAAAATATCAATTACATGTAGTTGAGCCATCCTTGAAGACGTTGCTCCACTTCGAAATGTCGCTTCTCGGTGTGGAGAATTGAATAACTTTATATCTGATAGGTTCGAAACTGAATTAGAACCAAAACCAGTAATACTAATTGTATTTACACCATTTTCCTTCGCTATTTGGAGAGCTTTTTGAACTTCCCATGTTTCGCCGGAAAACGATATTCCAACTAATACGTCATTTTCTTCGTGGTTTGCTATTTGTACAGCTAACGAATGTAAATCAGTAAATGCAGATGTATATTTCTTAATACGCAAGAACTTCTGCTGGGCGTCTAATGCAACTACCATTGATCCTCCGACACCAAAGAAGTAAATATTTCTAGCTTTTGTTAGAGCTTGTACAGCTTCTTCTAAATCACTAACATTAATAATATCGCTAGTATCTTTAATAGCTTGAATATTATTATTCATCATTTTTTTAACGATGGATGCAGTTGATTCTCCTAAATTAATATCTCTTGAGCCTGTCTCACTTGTCGTGATGATATCACCTGCAATGCGTAGCTTTAGCTCCTGAAACCCTTTTAGGCCTAGTGAACGACATAATCTAATAATGGCTGAATTACTTGTTTGACTTTTTTCTGCAAGCTCAAAAACTGTATATTGAATTGATTTTTCTGGATTTTCGATAATATATTTGGCTGCTCTTCTTTCAGATGGTGGAAGTTTATATAGCATTTCTTTTAACATGATTAAACCGCCGTTTAATGCATTCATTTAATCTACTCAACTCTCTTTGTATTTATATAAAATTTAGAATTATGAAAATTTTAAACCAAAAAATATTGTATTCCTCTCTTTTTCGCATGAATACAATCTAAACAAATTATAAATTATATAGTATAAAAATTGAATACAATTTTAACGCGAAAAGAAAAGCGACAAGCTAGTAAGCGATTTACTAGTTGCCGCCCTACTTAATTTTTCACTACTTTGCTAATGAAACCACTAGCGTTTTTCAAACTCTTAATCGCGTCTTCATAATTCATTCCTGTTAAAATCATGACGATTGCTATCTTCGTTTGATTATGTGCTTTCACTAAATAATGACTTGCTGTTTCATAATCACATCCAGTTGCTTCTACAATTATTCTTTTCGCTCGATCAACTAGTTTAATATTCGTCAATTGCAAGTCTACCATTAGGTTTTTATATACTTTTCCGATACCGATCATTGAAGCAGTTGAAATCATATTACAAATTAATTTTTGAGATGTTCCCGCTTTTAATCGAGTAGAGCCAGTTAATACTTCTGGACCATTATCTACTTCAATTTTATGTATCGCAACCTCTCCAATTTTCGATTCTTTATTACATGCTACAGCGACGGTTTTTGCTCCAATCTCGTTAGCATATTTTAAAGCACCTATTACATAAGGCGTTCTACCAGATGCAGCAATACCGATCACGATATCATTTTTAGTAAGTGATATACTTTGAAGGTCCTCTTTGCCAAGCTCTTCGCTATCTTCAGCACCTTCAACTGCTTTAATAAATGCTCTTTCTCCCCCTGCAATTAAGCCAACTACTTCACTAGGATCAGTTCCAAATGTAGGCGGGCATTCGACTGCATCTAAAAGCCCAATTCTTCCACTTGTACCAGCACCTGTATAGATTAAACGGCCTCCATTTCGAAATGCTTCAACGACTAGCTGAACTACTTTTGAAATCATCGGGATCTCTTCTTTAACTGCCAATGCTACTTTTTGATCTTCTTCATTCATTATCTGTAAAAATTCATCAACACTTAACTGATCTAGTTTACTTGTACGCTCATTTCTAATTTCAGTTGTTAAATCCTCTAACACAATACCACCCCTTAAGTTCAGGAATAAAAAGGCAGGGGTTAAGGATTAAGGAAAGGATATTCTATTAAATGCATTTCCAGTTCTCCCTGCACTTAATCTATTCCTGCTTTTAATAATTATTTAATTCTTTCATCGCTAGAAGATATCCTCCAAACGTCGAGGAAACATCTTCTGTATAGAATAGTACTGTTGGATATTGCTCATGAATTGTTTGAATAAACGTTTTCTGAACAACTGGTATTCTTTGAAGAATACTTCCTTTAATAGCAACTCGAGGCTCTTCTCGAAGGTTTAATTTTTTTATCGCTTGGCTTGTCGTTTTTCCAAGATGTTGACCAGCTCTTTCTAGAACTGTTAAGGCCATTAGATCACCCAAATTCGCCATTTCAACAATGAATGGAACATGAGCTGCAATCTCAGCTTTTATATTATGATAAATATATTTTTTGAGTCCATCAGCTTCTTTTAGCTGTAATCTTTCTAGCATTTTTAAAGATAAATAACTTAACGGAATGCCTTCATCAAATTCTTGCGTAATTTTTTTAAAAACTTCCATACAAATCCAATAACCGCTTCCTTCATCTCCAAGTAGATGTCCCCATCCACCCGCTGTAACTGTATGTTCTTTATGCATTCCAATACAAATTGACCCAGTACCGGCAATTGTCAATACACCGCTTTGCCCATTAAGCATTGCCGCATGGGCAATTTGCGCGTCATTTACAATTTTAAAAGGAATCTGAAAGGCATCATTTAATGCTTTTTCTAAAGGACTTCGATCTTTAACTCCACCAATTCCAGCAATACCTATAAATAGAAATAGACAATTTTCCTTTGATAAAGTGCTTAAACATTTTTCAATCGCTTCTATAATGTGATTAATTCCATCTTTTTCATTAATTAGTAGATTACTAAAACCAGAGTAACCTTGGCTAATGACATTGCCTTCTAAATCATAAGCAACTGCCTCTGACTTAGTTCCTCCACCGTCAAGACTAATGATATATTTCACCGGGCTAACCCCCAAATCTCTATCTATACTCTTACTATATGTAACGATTATTTTTCAGCTAATTTTTTATGCAAGCGAATGATATGCTCGATTAGCTTTTGCTCGCTCATTGCTGTCATTAAATGATCCTGTGCATGGATCATCAGTAAAGATTTTTCGCATGGTTGACCGTTTAATTCAGCTTGTATTAAAGTCGTTTGTGTTTTATGTGCATGACCGATTTCTTCGTGGGACTCTTCAATTAAACGATCAGCCGTTTCAAAATCATTTTTTTCTGCAGCTTCTAATGCTTCATAAGCTAGTGATCTTGCATTTCCACCATGTGAAATAATTTCAAAAATTTCTAGTTCGTTATTCATATTCATCTTCATGATCCCCTTAGTTGTTTATTTATTTTAATCGTTATTGAACTACCAATTCATCTTTAAAGAATAATGGTAAGTACTCTTTATGAGCATCTAATAATGCATCTAAAACTTCCTTTGCAGCTTCATCACTTGGTACTAAAGGATTAATTGTTAAAGCTAGTAAAGCCAACTCATAAGATCCAGTAACGGCTGCTTTTGCCCCAACTCGTTCGAATGATTTAATCTGCTGAACTAAACCATTTATTTGAGGTGGTAATTCACCGACTGAAATTGGAATTGGACCTTGCTTTGTAACAATACAATTTACTTCTACAGCTGACTCATTTGGAATCCCTTGTATTGAACCATTGTTTTGAACGTTTAATACTTGGATATCCTTTTTGTCATTATATATAGAAGTAATTAAGCTACAAGCAGCATCACTGTAATATGCTCCACCTCGTTTTTCAAGCTGTGGCGGTTTAATTGCTAAGTTTTCATCTTTATATAATTCAAATAAGTCATCTTCCAATTTCTTAACAACTTCTGCTCTAGTAGTACCAGTTTTGAATGATTCTAATTCTTCATCCAATATATGCTTAGATTTGTAATAGTAACGATGGTATGGACAAGGAAGAACTCCTAATGACATAAGAAAATCCTTTTGCCATGGAAGTGGTGCGATATTTTTCATCGTCATTTGTATAGCTGGATCTGCCAATAGCTCTAAAACACGCTTTGTCACTTCTTTTCCATCAACATAAACATGTAGTCCATAAACCATATGATTTAATCCAGCAAAATCGATATGTACACGACTTATGTCCACTTCTAATAAATTAGAAATTGTCATCGTCATATTAATCGGTACATTACAAACACCGATTACTTTTTTATGATTGCTATATCGAAGCAAAGCCTCTGTTACCATTCCAGCTGGATTTGTAAAGTTGATCAACCAAGCTTCTGGGCATAGTTCCTGCATTTCTTCTGCAATCTCAAGTAATATAGGAATCGTTCTTAAACCTTTAAATAACCCACCTGCACCATTCGTTTCTTGGCCAATCATACCGAGTTGCAGAGGAATACGTTCATCTTTAATCCTTGCTTCTAATAATCCTACACGCATTTGAGTCGTCACGAAGTCAGCTTCTTTTAAAGCTAACTTTCGATCTAACGTCAAATGAATTTCCATTGGAACTCCTGCTTCTTTTACCATTCGTTTAGCCAAATTACCGACAATTTCTAGCTTTTCTTTACCTGCTTCTATATCAACTAACCAAAGCTCACTAACAGGTAGTTCATTATATCTTTTTATAAAACCTTCAACTAATTCAGGAGTATAACTTGAGCCTCCACCTATTGTTACGATTTTAATTCCGCTTTTGTTATTCATTTTGAATACACCTTCATTTCATATTTTTTCTTATGAATTGAAAACAACAATATAGCAAGTCACTGTGCAGAAAATTAATAATGTAAAAAATAAGATTGAAGCTTGTTTCTTATTCTTAAACTTACCTTCAATAAATACAATCACGCCTGTAAGTCCTACACTAAGACCTATGCTATTCGTAATACATACTGCAAGATCTTTGCTCATTCCAATAAATAGTAGAACTGGATTAAAGATAAGATTAAACGCAAGAATAAATATAAAAAATACAAAAGCACCTTTATAACTAAAAAAATGAAGATTCTTTGTAGTGTTCATGTTAAGCTTCCTTTCTTGCTTATTTAGTAATAAATAAAGGAAGCTGGAATCTATGATCCCAAACTCCCTTTACTATGAATTTATACAGACATTTTTACATCTTTATCGATTTCGATCGTAGTTGACTCTTGTGCCAACAATTTTTTATCGTACAGTTTAAAGAATGGTAAATAGATTACTACAGCTATAGTCAAATTAATTACTACTAGAATAATTGCTCTCCAATCTCCACCTGTAGATAAATATGCACCTATTGGAGCAGGTAAGGTCCACGGAACCATTACGTAAGTTGGATTAACTAATCCAGCTGCTGTTGCCAGATAAGCAACCGTAGCACCAATTATTGGAACGATCATAAATGGAATAATTAGTACAGGATTTAATACAATTGGCATACCGAAAATGACTGGCTCATTAATGTTAAAAAGACTTGGGATAATAGTAGTTCTTCCAAGAGCTTTTGAGTAACTAGATTTCCCTGCAATTAACATAGCAATTACTAAGCCTAACGTTGCACCTGAACCTCCAATCCAAATAAACCACTGGAAAAAAGTCTCTGGAGCAATATGTGGTAGTTGACTTCCAACTTTCCCAGCTGCAACGGCTGCAGAGTTATTAGCCAAATAAACTTCCCAAACCGGACGTGCAACTGCACCTACTACTGATACCCCATGGATACCAAATGCCCAGAAAAATGTAATCAAGAATACGGGTACTAATACACCTGGTAGTGAATCACCAGCGCTAATTAGCGGAGCAACAGCTTTGTCTACAAGAGAATGTGTATCAACTTTAAATACAACTGTAATTAAAGTCATTACTGTTAAAACAACTGTTACAGGGATAAGTGCTTCAAAAGAACGCGCTACAGAACTTGGCACTGAATCAGGCATTTTAATTGTAATATTTTTGGTTTTACAAAAACGTAATACTTCAACTGCAAAGATCGATGTAATCATACCAACGAAAAGTCCATGACCACCCATGTTAGCCATTGGTAATACAAACCCAACTTTATCAATCATTTGAACTCCAGTTGTAAATAAAAACGCGGAGCCTGCTAATAATGCACCAGAAAGTGGATCTAGTTTATAACTTTGAGATAAGCTATACCCGATTCCAAAGGTGATATAAACGGTCATCATGTACATTGTAAGTCGGTACGGAATTAAAATGTCCGCCGCATGTTTGGCTGCCCATACCCCAACTGCAGAATCTGCAGGAACTGGTGGAAAAGCAATAATTAAGAATAAACTTCCAAAAATGATAAATGGCAACGCTGAGACTACACCATCACGAATCGCTCGTAAATGTTTCTGTTCAGATAGTTTTGCCATTGGTGTTGATAGATTGTTTTCCAAAAATGCAATAAACTTATCCATTTGTTCTTCTCCTCTTTTTATTAAATTATTAAACTATTTAACTAACTCTTGAACTAGTTTTAATAATGTTGCCCCTCCAAGTGGACTATACGCTTGAGGTGGAATGACAGCACAAGGTACATTCGCCTCATCAGATGAAGCTTTAAAGCCATCAAATCGATGTCTAACTTGTGGTGCAACCATCGCTACATCCCAACCATTCTTAACTTCTTCAGCAAACTCTTGCGTTCCTACAGCTAAAACATCCAGGCTTAATCCGTTCTTTTCTCCCTCTTTTTTTAAAGCGTTTACAACAATCGCACTAGACATTCCGCCTGCACATACAAATAATACTTTCATAGTTATATCCTCCTAATTTAATTTTGATAAAATAAAAGATTCAAAAAACTGAAATCGTTTTCTATGAGGCTATTATATTCCTACCAAAAATAAATTTCAATATTTTCCGAAAAAAAGTGAAATAAAATTTCAAAAAGATGTAAAAAAAAATTTCACATCTTTTTGAAATACTGATTATTTAGTTTTCTTTAAACTGAAATTTACTCCATGGATGCAAGAAATCTAGTAAGAAAATTTCTTCCTCTACAATGCGTCCAACCACATTAGTTTTCCCTGAGTTTTCCATATCTTGAAGTGCTATTTGTAATTCACCTTTATACTGACCATATAATTCATTTTCGATTAAAATATCTCCTCTACGAATATGTGGTGTATAAGTTGGTTTAAATTCTTCGTCTCTGTATTTTACGCGAGATTGAGTTGAACGAATTAGGTAATCTGATACGTCCCCTCGATAAAAATGAAACTCATCTAAAACAATCTTTTTCTCTAAATCTGTAATTGAATCATGTAAATCAATCGTTAAAGTAAATAAATCTTTGCCATAATTGTTCAGCTCGGCAAGCTGTTTGAATTCTTCTTCAGACGCATATGCATTTGCAATAATGACATCATCAATTAAGTCTGAGTAAAATAAATGCTTTGCTTGGGTTACAACCGATAAATTACGATGCATTTCTAAAGAACAAAGACCTTCAGATACTGGCCATGGACCGTATGTTGCAGCTTGTGAATTAATAAATGCAGCTGTGCGAATTCCGTGCTTTTTAAATTCTTCACTACATTTTACAAAATGTGAATAACTTAAACCTGCGTAACGATGTGGATAAAAATTGTGAGATCCGATTAAATTTGACTGGTTAGGCTTATAAGCTAATATATTCTCTAAATATTTTGTAGCATTGCTCATATTAATTTCGATTTTTAACCCGTAAGGATTATAAGTCATAATGGACTCTTCATTCCCAGTAAATCCCATATCAAGTCTAATACCATAAGCTCCTAAATCCGCAAAGAATGATAAATCATTGTATGAAATATTTAAAGTACCAAATACTCGAGGTGCAATGTCAACAAGCACTTCCATCTCTAAACTATTTGCATAATCAATTATTTCTTTGAACTCTTTTATAATTTGTTCCTTGTCACCGTTTACTGATAATAAACAAGTAAAAATTCGTTTAAAACCATATTGATGAGCTAATTTAATATAAGCCTTATCTTTTTCAACAGTTGAGTGTTCTGGATAGATTGAGATTCCTAATTTTTTCACGATTCATCCTCCTAATATGGTTTAGGTGTAATATTTCCTAAAATAACTAATCGATTTGCCTTTGTTGCTCCAGGAACATTACTTGGTAAACCATTTAATGTTTCATTTGCTAAAATAGCAAAGGCAATTGCTTCTTTTGCATCTGAAGAAAAGCCAATATCCTCTTGGACTAATACTTTTGAATGTTCACCTAATAATTCTTGAAGCATGTGTAATAGCGTTTTATTATGACTACCACCGCCACCAACAATGACTTCATCAATTGGATGATTCGGCAAAATAAACTTTTTGTAGTTTTCAGCAATTGATTTTGCTGTAAACATCGTCATTGTAGTAATGAAATCAATCGGTGAAACATCACTAAACTCTACTAAAATTTCATCAACAAACTGTGTACCAAATAGCTCTCTGCCTGTGGTTTTAGGTATTGGTGCTAATATATAAGGGATACTCATACATCTTTCTAGTAATCTCTCATTTACGTTACCTTTAGCAGCCAATTCACCACTTGCATCAAATGGCACGTTAAAATAACGCTTACAAATTTCATCAATAATCATATTACCTGGGCCTGTATCAAAAGCTACTAAATCATCAATCGTAGCATTCTTTGGGACGATCGTTACATTACCGATTCCACCAATATTTTGTAATAAGCGTGTCTTCGTTTTACTCCTATAAAGTAATAACTCTGAATGTGGTACTAAAGGTGCTCCATATCCACCAGCTGCCATATCCATCACTCGAAAATTAGAAACAACCTTTGTATTCGTTTCATAGGCAATTACTGCTGATTCACCTAACTGCAATGTAGACTGTACAAAATTTGCTTCTACTTCAGGCTGATGATAAATCGTTTGACCATGTGATCCAATAAAATCTAGCTTATTTAGTGGAAATTGATTTTTACTACAAATTTGTTTCACTGCATCTGCAAAAGCATAGCCAAGTTTAAAATTCAAACTACACAGATGTTGGGCATTTGAAGAAACAAGTGTAATCGCATCTTCAATCTCTTTTAATAAAGCTTCCTCTAGTGGAATCGTCATAAAATCAATCAATTTAACCTCTGTATCAGATCCATATCTAGTGATCTCTACTAAGGCGGAGTCGATTCCATCTAAAGATGTACCTGACATTAATCCAACTGCATATACCAATTCTCTCACTCCTTTACTTTTTTATACCTAATACCTTAAAACAGAATTTCAATTTTGTAAAAGAAAAGGATGAAAGTTTATTTTCCAGGAACGTCGAGAAAATTGTTCTGCAAAATGAATTTTTACTCATTTCACCTTATTAACAAATAATAAATATACTTAAATTTTTTATAGATGATAACTTCTAAATACCCAATGAGTACAATATCGAAATAGTAAAAAACACCTTATCTCATTACAAAATAGTAAAAAGGTATTGTATGAACGATAGAATAATTATACAATTCATTACATAAACAAACAAAAAATTATGAGTTCAGTTCAAAAGGAGAATCTTAAGATGAATCAATTAGAAGCACAAATAGACGCATTAGTAGACAAATATTTTTCAAGACTATTAGAAATTCGTAGACATTTGCATATGTATCCTGAATTAAGTAATCAAGAGTTCCAAACAACGAAATTTATCAGTCAAGAGTTAGACAAAGCTAACATCAAAAAATTATCTTTAAATAGTAAAACTGGAGCATGCGCTGAAATAGCTGGTCTTGAAGGACCGATTGTTGCACTCCGAGCAGATATTGACGCATTGCCAATTCAAGAGGAATCTAATTTACCATTTCGTTCCATTATTGATGGAGTCGCTCATATGTGTGGCCATGATGTTCACACTACAATTGCACTAGGAGTTGGATTCATTTTACAGGAATTAAAACATCTGCTTCCAGGTACCGTTCGATTAATTTTCCAACCTGCCGAAGAGGCAGAAGGTGGCGCAGAGAAAATGATTGCTGAAGGATTGATTAATGATGTAAAAGCAATTGTTGGACTTCACAATATGCCTGATCTTCCAGTTGGTACAATCGGTATAAAAGAAGGCTTCCTAATGGCAAGTGTAGATGATTTTTCAATTAAGATTAAAGGTAAAGGTGGGCATGCAGCACTTCCAGAAAAAGCAATTGATCCAATCGTAATTGGTAGCGCGGTTGTCAACCTTCTACAAACACTAGTTAGCCGAACAATTTCACCAAAAGAATCAGCTGTCATTACAGTTGGGGCATTCCAGGCTGGAAATACGAATAATGTAATTCCCGAATTTGCAATTTTAAAAGGTACCGTTCGAACTTCAAATGAATCAGTTCGAAAGCAAATTCAAACAAGCTTTCAAACATTAGTTCAAAACCTTGTTCATTCACTTGGAGGAGAAGTAGAAATGGATTATGACATCTTACTCCCTACCGTCTTCAACCATTCAAAAGTAACAAAAGTAGTACGTGAAGCAGCAATTACAACAGTCGGAACTGACAATGTTGTGACGGCAGAATCAACAATGGGTGGAGAAGATTTTTCATTTTATCAACAAGAAGTACCCGGCTGCTTTTTATGGCTAGGCTCAGGGAATCAAGAAAAAGGTATAACTTACGGATGGCATCACCCAAAATTTATGGTTGATGAAGAAGCAATAAAAGTTGGTGTAAAACTAATGACCCATGCTGCATTTGAGCTATTAGCGGATTCAACGATTTCTAACTAATAACAAATAAGTGAAAACCTTTGTTTGGTCAAAGTTTTCACTTTTTTTGTTTTATACTATATTCGTTTAATCATTAATATAATTAACTTGTATAACTAACAGGGGGGATTAGATGCCAGATTTTGTACAAACTGCTACCTACGAACACTCATTTTGGTTGCATGTTTTAAGAGATCATTCTCAATTTATGTTAGACGCTTTGCCATCTAAACAAGAGGAAGAAATTAAAATTGCAAAGTCATTTTACATAATTTTTAATGATTTGTTTTCTAGTGTAAATAACAGCGCAAATATTAACGAAATTACGATTCAAGCCGAAAAAAATGCTCTAGCTCTCCGCGATTTTAAATTATCATTGCTAACAAAACACATTACAGACGCCAATTTTAAGATTTACTTAACACCAACGTTTTTAAATCATATGGTTAATGAATTGGAAGAATACTTGTTAGTACTATCCTACTTAAAACAAAATCAAATCCCTCCGATCTTCCATGAACTTCATCACCATTTACTATGGGTATTAGATGCAGCGGGTCACGCTGATGCCATTTCTAGTAATCTCGATGGCACTGAATATATGCTAAGAAAAAAGGGTCATGAATTTATAAAGCATTTCGATCACTTCTACCTTAAAGCAGTAGAGTTAACTGGATATTTACGTACAAAACTTAACACATTTCCAGCATTAAAAAGAATGAATCAAGATATAAAATTGGAGATTCAACTATTCCAAATTTTCCTTAAGGAAATTGAAGAATTAGATATATCTAGCCAAATGTTAAGTAATTTTTCTGCGTTAATGGCAGACCATATGTATCGGGAAGAAGTGTACTATTTACAAAAATTAGAGGAATCTGCTTCTACAAATACTTAATTTTCATTTAAAAACCATCACTTGGAATAGTCTACATATTCTCTAAACTGTCCAGCGATTAAGCTTTACCTACTATCTCAATTTTTATTTAGTCTACTCCAAAACTAAAGCACTCTATTAAACACGCATTCATTAATGTTGTCTACGTGTTTAATAGAGTGCTATTTTAGTTAATTTACTTCCTGCTTAATAGAGATCCAATTATTCTTTATCACTTTAATTACTGCATTTAAACGATCTTGAACATCTAATTTCATTAAGATATTAGCAACGTGATTTTTAACAGTCTTATTCGAAATAAATAATTCTTTTCCAATTTGGATATTAGAAAATCCTTTTACTAAAAGGTGCAATATTTCGAATTCTCTATTTGTAAGTAATTCTTTAATATATTTGTCATCAGGTGGCATAAAATGGATAGAATTCTCTTTAAGGAATCTATATTCTTTTATTAATTCATTTGTAAAACGATTGTCTACCATGAATTGTCCACCTTGAACTTGCTTAACAGTATTTACTAAATACGCTTCGTCAACGTCCGTTAAACAAATCCCCTTCACTCCTACGTTTAGTAAACGATCTATTTCGTAAAAGTCTAAAGTATTTTTTATCGTTATTATTTTAGTAGAATCATCATGTAACATAATTCTTTTCGCTTCTTTTACCATTTCTTCGCCTGAAACCTGCGTTATAAGAACTGAATTACTAACTTCTTGAATTAGTACATTTTCTTCTATATTAAATTTAATTGCGTTTATTTGATTGAATTCTAATATAGTACGAATACCCGCCACGAAAAGCGAATTTTCAACAAAAATAACAGTATTATTATTTATCGGATGATTAGTTACTAATTTTGCTAACACTACTACCACCTCCGAATACCTAATTTTTTTATAGTAACATTAGTTATTGTACATATTTGAATTGATTTAATAAATTTAATATTTTTGAAATTAAAGTTAAGCTCTTCTTAAACAAAGAATTATTACATTCACTAAATTATGATTAAGTATTACTTACAACATTAAAATCTTAAATAAATAGATAAAATTAGGGTTTCAAAAACTTATAGTTTTATATTATGATGAATATATACCGAAATTTATTTATTACTATAATTTTCTCCGAGAAAAAATCACTTTATAACGTCTAAACCTCTTACTATTCATGAAGCAATTAATACAATAAAAATTTAAGAATTATTTTAATAATACAAATTTAACTTTTCACAAGATTTTCCAGAGAAAAAAGTGTATCATTAAACTGTTTTCTTATTGTTAAGTGTTCCTTCATAATGTCCGCAAGATAATTTTATAACCTCTCTAAAATTATTGAAATAAAATTTTTACCAACGATGTCCACTGTCTTTAAGTTTTAATGGTCTTAGGTTATTACGTTATTAGAATTTTATACAATTAGGAGCTTACTATGAATTTTGAACAATTAGAGTATATTGTTTATGTAGCAAGTGAAAAATCGATCTCAAAGGCTGCCGAAAAATTATTTATTTCTACGTCAGCCATTAGCCAATCTATTTCACAACTGGAAAGGGAATTAAATATAACAATATTTAATCGTTCAAGAATAGGAACTACTCCAACACCTGAAGGTAATATTGTTATAACGAAGGCAATAAATATTTTATCGAATATTAAGCAGTTAAATGATGAACTTTGTAATTTAAATATAAAAAAAGAAAAACAATTAAAAATAATAGCAGCAACTGCATTTTTTGATATATTTCAAGAAGCAGTGACTAACTTCAATCTAGAAAATCCTCAAATCTCAATTGATGTAGAAGAAATGCTCCCAGAACAATTACTAAAGAATTTTAATCATGATCGTAATGATGTTGGCTTCTTACCGATCGATAAGGAAGAATTAAATAAATATCCAAAACTGGGAAAAAAGTTAATTAATAAAGCAAGAATTGGAATTGTAGTAGGAAAAAATTCTAATCTATACAATTATGAATATGTTACACCTGCAGATCTAAATAATGAGAAAATAGTAATCTTAAAAAATACAAAAAATAGCATTGTAAAAAAATTCTCAAAAAGCTTGTCTAATCATGCAATTTTGACTACGAACAATCCTAGATTACTGTTAAATGTCGTTAAAGAAAGCACTGCATTTTCATTTATCCATGAATTTACAGTAAAAAACTATCCTACATTTCGTACTGATGAACTAAAAGTAATCCCAATAACTTATACTGATGAATCAGATTACATATATCAGGATGTATGGGCCATTTTTTCTCAAGAAAATGGATTATCTAGTTCATCAAGAGAAATTATTAAACATATGTTATTTCAACTAAATAAATAATTTAAAGGAATAATAACAGTCCATATAGTGGAAGGTTTTATTCCTTTTTCAAATTATTCATATCAACAATGCAAACAAAATAAAATTCATTTATAATTACTTTTAGGAGGTGATCGATTATGACAAACACTGTTAATTTGTCAGATAAATCAGCATCCCATGCAAAGCCTAGTTTTAGAAAGGCGATACTTTGCATGGGTAGGTTTTAACTAATCGCCCAAGTAAGCAGTTCTAATTTGATGGCTTTGCACCTTATTTAACTAATAAGAATAAGGGGCTAATCAAAGATGGCATATATAAAAGCAACTGCTATTTTACCAGAGAAATTATTATCGGAAATACAAAAATACGTACAGGGAGAAACTCTTTATATTCCAAAATCTGAAAAGGTTCCAAAAAAATGGGGCTCGCGTTCAGGTACAAGAAAGCTAATTGACGATCGAAATAATGCAATCAAAAAATCATTTAAAAATGGTCAACCAATTGAACAATTAGCTAAAGAATATTTCCTCTCAATCGAAACAATCAAAAAAATTGTATATACTAAATAGATAAACTGACACTGACTAGCTATGGTCAGTGTTTTTTTATGGCTAATTTGTTTATTACCTAAACTCAGCATATATAAATCCATTAATTTGTTGTAAATTAATAGATGTTAAGTCTAACTTGAACTTTCCTAAATTAGGAGTGATATAAATGGAACCT
Organism: Bacillus sp. AFS002410; assembly: GCF_002556365.1. Classification (NCBI taxonomy): domain Bacteria; kingdom Bacillati; phylum Bacillota; class Bacilli; order Caryophanales; family Bacillaceae; genus Bacillus; species Bacillus sp. AFS002410. The sequence goes on from NZ_NUEU01000016.1 coordinate 61,443, forward strand.
TTTATTCGAACGGAACAATACAATTTTATTAAACAACAACTTCAAGTCCTTACAAATGGGCACGCATCAGTAAATGACAGAGCTGTTTTAAACGCTCTACACTCTCTAGTCAGCGATAAAGCGCTAGGTTTATTTACTGACCTTACAAAAGAGCAACAACAACTGTTCATACAAATTGACACAATTAAAAAATCCGAACAGGCAGAAGTATTATTAAGACAATTACTACCATATGTAATTCCTTTTAAAGAAGTATCAGAGCAATCCATAAAAAAATTATTTCCAAAAGCTAAAAAACTGAAACTTCCAATCCTAAAAAACTTCGATTTACTACAAACTACGTATATTGGATGGGACGATCTAGGATCAAATTCAAAATTCATTGTAACTTATTTAAATCACAAATTAATCGGTTTACAAGGTACTTTTAATCCTATTAATAAAAAAGGAAATTGTACGATTTGTAATAAATTTGAAGACTTAGGTTTATTTATGACAAAAACTAAAGGAAAAATTGAAGGTACTTTCACTCAAAGAGGAAATTATATTTGTAAAGATAGTCAAAAATGCAATCAAAATATTACTTCCTTAGATAAACTACATGATTTTATTACCATAGTTAAATAGGAATTATTAGTGCAAAAGAAAAATAAAACAATAACTAAATGGGCTGTCCAAAAGTCGGGATAACTGACAAATAGATAGCCCTTATTTAAATTAAAGATTCTGTGAAAAATTAAAAACTATTCATTCTTAACGGATAACATGTAAATACTAACTATGAAATTTACTAAACGAAATGGAGATTAAAAAGAATGAATGAAACGAATGAAATGATTGAAACGCTAAAAAGTCTACACAATGAAATAAGCGTTAAGCTTAGCAATACATTCAACTTTGCAGAAACCAATGACAATCATAACCAAAGTAAACATCATGACTATGCTGAATTATCTAAAGTTGCTAAAGAACACTTAGAACAAAATAATGAACACCAAATAGCTAGAACAATTTTAAAGCATTTAGAAGCATTACTTAGTGAGGTTGATCAAATAAAAAACGCTAACGTTTAAGTTCATATCATACATTGAGACATTAAATAGAATTATATTTAACATAAATTGCTCTCTACTAAAGTAGGTTGGGGGTATTTTAGCGATGTTTTTTATTTATAGTCGGTTTGTCATTGATGTTGAACAGATTTCGCAACTATTTTAGTCAGTTTTGAAAGAATTAGATCAAACAAATTAACTTTATAATGATAAGCAGCTACTGTTGAACAATTTTAGAAGATAGTACCCCTACCGGTATGAGTATTATCTTATCTAAAATGGAATCCCATGGAAATTAATTGCACTTTTACATAATTTAATTGCAGTTTTGATTATTTTAATTGCAGTTTTCCTATTTTTATTTGCAGATTTCATACGTTTATTTGCACGTTCTCCAGTTTTATTTGCACCCATTATAAATTACAACAGCATTCCTGGTCACATTATAGACAATTAGATTTAGGCTATTACCATTCTCACTCGATTCCCCTCTCAATAAAAGAATCCGCTGACCCTGGATAAGAATGGCCTTCCCCTGCTTGAATACTAGCTCGTGGTACTTCTTGAATTCTTGGTGGTTCAAAAGCAATATCAAAAATTCATTTTCTATTTCCTCTTTTCTAACAAAATAAAAAAGAGCACCCTTTAAGAGCACTCTTCTGCTTATTCTCCATATGAAAACGTTTCTTCTCCACTAATCTGTAAATCTTCAAACTGCTTTGAAGTAATCACATCTTCTCGACTATATACGTTCCATAGTCTGTATACGCTATTTTCTAAAGCATGTATTTCTATCGTTTCGTTGATCGGATCAACTATCCAATATTCACTTACACCATGCTTTTGATAGGTATTATATTTTTTTAATCTGTCATTTCTAGCAGTAGATGGCGATAATACTTCTACAATTAAATTCGGCGCACCCTTGCAACCATGTTGGTCAATTTGGCTTTTGTTAAAAATTATCGATAAGTCTGGTTCATATACATTATCTGCACGTTCATAATCCTTTAACTCTGAAAAGCGCACACAAAAAGGTGAAACAAATACTCTGCATTCTTTTCCTTTTAGGTATATACCGAATTCCGTTGTCAAAAATGAAACAATACCTTGATGTTTTGTCGTTGGGGCTGCCAGCAAAACAGGTTCCCCATCATAAATTTCATAACGACTTCCTTCTGGAGAAGAAAGATAATCTTGAAATGTGTAGCCTCTCTCTTCATTTCTATTGATTTCCATAAGCACACCCACCTTCATCATCTCCCTTCAATTTATCATAAAAGAGTGAGCCTAAGCCTACTCTTTATTCATACATACTCAAAATCAAAGATTGTTGGTTCTGTGATTTCTTTTAGATTGAATTTACCTAAGAAATCGAAATCATCAACTGACTTCACTCTCTCGATTCTTATTTACATATTCCTAAATTTAATTTGCATTTAAATTTGGAATCTACATCGACTTTTCTTCCCCCTACAATAAATACTTTCTTAAAGTAAAAAACAAATGCCCCTAAAAGTTATACTTTTGGGACATCGTCTTTCATTTATTTATTTTATTCTGCGTTTACGTCGGGTGTTTTCTTTTTAGAGAAAAACCATCCACCTAGAGCAATTAGAAGCATTCCTATCCAGAAGATTATATTCCAAATTGGGCCTTCAACAAAGTGATGTGAAATAATGTGTAGTGAAGGATGTGCTAGGGTATGCATTAGTAGTTTAACCCCTACCCAACCAACTAGAAGCATAGCAGCTGTTTCTAGACTTGGGCGTGTCGTAAGCAACTTTACAAATATACCTGCTGCGAATCGTATAACGATTAGTCCTGCTATTGCTCCAATGATAATGACGATAAATTTAGCGCCATCCATGCCGCCTATATTACTCATATTAGTATTAGGTAGGTCAATAACTAGGGCTACTGCTGCTAGTATTGAATCAATGGCAAATGCAATATCTGCTAATGATATTTGAGCGACTGTCATTGCAAAGCTTTTCCCTTTTTTCCCTTTATCATTGTCGTGCTTTTTCAATAAATGCTTTAATGCAATGAAAATTAAATAGGCTGCTCCGATCGCTTGAACCTGCCATACATCAAAAAGAAATGAAATAATGAAAATGGCACCGATTCTAAATATAAACGCTAAAAGTAAACCAATATTTATAGCTTTCTTTTGTTGTTGTTCGGGTAAATGCTTAGCCATAACGGCTAGCACTAATGCATTGTCGGCCGATAATAAGCCCTCTAATAAAATTAATATCAGTAATACCCATCCATACTCTAGTAAAAGAGATAGTTCCATACGTTCCCCCTATTTTAATTTACTTTTAACCTCTTTTTAATTATATTCTCATTTTCGTATTTTCTTTATCCAAATTTTTGAATATTCTAGTACAATTTTATTGTTTGTCATTCTAATTAGTTGACTGAGTCAACTATCATAGTTATAATAAATCTAAAATTTCAGAATATTAGGAGTGGTAATAGATGAATTATATTGAAAAAATACGGAAGTTTAACAGACATTATGCAAATGTATTAGGGAAAATTGATCAAGAAATTTACAATCATCCATTTCCGTTAACTGAAGCTAGAATCATTACTGAAATTAATGAAAACAGAGGATGTACCGCTTCCGATATTATCGGGAAACTAGGTATTGACCGTGGCTACTTAAGTCGAATAACTCAACGATTTGAAGATGAGAACATTATCGAAAAAATTCAATCACCTGAAGATAAGCGTCAATATTCTCTTCATCTAACTAATAAAGGGAAGGACATCTACAGTAAATTAGTTGAGGACGCGAACATCGGGGTTGAAAAAATGATTCAAAGCTTTTCTCATGATCAAATAAAGGAATTAGTGAAATCAATGGAAACAATTGAATCAATTATCTCATTAAACAATTCAAATAACGCTGAAGTATCAGTTCGACCATTTATTCCCGGAGATGTTGGGTATGTCGCTTATATACATGGAAGAATTTATAGTACAACCTACCAATTTGGACGAGTATTTGAATATTATGTAATGAAAGGTTTAAGTGAATTTCTAATGAACTCCAAGGGCGGTGAACTTTGGGTTGCAGAGGTGAATGGTGAAATCGTTGGATCAATCGCTATTACGAAGGCAAATGAGTCCGTTGCTCAACTTAGATGGTTTGTATTAGATGAAAGGTTCCAAGGCCTAGGAATTGGTAAAAAATTAATCGAGACGGCACTAAACTTTTGTAAAGAAAATCAATATGAGCATGTCTTTTTATGGACGGTTAGTACTTTAGGGGCAGCTAGATATCTTTATAAAAAATATGGTTTTACTTTAACTGAAGAAAAACCTAATTTCGAGTGGATTGGATCGGAGTTAATTGAAGAAAGATGGGATTTGGCCCTTTCATAAATAAAGAAAACTCGCCGATTGGTGAGCCTTTAGGCGATGAAAGAGGGGTAGTTGCACTTATACTTAATTCCTAAAATTGGAAACTACGTCGTTTTTTCTTCTCCGCTGCCAATTTATACTTTCTTAATGTGCACAATAAAAAGAAGGTCTTGATATTTAATTAATTATCTTGACCTTCTTTATCCATTTTATTATTTTAATTTACCTAGTTCATCAATAAATGCTGGTTTTTTAACGTATTTTTGTTTCATGTTACTAATTATATTAGAGGCGTATTCGCCACCAAAAATTTTATTAAATTGTACGATCGTTTTACAAACCTGTTTATACATTTTTCGGTCGGCTGCTTGTTCTGCTTCTACTTCAATGGCTCTTTCAAATAAGACCCTTGTTTCTTCTAAATACTCTTCAACTAAATGAGGGTATAGCTGTTTTACCGATGAAATATACATTCTACAATATTGTAGTAACTTCTTACTCATCTTTTCCTCAATTAGGATCTCTACATAGATAGTAGGAATATATCTTTGCTTTTCCAATTCAGCTAAAATTCCTTCTAAAATGCCTGGCCATTCATCTGGTTGATATAGCATTTTTAACTTTGAATAATACTCAAATTTGTTATTATAAATAAATTCTAAAAGTAACTCAGATTGTTTCATTTTATTTCCAAGATTTTCGTAAGCAACTAATTGAAATTGTTTCCATTTCTTAACTAGTCCACGCAATTCTTGATCTTCAATAATGCCATCCTCACAAAGTCTTAATACCTCTGAATAATTGTCTGATTGAATTAAATGCTCAATAGCTATTTCTCTAAATTTACTTAACTTTACATTTTTATAAACGAACTGCATTGCTTGATCTATTCCATCAAATCGTTCAATAATTTGATATTGAAGTAACTTAATATTCTCTTTATCGTTTTTTACACTCCATGAACTACCTTCTAATTCACTTAACAGTTTTTCAAATAGATTTTCCAATTTATTTCTTACTTTTTTAATGCTACAAAAATGGATGCAGCACTCTAACAAGCTAAATCTCCACTCATTCCAATCATCATAACGTGCATGCTTGGCCTCTTTTAATATCTTCTCAAAAAAAGCCACTTGCTCGCTTTCATCTAAATGACTTACAAAATAAGCTACTTCATCGATAATATCTAAACTATTAGATATTACGGGACTAATGTAGCCCCCAGAGTCATCACTATAATTCAACATTTTTATTACTTCTGGAAGAATAATTAAGCTTAATGAAATGGCTACATCAGATTCCTCTTCTAATAGCATTTGCCTCGCTTTATCTAACGTCATATATACACCTTGAAGTGCATAGTTTAATTTATTCCATGGAATAAACCCGCGATATTTAGCTTGATTGATATATTCCTTAATTATTTTTTTGCTACCCGCTATTACATCTTCATTCGTTGAGTACTTATATAATAAACCTTGCTCTATATCTTCATTTTCTTCTGCTAAATCTAGAATAATTGTAATTAATTCCTGTTTATTTAGATCAGAAAGTATTTGTTGTAAATCTTTTTCTTTATTATTAGTAGTTTGATTGCTCATGGCTATCTCCTAATTTTAGTGGCTTCCTCTTAAGTTTAAACTTAATACTTATTATGACAAAATGTATGACAAAGAGGCAACGCAAAAATATACGTTACCCCTTTGTTAGATTTACACATGCCCTAAATAACTTTTAGTAATATAAGGATAAACGATTTTACCATTTAAACTATATTTATTAAATAAATTGGCTAGTGCACTTCTATATGTCTCATATTCTTTTTCCCCACGCAACGGAGAAAAGGAAGATGACATGTTCCTACCTAAAAACCCTTCTAAATCCATTTCAAGATCATTTTTATAAACTTTTATTTCAAAAATACCATCTTTAAAAAATTGCTCATAAACATCCGGAGTATCTTCTATTCCACCACTAAAGCCGTTAAACTTAGGACAAGTTTCATTGCAAATCTCCTGCAATTCAATCATTATTGGGCTTGATAAGTCTTTGCTATTCCAAACTAGAGAGACTTTTGAACCCTCTTTTAAAATGCGTTTGCATTCTAATTTGAATTTTTCTTTATCAAACCAGTGAAAAGCTTGTGCTACCGTTATTAAATCAACACTATTATTTTTTAATGAAGTATTTTCAGCTGTTGCATTAATTGACTTATATTTTTCGTATTTATTCAGAGCCATCTCTGCGTTTCTCCGCATATCATCATTCGGTTCAATTGCTATAACATATAACTTTTTTTCAAGTAAAAGTTTAGTTAAAATACCTGTCCCTGAACCAATATCTGCAATGACACTACTCTCACTTAATTGATTTCCAGAGAGTAAATTTTCGATATATTCTTTCGGATAACTTGGACGATGTTTTGAGTATAAATCTGCTTTACCAGTAAAATTTTCAATCAATACAAAACACCTTCTTTAAAAAATGTTAAATTTGATGAGCATGAAGCTTAGCAAAAATTCCATCTTCCTGTGATAGTAGTTCTTTATGAGTACCATCTTCAGCAATACCTTCTTCTGTTATGACTAAAATTCGATCTGCTTTTTTAATTGTGCCTAATCGATGAGCGATTACTAGCGTTGTACGGTCTTTTGATAAATCATTCAATGCTTCTTGGATAATTGCTTCTGTCTCTGTATCTAACGCTGATGTTGCTTCATCTAATATTAGGATTGGCGGATTTTTCAAAAACATCCTAGCGATTGCTAAGCGCTGCTTTTGTCCTCCTGAAAGCTTTAATCCTCTCTCACCAATTTGAGTTTCATAACCGTCTGGCAATGAAGCGATTAAATCTGTTAGGTGAGCTTTTCTTGCTGCTTCTTCAATCTCCTCATTAGATGCATTTAGCTTACCGTAAGCAATATTTTCTTTTAATGTACCAGTAAATAAAAAGACATCTTGCTGAACGATTCCTATATTTTTTCGTAATGATTCTTTCGTCATATTTCGAAGATCGATTCCATCAATTGTGATAGCACCATTTAAAACATCATAAAATCTTGGAATTAATGAACAAATTGTTGTTTTCCCTGCACCTGAAGGACCTACGAAAGCGATTGTATTGCCGGCCTCAATTGAAAAGGATAAATCATTTAAAATTGTACGTTTGTTTTCATAACCAAAAGTAACATTTTTGAACTTAATATCTCCTCTTAGATTAACGACTTCAATTGCATCTTTTGTATTTCCAATATCTGGCGCATTATCAATTAATTCCGTAAATCGTTTAAAGCCTGCCATACCTTTTGGATATAGTTCAAGTAAAGCACTAATCTTATCAATTGGTTTAAATAAAACATTTAAATATAAAATAAACGCTACTAATTCTCCATAAGATAAAATTTTCGTAAAACTTAACCATGCTCCAAAAACTAAAATAACAAGTGTCATTAATCGAGTAGATACATAGATTCCTAGTAAATTCATGCTCATTACTTTATAAGCTTTTAATTTTGTTTTGCGGAAGTATTGATTATTTTTATTAAATCGTTTCATTTCATATTGTTCATTTGTAAATGATTGAACGACTCTTACACCTGAAACACTATCTTCAACTTGCGAGTTTACATTCGCAATATTCCCATACATTTTACTCCATGAATTATTCATTTTCATGTTTGAGTATGAGATTAACCAAACTAAAAATGGCACGATAATGATGGCTACTAATGCAAGCTTCACATTAATTGTTAGCATGATCCAAAATGCACCGATGAAGGTCATAATCGCAATAAATAAATCCTCTGGACCATGGTGTGCTAATTCTCCAATATCCATTAAATCATTTGTAATACGGCTCATTATATGACCAGTCTTTGTATTGTCAAAGAAACGGAATGATTGACGTTGAACGTGATTAAATAACTCACGACGCATATCAGTCTCAATATTAATACCAAGTTTGTGGCCCCAATAATTCACAACAAATTGCATACCAGAACTTACTAAATAAAGTACTAAAAGTCCGATACTGATCGAGATAATTTTACTCCAGTTCCCTTCCGGCAGCAGTTTATCAATAAACCAAGACACTGCTAAAGGAAATCCAAGCTCCATTAACCCTACTAATATTGCACAGAAAAAGTCTATATAAAATAACTTTTTGTGCGGGCGATAATAACTAAAAAAACGTTTAATCAAAATACGGCACCTCTATTCTATTGATTAATCTAGTTCGTTAGATGTTAATACCTTACCATATGTGTTTTAAGTGTGCTATCATTTCAGAATTTTCCAACACAAGTTTAGTAAGAGACCCAAAACAAGATTTACAAGGAAGAAATACATTTTTGGTGAACTTAATTTATGTTTTAGAGACTGCTATTAATATAGATAATTTTATTCATTCGCATAAATGGAATTCTATTTTTATTTATAAGAAAAAGTAGACATAAAAAAACTACTCGTTTAAGAGTAGTCATTACTTGTCCACATTCAAGATCTACTTAATGTATATTACTTTGAACTAGGAATCATATTTCATCAATTAAAACCAACATTTATGTAAGTTAAAATAGTGATTTTACTAGAAGAGGCTATTCTACAATATTGAGGTTTCGTAGAAATTGAGAAATCCTTATCGATTTAATGATTGGATTTTCTAAAAAGAAGAAATATCAGAAGAAGAGAAAACAATGATCAGCACTATTTAAGAACTGAAAAAAAGCTAAATAAAGTATTTCATTCTATTAAGGCTAAACTAGTTCAGTTCAACTTGTCTTTTTTTCTATTAAAAATTTAGTTTATTCTCCGTTGATATTAAATTCAAGTTTTCAAGCTCCAAAGGACTTTCAAGATTATGAAGTAATTTCTTAAGAAACTGATTGGATATTTTTAGATAATGGTAGGCAGTAGTGATCTCATTTTTTTCTTCATAATATGCTATTATCATATCGAAGTATTTCATCCCATTGCTTAATACTACATTCTGTTCTCCCCTTGGAGGCACATGCTTTATTAAATATTTAACAAGCTGCTTTTTATTTTTAGTGGCTTCTAGATACAATATTTTAAGCTTAATATAATTTGATGATTTATGGTCTTGAAAGTAATCCAATTCTGGTTTTAATAGTTCTACAGCCTTTTCATGTTGGTTATATTGGATAAGCATCTCTGCGATCGTTGAGATAGTCAAATAATAGGAATGTGTATATTTCTGTTTAAATTGAAGTGATTGAGAGAAATATTCAAGTGCTGTTTCAACATTCCCCTGTCTTTGATGCAAATAGCCTAAATTATGCAGAGCCATTGCTTTCATAATTATATCCTGTAGTAAATCGGCATCACTTAAAATTAAACCTAGCATTTGTTCCGCTCTATTAAATTCACCAATGTAAATTAAATTAACAGCCATTATGATTTTGATATGCATAATACGTAAGATGTTGTTTTTATCTTGAAAAACTGCTAATGCTTTATTTGCATAATCAATGGATAAAGAATACTGAAACATATGACCATGTGTTGTCGCTCGATAGTAATAATAATCAGTAATTTTTTCACTATATTGTTCTGCTTCTTCTTCCAGTTTGTTTAGAATATTGAGCGCTTGTGCGTATTTTTGTGTTCGGCCATAATAAATAGCTTGGAGAAACTTCCATACAAATAGCTCATATGAAGAATACTTTGGTACATCCTTTTTCATTTTCAACGACTCTTCCTCAAATTCCGAAAATCGATCCAAGTATAATAAATAACGAAGCATATATAATTCATACAAATAGATGATCTCTAAACATTGGACAAATTCTTTATGCTCCATTAGCTCGTCATATAATGTTGCTGCTTTTTCTTTATGAAGACGTTCCATGGCATCATAAAACAAATCAAGTTTCTGCTTTAAAAGTTGAGTTTTTTTAGTTTCTTCCTCAATTGAGATTTCCAATCTCTCGCATAGCTTTTGCAACGTTTTTATATTCGCTTCTTTGGAATTGTTTTCGATTTTACTCAAGTGAGTAGCAGAACAAATTCCATGGCAAAGTTGTTCCTGAGTCATATGTTGCTTCTTACGATGATAATAAATGATTTTCCCGATAGACATAAAGCAACTCCCCCTATTTAATCCCAATACAATCTAATAACATTATATATGTCATAATCTATATCAACATATATGATGTTTTATTTTTCAACCAAGGCATTTTATTTGAATTCAATATTCTATTTGTTTAATGCTTATAGATCGATTAAAGAAAAAAAGAAAAATTCTAACTAAACTCTAACCACTTTTCAATGGTTAGAGCTTTATTTTTAATTTTTTTTTAATAAAAAAAGTATGATAATCTTCCTTTTTTCAAAAAATTTCCCAAGTTAGAAAACATACAATTTTTAATTATTAGTGCTAGTTTATTTTGAAATAAAAACGTATAAAGTAAGAAAATTCTACTCTAATTTACAATATCTTTCCCAATTAACAGAATTTTCCCACTTGTATATAATGAAATAACTCAGGAGAACATCGAATAGCTAGTGGGACATAATAATTTTAGAATGATTACCTACTACAGTCTTCGTTTAGACAATCCAAAAAGCAATAATATCATTTGGGCATTCTGCACAAAGAAATAAAATTCCAGTCTTCCAATAGTTGAACCTGATTAAATTAAAAGAAAAATTTGGTAAATTACCTAGTATTTAGATAGGGGGGACAAAAAAAGTGCTTGAAGGAAAAATTATAAAATTTTACAGGGAAAATAAAGGGATGACTCAAAGTGAATTAGGAGTGGGCATCTGTTCTAACACTCATTTAAGCAAAATTGAACGGGGCTTAACAGAAGTTTCGAAAGATTTAATAGAATTATTGTCTAATCGCTTAGAGCTCGATTTAAAAGCAGAAATAGAATCATATGCTCAATCGGAGCTACTATTAAAATCATGGCATGAAGCAATTATTTTACGATTTGATTCAAAAGCAAAGCTTCTAAAAGAACAATTGGAGGAGATTCCTCTTTTACATATTCCGAAGCTTTACCATCAATACTTACTTATACTTTCTAGATACTATTTATCTTTTGGTGAAGCAGATAAAGCCATTCCAATTATAGCAGAAATAGAAAATCAACTTGATGATTCTCCATATAATACAAATATGTTACTTCATATTAAAGGAATCTTAGAATTACATAAAGGAAACTACAATAATGCCATTGCTATTTTAAAAAGGTTTGACTTGTCCCACTATTATAATCCAGAATTTTATTATCATTTGGCTGTTGCATATCATTCCATCAATTCTAAAACACTGGCTTATTATTACGCGAATAAGGCACTACAATTTTTTACCGAGGCTCGCAGTTTTTCTAGAATAATTGATTCAGAGATGCTAATGCTTATACAAGTAGAACAAGATGACTTTTATAATCCTGAAAGTATCTTAAGCTATAAAAGATTAATCGAAATGGCTGATAATTACAGTTTAGAGCATCAAAGGTCGATGATCACTCATAATTATGCATACTATCTACTTCGACATGGCTATTTTAAAGATGCTAGTGAATTATTTAAGAATGCATTAGAGGGTCGAAATCCTCTCTCGGAAAATTATATCGGGTCATTGGAAGGTTATTTAAATGCACTAAGCCAGCATGGAGAATCACCACGAGAAACACTCTATGAACTTGCTAAAAATGGTCTAAAACTTGCAAAAAAGAAGAAAGATACACTTTTCATTCATTTCTTCCGCATGCATTTGTATAAACTTCAACATCGAAAAGAAAAATATTTCCACTACCTAGAGGCGAAAGTATATCCTTATTTAACCGAAACCGGATTGTCTTTATTGACAGAGCATTATCAAGTACAACTTTTTGATCATTACATGAAAAAAGGGGATATTGAAAAGGCAAATAAATTTGCTACGCCACTGGTTGACAAGCATAGGAGAGTGAATATGTTCGTTTAATTAATATAAGGTCAGGAGATTGATACTTCTGACCTTATTATTTTTATCTGGCTCAAAGTTCCAAAACCATTATAGGACACTGGTGTAAAAGATAAACTTCGAAATGAGTCTTCATGATTGTACCGAGTTCTTTTTGTCTACTTGATTATTTTCTTTAGGATCCACTTTTTTATCATTCATTGATTTAGGTGAAATGTTTGTCTTATCCTGAGGACTTTCACTGTTATTTTCCATTCCTGAGAGCTTGTTTTGATCGAGAGGGACGCTTATCATTTCATCAATATAATGATTTAAACCTAATAGATGATAATGATGTTCCTTCTCCTCACAGGAAACTTTTTGTTTCATCGTTTTATTAAAGGTTTCCCCTGGATGCAATAATAGGGATTGATCTACTAGTTTAATAGGAATCTTTATGCCTGAAATATTTTTAATAGAGATTTTTTGGGAAATCTCACATTTGCTTTGATAGATCACATCACCAGTGGAAATAGAAAGTAAGTCTTTAGTTGTAGCGTTGGTTATATCTCCATTTGCTCGAACCTCGTCCGTAAACCAAGCATATGTATTCAATTTACCAACAAATAGAAATAGGCAATAGATTAAAATAATGGAGTAAAAAACTAGCATGCACTTCTTTATTCGCATATAACCTACTCCTATCAGAAAAGCAGTCGATTAACCGACTGCCCAACAACATTATTCACCTTCATACTTAGAACCTTCATCTACTTGCTTCGCTTGAACTTTTAAATCAGCTGAATATTTTACTCCTTGATAGTCATTATTTGCGGTTTCATCTAATTTAATGGCAAACATCATATCAATATACTCATCCGATTTCAATCTCCAAAATCCTTGGTTCACACCATTTCCAAGCTGCCAATTTTTATTGGATACAGCTGTATAACCTGCTACGCCTTCTTCTCCTACTATACCTGTAACCGCACTTACACCTGGTGCAATTTCGGATTCGTTACTAAATGTTTGAGATTCTACTACATTAGTCGTTCCATCAAATAATTTATCAAGCTTGATTTTCGCCGCTTTTTGAACATCACCTGTTGGCTTTTGCTTATATTTTATCGCAATATACCCAACTTTATATTTTTTAATATTAATGTCCTTGTCCAATTTCTGATTTAAGGTAGCTTTAATATCTGTTGCTAGCGTTCCTGTATTATCGACCGTCATCCACTCCCCATACTTTAATTGGGATGGAGCAAAATCAACGCCATCAATAACTTTTTCTGTGATATTTTGTCCATTATTTAGTTGTAATGTTCCGTTAACAATCTGACCAGCAGCATTTGTCTCTGAAGTAAACCAGGAATACGTTCCAAATCCAACAGATACAACTAGTGCTCCTACTAGTGTCGTGCCTAATAATGCTCTTTTCACTTTTTTCATAAGTTTCTTCTCCCATGTAAGTCACATTTTTTTGTTAAGGTCACTAATCTTGATTGTTGGCCGAGGTCCGATTTGCCTTTACCTACAAAAATATTATGTAAAGACAAATCCCTCCGCCTTTTCCTAGATTAAAAACCCTTCTAGCTTTCTATTTTTTATTTGGCTCAAGACTTAAAGTGCGTAAAATATCTTCTAATCCTTTTTTGCCAAGCTTTTCTTGTGTCTTTGCATTTTTCTTTGCATTTTCTCCTATTTTCAAGAAGTTCGTTTCAATAAAACGAATATCTTTTTCATCTACTATGCCGTCCTGGTTGATGTCTTCTTTGTCATGTTTTTTACCGTAATATGCTGCAACTTGAACTAGGTCATTAATATCAATCACTTCATCCCCGTTTACATCGCCAGCAGGAAACTGATCTGTGTACGTTCGCTTGCTTACTCCTACTAGTTCTCCATCGACTTCTTTACTTAACTTAACAGTTGTCTTACTAGTTAAATGCCCAGGAACTTCTACATAAATATCATAATCTTTCGTTGAAACTGGAATTCCATGAATCTCATATTGTCCGGATCTATCAATCGTTCCTACATATTCTTGTCCACTTCCTGCTTTTGCATAAACTTTAGCATGGATTTTGGTTGTGTCATTTGAACTCAATGCTTCTGGCTTAACAAACCCACGTACCATAGAATGCTTTGGGATGATTGAGAACTGCTCATCTGTGAATCCCGGTATCGTTGTTTCCTTCGTTTCTCCAACTTTCGTATACATAAATTTATTTACATTCATGGCTGCAACTCCATCATAGCTTTCATCATTAATGACTTTAAATGTCACATCAAGGAATGGAGTATCACCATCAAAGCCTTTAAAATCTTTTTGATCAAAGGATGCACCAACATTTACTGTTTTCGTCCATAAATCATCTTTAATTGTCGGTACATCTAGAGAAACATTTAGTTTGTTGTCAGTTGCATATTTTTCAAAAGCTTTGTTTAGCACCACATCTTTAAATTCATATAAATTTTTCGCATATTCAACCCCATATTTTCCGTAAACAAGCTTTTTCACATTATTGATACTCAATGTCATCGTAATCGTATCACCTAGTTTGACTTTCTTCTTATTGTAGCTTGGTAATACATACTCTGTTCCTTCTTTGACAAATGTATAATTATAGCCAAAAAGATTCGCTGCTGATGCTAGATCAAATGGGAATAGTTTTAGATTTACAGGTGTTTCAACCTCTTCCGGTAATAACCCAAATTTGAAATCCCCGTTAGGTTGAAGAGGCAGGATTCCTGATGGCCATGCCGAATTTTGATAATAATAGAGCGAATTTGCAGTTTGATCATAGTTAAGACCTTTAGACTTTAATAGATCAATCGTAGAGTCATATACATTACCATGTGCCCATAAAGCATGGAAGCCATCTTCATCCGTGTACATTGACTGATCCACTTCGTAGAAACCTGGTTTATAGTCCTTGAAGGTTAATTCCGGTGGCTTATTATCCACAATAATCACTTCATCATTCACATATGTTTTTCCATCATTATCTTTAGCAATCATTTCAAATGTATAATCACCGTCAGGCAAACTAATAGGTTTATTAGCTATAGGATTCGCTGGGTCATTGGTAAATGGATAAACGGATCCTGTAAAAGCCCATAAAATATATCTTTCTGAATCTGGTACAATTTTATCGGCATTATATAGTGAACCAAGGAAGCCAACAGGCTGACCCGTTTTTCCGTCCTTGATGATAATATCGATTGTTTTCATCGGGCTCTTCAATTTAAATATTGCATTTACGAATGGATTTAAGTACGGATGAAATTTCGTTGTATCCGTTGCAACTGCCTGTCTATCTAATTCAGCATAGTCAATCCCTTTATCTGTGTAGCGAATCGAAAATGGTATCTGATAGTTTTCAGTTCCATCCTTTTCATTTACAAAATGGATATATCCTTCATATCTTCCTGGTTCAGCGTTAATCGGAACATGGATGGATGGTTGAATTTCTTTTGATTGGCCAGCGGTTACCGTGATAGATGATGGAGCCGTCATCTTCACACCATTTTTCACTGCATCCTTCACATTTCCTTTTGCTGGCGAATATTCCACTTCCACTTTAAATTCTTTTGCTTCTTTCGTATCTCTGTTTTGAATCACTACTTTTCTGCCTTCATCTATATCCTTATCTTTTTGATAATGGCTGCCTAACGCCATTGATCCTGTCTCTTCATCAATTACAACGATTTGGTTTCCATCCTTATTTTCTGTTTTATCAATTACTTTAATGGATGTATTAGCGTGAACCGCCTCGTACGTATCAACACGACCTGCCCCTACTTCATTTACTGAATACTTTTCTTTTAACTCATCCGCTGTATTCATCAAAGCTTCTTTCACTTCAAATGGTGTATATTCTGGATGCACTTGTAAAATTAAAGCTGCTGAACCAGCAACATGAGGGGACGCCATTGAAGTTCCTGACATACGGGTGTAGGCGATATCGTAATTTTCACCATCTCCAGGGTCATTCATATATTCTGGATAGGTTGAAAAAACCGCCACTCCAGGTGCAACAACGTCAGGCTTAATATCATAGTTCTTCTCAACTGGTCCACGAGAGCTAAAGTCTGCTAAATGATCTCCCTCTGTATGCACGCTGCTCATTTCTTCAAATGTAAAGGAGCCACCGTCCAGTGATTTTAAACGTTCTCCTTCTGCTTTTGTAAGTTGGAAGGTTGGAACATAACTAGTGCTTTCTCCCAAATAAGTTGGAATCTCTCCATCTACATTGTTGTATACAATGATTGCCTTAGCTCCCGCGTTCTTAGCATTACGAATCTTTTCATCAAACGCGATATCTCCGCGTTGGATTAGAGCCAATTTACCCTTTAAGTCTTTTCCTGCAAAGTCACTACTTTTTCCTAACCCCACATAAATAACTGGGAAAGATTTTCCTTTTAAATCATCTAACTTGTCTGTAAAGTTCTTTCCTAGTAATTTCATTTCATTAAACTTTTCATTTCCCACACTCGCTGAATATGTAGCAATCGTTTGTGAATAATCACTTGCGCCAACTGTTATGGCAAATGCAGATGTACCTGGCGAGCCAACTGTTTTTTCACCCTGCCCCGAATTTCCGGCTGCAACCACAGAAACTACTCCAGAAAGCATTGCATTATTAATAGCTACTGAAGTTGGAGAAAGGGCATCATTAATACCTTCACCAAGAGATAAATTGATTACGTCCATTCCATCTTTTACCGCTTTATCAATTCCCGCAATAACTGCATCTGTAGTACCTCCTCCATAAGGTCCTAGCACACGATACACATAAAGATCAGCTTCTGGTGCGACTCCTTCCACTGCATGGTCAACATTATTTTTCTTTTCTCCAGCAATAGTTCCCGAAACGTGCGTCCCATGCGAAGTATAATAAGGTGCGCCAGAATTAGGGTCTATTTCAGGATACTTTGTTTTTTTCCAATCTTCATAGGTTGTTTCCATTGGATCATTGTCGTTGTCAACAAAGTCATATCCGCCTTTATATGCATCTTTTAAATCAGGATGATGATAGTCGACTCCAGTATCAATTACCCCTACTTTAATGCCTTTCCCTGTAATTTGTTCTTTATGGAGCTTGTCCACGCCAATTTGGCTATTGCTATCTTCAGATCCTGACATTGCTGTTGTCTTTAATTCTTGCTGGTCTTTCGGGAGATCCAATTTAATCTCCTTATTGTTCCATACTCGTTTAACAACACCTGATTGCACCAATGATTCAATCATATTACCCGGCATTGTTACCGCTACTCCATTAAAGGCATTTTTATATTCTCTAGTAATCTTTGATTCGTTTAAATTTTGACTAAATGTAGTTTTTGAACCTTTAAGTTGATTAAATTCTTTTTTAAATTGTTGATGAGATTCCTCTACTTTATTCTTTGCAGAGGATAGTACCATTCTTTTTCCTGAAGCCATTTGTTTCATCATTTCCACTTGTGCTGGTTCTTGCTTGAATTCCACAATGACATTTACCATTTCAGGACTGTTAACTTTGATATCTGGCGCGATAACAAATTCTGTTCCTACTTCAATCTCTTTAAGTGCCTTTCTTTGTTCAACGCTTAAGTTGTTCAGTATTTCTTCGGCATTCGTAACCTTTGCCTTTTCCTGAGCCCTCGCCAACACATTAAATGGAACACCCGAAGCTGCTACTAAACTAACGGTTAATGCAGATCCTAACAAAACACGGCCAAATTTCCCTTTCTTCATTCCCTTTCTCCTCCTCCTTTATTTCCCTTTTTATTAGTGAACTAAGAAGCAATAATTTTTCTAGATGTCTTTATTCGATTACTTAGATTTGTTTTCTAAATTGGACGAATATTCACTCTATTCACATTGTAAATAGGCCACTATTTTTCGTAAATCGTGGTTTATCGGATCATCATAAAGCGGGCCAATTTCCCTGAATATTTATAGGATAAATTTCTCATTTTTGTTTTCTTTTGATGCTATTCATGGAAAAAACAACTTTATACCTATAGTCTATTTTCCTATTAAAAAATAATAAAAAATGAAAAAGCAATAGTAATTACCCCAAAAAAGGCTAATATCGTTAATTTTTGAAAGTAAGAAAACCGTTTGGCAATATTCTGCAGTTTTAAAAAAAATAGCAAAAGCTTATAATGGGGTGAAATACGAGGGATTATAAGAATATTCTGATATCAAATGAAAGTTGGGGAACTCATGATTAAAACTGTATCGAAAAGCATTTCTATTATTTTTCTCATCATTATTTTACTCGTCATAGTATTTTTGCTATACTTCACATTTCAATCAAAAAAACATTCGGAGAAAATGCCCTCCATTTTTGGAGTCAGCCCATTAACCGTGTTAACTAACAGTATGCACCCATACATTAAAGCTGGTGACTTAGTCATTATTAAAAAGGCAAAGCCAGCAGATGTAAAAGTAAATGATGTGATTACTTTTAGAGATTCACCATCAAAATTTTTTACCCATCGTGTCGCCTCCATTAAACAAAATAAAGGAAAGATTGGATTTGTGACAAAAGGGGACAATAACAATACAGCAGATATCAATGTTGTCACCTCTAAGAATCTCGTTGGTAAACTAGTATTGATAGTTCCCAAAGCTGGATATTTCGCAAAATTTGTTAGTGGTCCAGTTGGATTTATTCTATTAATACTAATACCTGCCACGGGATACATTTGTTTAGAGGTTTTTGAAAGACTTTCTAAGCCAAAAAAACAATCGTCTGATATTCTCAAGAGCTAGTTGGGTTTTATTTAAATCTACAATTGAATCGATCGTCTAAAAAAGTAATAATAAAAGCTGCCATTTTAGTGGCAGCTTTTTAATAGCTTTCTATTTTTCCTTATTATCCAACTAATCTTATTAATTTTGAGATTTTCTCCTCATATTTCTCCCGTACGGCAAATATTTCATTTTAACATTTTTTCACCTGTTCATTATATTCACCATTGATAGCTAGTAGCTTTGCTTAATAATTCCGTTTAACTTTTATCAATGATGGCTCTTTTTCGTTAATCGTTCAACTATAATCTCGGGGACTCTTTATACTATCCATTCGCTTGGTTAGTTAGGAACATCAACGAAATTGATAAAACTGAGTTTTAAAATCATCTACATAAATCATCAAACAAGTATAAAAGACAAATTGTCTCATATTTTAGTAAGGTATGTACTTGTTCATTTACCTCTTTTATCTTCTGTATTGTCGAATTATGCTTTTATTTTTTTTGTAAATTCTAAATAAAATGTATTTAATTTTCAAGTTTAGTATGTTACGATTCAACTTGTGTGTTACTGGATATTTTTACCATAAAAGGGGGAAAAGTTTGATGTCTTGGTTTACAAAATGGGCCTTTAATAATAAAGCCGCCATTACCTTTCTATCCGTTCTCATCTTGTTAATTGGGGTGCTCAGCTATAATAAGCTTCCAATGGAATTTCTACCTGCTGCAGACCAACCAATCGTCTCAGTCATTGTTATGGGCCAAGGTACTGATTCAAAAACAATGGAGGATCAAGTAACAACTCCAATCGAAAATGCTGTCTCTGGTGTAAAAGGTAAAAGTCATATTTATTCAAGTACAAGTAATGGTTTTTCAAAAGTCGATGTCTATTATGAATCCGGAACAAATATGAAGGACGCTAAGCAAGAAGTCCAAGAATCTTTAAGTAATCTCACACTACCTCAAAATGTTAGTAAACCTACAATCGTTCAATTAAACACTTCAATGATTCCAATCGCAGATGTTGCAATCACGTTCGAGGACGGCTTAAGTCCGAATAATATTGATTTCGCAAACAAAAAAGTTATTCCATATTTTAAAGACATTAAAGGTGTAGCAGACGTTCAAACTTACGGAACGGAAAAATCTTTTGTTTCTGTAAAAGTTGATAATGCGAAGCTCGCACAAAATAAAATATCACTAGAAACAATCATGGGGATCATTCGTGGCCAAAATTCTTCCGTATCAGTTGGCGAAGGAATCATAAATGATAAAACTAGTAATATAAAAGTTGTTGGGAATTTAGATAATATCGATAAAGTAAAAAATCTTATGGTCTCAGAAAATGTTAAATTAGCTGATATCGCAACAGTTGAAGTGCAAAAGCCTTCAAACAATCTAACAAGAATCAATGGAAAAGACGGATTATTATTAATCGTAACGAAGGATAGTAATTCCAATGCAGTGAGTATTACAAAGGATATTAGAGATGCTACTAAACACTTAAACAAAAAATATAAAAATATGAATTCAGATGTCATGGTCGCAACATCAGATATGGTTAAGGCTTCTGTACATGCAATGATTAAAGAGGTTTTACTTGGTGCTTTATTTGCTACAATTGTGATCATGCTATTCTTAAGAAATGTGCGCTCGACGCTAATCACAATTGTTTCAATTCCTTTATCGCTATGTTTAACATTATTTTTACTTGCTCAATCAGGGATTACACTGAATGTTTTAACGCTCGGTGGAGTAGCCGTTGCAGTAGGTCGATTAGTTGATGATAGTATCGTAGTAATCGAGAATATTTTTAGAAAAACTCAATCAGAAAAATTTTCAGTTCAAATGATTATTGATGCAACAAAAGAAGTTGGTAGTGCAATTACAGCCTCTACTTTAACGACTGTTGCGGTATTTTTACCAATCGGAGTCATTAGCACTGGTCTTAAAGACTTCATGCTTCCATTTGCTTTAACAATTACTTACTCTTTATTAGCATCATTATTTGTAGCACTAACTGTCGTACCATTACTAAGTGCATTCTTCCTTAAAAAGGCTAAATTAAAAGCTCACAACCCATCAGTGCGTTACAAAAAAATTCTTACTTGGTCATTAAATCATAAATGGGTCATTGTAGTTGTTTCATTTTTATTATTTGTCGGCTCAATCGGTACTTACTTCGCAATGCCAAAAGGTGCGACCGATAATTCATCTTCAGACTTTGTTCAAACAACTTTAACGTATCCTAGTGATACCCCAGTTGAAAAAGTAAAAGAAAACACTCTTAAATTAGAAAATTACATTTTAAATCAAAAAGGCATAAAAGGTGTGTATACTCAATTGGGAAGTACGGCTGATGCTGCGAAATATGGAGATGTTCGCTCTTCTACGCAAGCAATCTTTTTAATTACACTTGACGATAAAAAGCTTACTGACAAGATTGTAAAACAAATCAATACACAAAAATCTAACTATGCCGATGCCGAATTAAATACGATGGCATCTAGTTTATTTGGCGGTGCACAAACTCAAATTACAATTGATATTATCGGTAATAATTTAAATAACTTAGAAGCCACTGCTAGCAATATTAAAGATAAAATAAAAAATATTGATGGAATTAAAAAAGTAACAACAAATGAAGAAGATAAAAAGACTGTTTATTCATTAGAGGTTAATCCTTCAAAAGGTAATGCAGAGCAGTTATCACAACAGTTATTTGTTATGTTGAATCGAACTCCACTTGGCTCAGTTACAATCGATCAGCAACCGACTGTTGTTTATCTTGAACCAATTTTGAATCCTAAAACCCCAGAGGATCTTAAATCAATCCCAATAATGACGAAAACAGGGATGGTTCCAGTATCATCAATTGCCGCATTAAAGGTAGATGAAAAGCCTACTAATCTATATCATAAAGACGGTGATCCGTATTTAAGTATTACAGCCGAAGTAAAACCTGATAAACTTTCAAAAATTAATGCAGATTTAAATAAAGTTATATTCGGAGACAAAAAATCAAAAGGAATGAAACTCGCTGATGGTGTAAATGTATATATTGGTGGTGCACTTGCACAGCAATCACAAGATTTCTCAGATTTATATATGATCATGCTCGTTTCAATTGGATTAGTATTCCTAATCATGATTATCACATTTAAAACATTCCGTGCACCAATTGCGATCCTATGTTCTTTACCTTTAGCTGCAATTGGAGCTGTACTTGGATTAATCATTAGTCGCATATCTGTTGAACCAACTGCCTTATTAGGGGCACTGATGTTAATCGGAATTGTCGTAACAAACGCAATCGTATTACTAGACCGCGTAAAACAAAAAGAAAAACAAATGATACTTCGTGAAGCAATTGTTGACGCTGCCGTCACACGAATTCGACCAATCCTAATGACTGCAGTCGCTACGATATGCGCAATGCTTCCACTATTATTCAAAAAAGCTGAAACCGGCAGCCTCGTATCTCAAAGCCTTGCAGTAGTAGTAATTGGCGGATTAACTGTTTCAACATTATTAACATTAATTGTAATCCCAGTTATATACGAGTTACTTTACTTTAGAAAATCTAAAAAACAACGCAATCAAAAGGATACAAATAAACCAGTTAGTTTATAAATAAAATTGGGAAGTCTCGTTATCATTTGAGACTTCCCTTTTTATCTGGACATAGGAATGAAAAACACGAACAGTATTTGAACAATATTGATAAAGTTGTGAACTTGGTTGATATATTGGTAGAACTCGTTGATATATTGGCGAGACCCGTTGATATATCATCAAAACTCGTTGATATATTACTAACATCCGTTGATAAATCAACACAACCCATTCATATCGTTATAAGTAAAATAAAAAACCACAAGGAAATTATTCCTTGTGGTTCACTCTAGTAACCTAAATCAGCTTCCAGGTGGTTTTGGATCATCATCGGTCTTATTTGCAGCTACGTATGATGCATTGTTTGTTAAATGCTGACTTTGAATCGTATGAATCCCAGTATTCGTAAGCACTGCGATAATTAGGGAAAGGCTAATAACTTTAATCATTTTTTTCATCTGAGAACTCCCATATTATGTGTCTTTTTCATTTGTTTCAAGCTAATTTTCAAATATTTACTAGCTAAAAGTAAGTCGCCTTGCTCTTGTTGATATTCAGCAACTCGCTCACTATATTCATGTATCTTCATTCGATTACCATGCTTCTCCATTATTGGAATGCCGTCGTTCATTAAATAGTGAATTAATGTCTCTTTTTCACTTTTTGCTTCGTAATATAGTACTTTTAACTTCACATACTCTACTCTTGTTGTATCTTTAAATAGTTCTAGTTCATGCTCTAATAGATCTATTACTTGTTCATTTTTTTGTAGCTTTAGTAAATGATTAGCAATATTTCCTATAGTAAGATAATACCCTTCAGTATATTTCTCAATTAATGGAAGTGATTTATAATAACACTCCAACGCTTTTTCAGAAAGGTTTTGAGTACCATACAAATACCCTAAATTATGCCAAGCCATTTCAACATTTGTTGTGTTTTGAATTAATTCCGCATCATCTAGTATTTCTTTTAGTAGATTTTCAGCTCTTTCGTATTCACCAGTTTCAGTTAAATGAATGGATAAAATTGTTTTCACATCTAATGTTCTAATAATATTATTCCTTTTTTTAAACACTTCAAGGGCCTTATTACCAAAATAGATCGCTAATGCAGATTGTCCTAATTGACAGTGCATTAAGGATTTTAAATAATAATATTCTGTAATTTCATCACGATAAAGCTTTCTCAAATCATTTACTTCATCTAGTAACTCTAAAGCTTTTTGATAGTTACCCTTTTTATGATTAAAAATTGCATTTAATACATTCCAAACAAATAATTCATATTCAGAAAACATTCTCGTGCTTTTCATTATATTATTAATTAATTTCTCTGCTAAATCTAGCTGATTTAAAAACAAAATATACCTTAACATATATAATTCATATACATATAGCATTTCCGTATATTGGACATACTCCTTATATTTAGATAGTTCTAAATAGAGAGTATCTGCCTTTTTATGGTGTAATCGTTCAATTGCATCATAAAACTCTTGTAGTTTAATTTTCAAACGATTTACTTTATTTTTTTCATCTTCAACTGAAATACCTAATTTCAAGCATAGTAGGTTTAAAGTTTCAATATTAACTTCTTTTGTGTTATTCTCAATTTTACTCAAATGAGAAACGGAACATATCCCATCACATAATTGTTCTTGTGTCATCTGGTGTTTTTTACGATGGTAATTAATGATTTTTCCTATTTTCATAAGTATTTTCCTTAAATATTATTTTAATATTGTTAATATTCATTATAATGTATATCTATCCTATTTTCATCTTACATTTTTTCCCAAGATTATAAAACGCTAATTAATAAAATTATAGAAATAAAAAAGCATAAATCCCACCAAAAGATGGTCTTTATGCTAATCAATTAAACTATTTAGTACTTTATATTATAGTAAAACAATTTCTTTAGGTAATTTGACAGCCGTTAAAACTAACGTTTCTTTTACACGATCTTTAGCATATGAGGAATTGTTTAAAATTTCATGATCTAGATAACCTGGGTGACACATTACTTCAACTGATTGACCATCTTGAACATGAGTTAACACCTTTTCAAAATAATCTTCAGTTACACCTTCTCCATAAAAACCGTGAAGAAAAACATCAGTGAATGGGGTTACCCCATGTAAGGCATTTTCCGAAATACGTCTTACACTTAAATTATATTTTTTCGATAACTTCTGTACGACTGGTAAGAATTCAGGAATGGAATGAACATGATGATGGCTATCAAAATGTGTTGGTTTTAGTCCTGATTCTAGGAATGTTTCAATTTGTTTAGTCCATTCTCTTTCTAATTCTTCTAGGGAGATATTTTTATGCTCGAAGAATTCACTCCTACTTTTAAAATTTCCTTCTTCATTAACAAGCGTTGGAACATCATGTAAAAGAGGTTTTCCACAAGTTAAAACAAGATGGATCCCAACTTGAAGCCCAGGGTTTTCTTTAGCCAGCTCAACTGCGTGACTTACACCAGGCATATTCATCATCATCGTCGCTGAATTAACAATTCCATTTTTGTGCGCATCAATTATTCCATAATTAATCCCTCTTGAATAGCCAAAGTCGTCTGCGTTAACAATTAATTTTATCAATTGACATTCACCTCTTTAAAAAATTGAGGTAAGTGTTTCTTATGAGCTTCTAGCATTTCATCAACAATTTGTTTGGCCACTTTATCTGATGCGACTAAAGGATTAATCGTTAATGCTAGAATTGCTAAGTCATAATCACCAGTGACTGCTGCTTCACATGCCACTCTTTCAAATGATTTGATTTGTTGTACAAGACCTCTTACAGAAACAGGTAAATCTCCCATTACGATTGGCTTTGGACCATCCTTAGTAATGACACAACTAACCTCA
The DNA here is from genome assembly GCF_002556365.1 of Bacillus sp. AFS002410. NCBI lineage: Bacteria > Bacillati > Bacillota > Bacilli > Caryophanales > Bacillaceae > Bacillus > Bacillus sp. AFS002410. Next base: position 87,037 of record NZ_NUEU01000016.1, read on the forward strand.
ACTGCTGAGTCATTTGGAATACTAGCAATCGATCCATTATTCATTGTGTTAACTGGTTGTATATCGCCTTTATCATTATAAATAGAAGAAATTAAACGAACAGCAGCATCACTATAATATGCTCCCCCGCGTTTTTCAAGCTGTGGCGGTTTAATTGATAGATTTGGATCTTTATAAAGTTCAAAAAGATCGTCTTCCAATTTTTTAACAACTTCAGCACGTGTACCGACAGTTTCAGCATTTTTAATATCTTTTTCAACCATATCCCGAGTTTTATAATAATAATTATGATATGGACAAGGTAGTGCATTTAGCGCACGAAGAAACTCAGGTTCCCAGCCATAGCCTTGAATATTTTTAACAAAGCTAGAATTTTCCGGATTCGTTAAAAGTTCAATGACTTGATCTTTTACACTTTCTCCATCAACAAATACATCTAATCCATAAACCATATGATTTAATCCAGCAAAATCAATTCGTACACGAGAATGCTCAACGTTTAATAATTTAGCAATTCCCATTTCCATTCCAATCGGAACATTACATAAACCAACAACTTTTCGATGGTCAGTATAACGAAGAACAGCCTCAGTAACCATGCCTGCAGGATTTGTAAAATTAACTAACCAGGCATTAGGACAAAGCTCCTTCATATCCTTCACAATATCTAAAATAATGGGTATCGTCCTTAAACCTTTAAATAAACCGCCTGGTCCGTTTGTTTCTTGGCCAAGTACTCCGTATTTTAATGGAATTCTTTCATCCTTTGCCCTTGCATCTAATAAACCAACGCGGAATTGAGTTGTTACAAAATCAGCATCTTTAAGCGCTTCTCGACGATCAAGCGTCAAGTGAACTTCTACAGGAAGACCCGCCTTTTGAAACATTCGCTTTGCTAATTGACCAACGATTTCTAATTTTTCCTTACCTTCCTCAATATCTACAAGCCATAGCTCTCGTAACGGAAGCTCGTTGTACCGCTTAATAAATCCTTCTACTAGCTCTGGAGTATAACTAGAACCTCCACCAATTGTCGCAATTTTAATTGTTTTACTCATTACTATGTAAACCTCCTTTTATTTGTTGTTAACTTCTTGCCGCAGCTCAATAATTTCCCTCGCTAAATCCTTTAACGTCATTGCTGTCATTAAATGATCTTGGGCATGGATTAATAGGATTGGAGTATCAAAATCCTCTCCCCCAGCTTCTGCCTGAATCAATTGAGTTTGAAAGCGATGTGCATGACTAAATTCACGATCTGCCTCTGAAAGCTTTTCAAACGCTAGATCAAAATTTTTCTCCTTAGCTGTATAAATCGCCTCCATTGCTAGACTCCTAGCATTTCCACTATGCAATATTAGTTGAAAAGATAGGTTGTACAACTCTTCCTTTGTCACTAGAATCACACCCTTTAATAGATTTGAAGAAAACAATACCAAGAGCCTGCCACAGGGCAAGCTTCCAGTGTGTTTACAAAATATAATAAATAAGATACCCAGACTGATTTTGTAAACAGTCTGGGGAAAGACCTTTTAGTTAGTAGAACTATTTTCAGTTTTTAAGTTTTGTTTATCCCACATTCTGAAGAACGGGAAGTAGATTAAGAATGCAATAACTAGGTTAATCAATTGCATTGCAGATCCTCTCCAGTCACCTCCAGTTGCAAGCCAACCGCCGATAATTGGTGGAGTCGTCCAAGGAATGGCAATACCGTGAGTTTTTGGTGCAAAACCGGTCTTCATTCCTATATATGTGGTTACAACAAGAACTAATGGAGTCAAAATAAATGGAACTAGAAGTAATGGGTTCATTACTACTGGCGCCCCGAAAGTAATTGGCTCATTAATATTAAAGATACCAGGACCGATCGATAGTCTTCCCAATTGCTTTGCATGCTGACTCTTTGCAAATAGTAGCATCATAAGTGCAAAACAAATAGTTGCACCAGAACCGCCCATATAGACGAAGATATCAAAGAATTGTTGTGTAACAACGTTTGGCATTGCATGGTGTGCTTGTAAAGCCATACGGTTTGCATCAGTTGATGCCAACCATACTGGACCCATTACGCCACCAACAATTGCCGCACCATGTAAACCAACTGACCATAATAATTGAATTAATAATACCGCTATTAAGGCACCTGCTAATGATCCACCAAGTTTACTAAGTGGATCTTGTAATAAATCACCTACAACATTGTGTAAAGTTTGGTAGTGTGTGTGTTCAATTAATAAACGAATAATCCATACGCAAAGAATAACTAAAAAAGCTGGAAATAATGCAACGAATGACTTACTTACACTTGGTGGTACACCATCCGGCATCTTAATGACAAAATTCTTTTGAATTACCCATCTATAAATTTCGGTTGAGAATAAAGCAATAATGATAGCAACAAACAGACCCTTACTTCCTAAAAACGCCATAGGTAGTACTCCACCTACTTTGATTGCTGCAGTTGCACCAGTAGGAGTAAACATTGTGAAGTATGGTGTTGATAAAATAAACGAAGCAATTGAAATCGAACCAGCATTTAATGCATCTACTTTGTAATGTTCAGCAAGTCGATAAGCGATACCAAATCCTGCAATAAGCGCCATAATATCAAACGAAGCACTTACCGGATAGAGCAGCTTTGTTTGCCAAGCAGCACCAAACGTTTTTGCCATAAATTCCGGATAACTGTCAAAAGGTAAGAAGCCTAAAATTAAGAAAATAGAACCGACAATGATAAGAGGCAGCGTTAAAATAATTCCATCACGTAATGCTTGCAAGTGTCGTTGACCCGCAATTTTACCAGCAACAGGCATTACTTTCTCTTCCAACATCTGAGTAAAGTTGGCCATTACAAATCACCCCTATATGAAATTATGAACCTATTAAATCGATTGCAAATTTCAGGACCTCTGCTCCTTTACACATCCCGTAGTGAACAGGATTTATCGCATCAACCGGAATTCCTTTTTGTGAACCTTCTTTCTTTAATTGTGGGAGTAGATACCTTACCTGGGGACCTACGAGTAATACGTCTGCTTGATCAAGATGATTTTTAACATCATTCGCACTTACTGCCCAAATCCTTGCTTCGATCCCTTCAGACTTTGCAGCAGCTTCCATTTTTGTAACTAATAAACTTGTAGACATACCGGCAGCACAACATAATAAAATGTTCATTAAATCCCCCCTTCTCTCTAAAGAAAACGCTTACAACACAATTAAACTTCTACTAACAAGCAGACCTTACGAACTTACCTCTCTCCCCTAAAATTTTAATCTCAAGAAATATATATTCACCATTTTGGACAATAGGACAAATATAAAAAAATTTTTTTACTGATCGAAACCATAGACTTTTACATGTAAAGTCGCTTCAAATTAAGCACTACTCATGCTTTGGGTAGATTGTCTTACTAAACTCAATTAACAAGATTATGATGATCAGATATCAAAACTAAAGTCTCATATTCGTAATAAACTGACTAGTGTTTTGAACTAGAAATGCGAAAACTACTATTCATAAAAAAAGAAATGGTTAGATCACTAAACCATTTTCTTAGACTGTTAAAAAATCAACTGACCAATTAATCAATAGTATTTTTCCATGTAAAGGAAGCTGGATGTGGTTGGCTATAGGAAGTTAGAAAAAAAGAAATTAAAAGTCAGTTTAATTGTCAGATAGGTAGCCCCGCTCGAGAAAATTGTTGCGCTTTGCTTGTCTAGAAGGAAAATGGGAGGGTATCTTAGAAAGGTTTTTCAGTTTGATTTGATTTTATAGTTCAAATTTATCGATATTTAGTAGATTTCTTCATTTTACTAGTCAATTTAGATAGAATTAGAGCAATTTATTGATTTTCCATTTTAGTGTATCTACTTTTGAACAATTATTAAGGTCGGATACCATTACTGGTATAGGTTCTATCTTATCTAATATCGGATTCTAGGAAACTTATTTGCAGTTCTGTTATTTTTAATTGCAGTTTTGCTAATTTTGTTTGCAGATTCGCTCTTTTTATTTGCACTTCGACCTTTATTTGCAGTTCCTGATTACTTATTTGCACCTTTCACAAATGTATTTACACGTTCATCGTTCTTATTTGTACCTCGACTTTTTCAACTACTCTTCTTCATCTTCCCGCCTTTGCCTTATTCAAGAACAAAAAAAATGGCTAGATAACAAAGCCATTTCCTTTTACTTATTATGAGTTTTCATCGTCATGATCCAGTGAATTTTTTTCCATACTGCTTTGATTAAATTCGTAATTATGTGGGTCATGTTTGGGTCTCAATACGCGTTGGGCTTGTTCTCGCCCATAGCCACGCGAGTCTTCATGTGGTCTAAATTCACGTGGGTCTAAACCTGGTCCATATCCGCGAGGGGATTCACCTGGCCCAAAACCACGTGGATCGCGTCCCGTTCTAAATCCATCTCGGCCATGTCTTGGTCCAACACCTCTTTGGTCATGTTCTTGTTCAAATCCTCTTTGGTCTTGGCCAGATTCGAATTCTCTTGATTCGTGTTCGTGTCTAGCGCTTCTAAGACTATGTTCACGCTTAAATCTACGAAGAGGATGTTCGTCTCTAGATCCACGAAGTCGTTGAACAAGCTCACTTTCATCATGACTTCTGACTCTTCGATATTCACCATCGTTTTGTGACAATTCTTGTTCTAATGCATCTAGTAACTTTAAAGTGATCTCGGAAAAACTAAATTTTTCTTCATCTGAAAGAATATCAAAAACATGCAATTTATCTTGTTGTTTTTCGTTTTCATTCGCTGCTTCTAATCCTGCTTCTGTTAGCTGAATGGACAATATACGACGATCATTTTCTAATGGTTCACGAGTAAGATACCCTTTCTTTTCAAGTTTACCTAGCAGCTCACCCAAGGATTGCGGTCTCATATCTAATAAATAAGATAGTTCTTTTTGCGTCGTTTTTGGTTTTAATTTTAGTAAACTCAATATACGTCCCTGACCTAAAAGCTTGTTGCGTAATACTCCGCTTTCTCTTGATTTAATAATTAAATATTTTCGAAGTTGATTTTCAAGTCTAAAAAATTGTTCAATTAGATCATTCTCATTTAGTTCGCTCATACTAGTTCCTCCAAATAGTATTTTGAAAAATTATAACTTCATTCAAAAAAGTAAGGTACCTTATTAAGTTAGATAATAAGGTACCTTACTAAAATTGTCAATTATAAATTTCCATTCTAAATGATATAAGTCTTATACTTAAGGCTCTTACTGAGAACTTCAGACAACTGCTTAAATCAGTCATAGTTCTCAACAAGAACATTTAGCTTTTTAATCTGCTCTTCCATACCAGTATCTGCATTAATAAATACTTGATATGTATCATTCCCTCTAATTCCAACAAATTCATAGCAGAGCACTTCTTGATTTAATTTATTTAAAATAATCGCTTTGCGCTCTTCCATTATTTTTATATTTGAATTGATATTATTTCGCGCCTGTTCAACTGATATTTTTGGCTTTGGAATCGTTCTTTTCGCAAATGCTGATAAATAATTTCTTGATGAAAATCCAACAATACTTCCGTCATCAAGTGCTATCTTCATCGTAACGGATTCAGGATATATTCTGACACCATCCTGCTTTGAAACATAAGTAAATACACCGACAGTATCATATTGTGAGCTTTCGGTAAGCTCCATATTTGAGAATTTATTTCTTTCTAAAAATTTAAGGCCATTAATTGAAGCTTGATTCAAGTCGACTTTTTGTGGTTTTATAGCTCGACTATCAATTACCCAAACAGGATAGCCTCCCTTTTCAGTAATATCCATACAAATTTCACTATTTGTTTTTGGTTCCCTAATCTCTAAAGTATAGTATCGATCTTTTAATTTCTCGCCTGTGAGTTGAGCTTTTATTTGTGCAGTACTATTTAATTCTAGAAATTTCTTGGCTATGTCGATTGCTTGTTCTTTTGTTACTTTTTCACCCTTTACATTCGCTAGGTTTGACCGATTTACTTTAAAATCAGTCAGTGAAGGATCTGTATTTGCATCCGAATAGGTCATTACATTCTTTTCGACTGTTTTAAATCCGTCAATAATTGCGTTATTTTTTGGATTTTGATCCTTTGCATAAGCGAGTTCAACATCCATCCAACGCAGTTTATTTTCAAAAACCATATGCTGCACTTTTCGAATCTCACCTTGTATATCAGCAGAGTTCTCATATAATTTTTGTAGCTTTGCGTATTCGTTTTCAGTCAATGGTTCTTTATCCAAATCTCTTACTGCAGTTCGATAGCTAAAATCACCTATATCGGTTAGAAACTCTTCTGTATTATTAATTGGTAAAAGTCGCAGTGGCAGCTGTCCCACATTAGAATGAGCTTGTGAGGTAATACCCCATACTTCAACGAGGGCTGGTGAGATTGATGACTTTGACTTCATTGCCAAAGTGTCACCAATTTTATCGTGTAATAAATCTAATTCATAAGTCAATTCATGGAATGCACGTTGATAATTGTTTTCTGCCTGAACTTTAATTTCGTTTTTAGCTTTATGCTCTGTATAACCCCAATATGAAGTTCCTAAAATTCCTACTGCTAAAACGCCTATTGCAGCTTCTTTAATCATACAAACACTCCTTTCTTATCGGCAAAATATATGTCTACCAATTTGCTTAATTTGTGGCCGGCTCCAAATCCAAGCACTAGTCGCTGTGTCAGGATTAAAATAATATAGAGCATTTTCGCTTGGATCCCATCCATTTACCGCATCTAAAACTGCATTTTTTGCAGTCTCATTTGGTGTTAAATAGATTTGTCCATCAGATACTGCAGTGAAGGCACCTGGTTCAAAAATGACACCTGAAACTGTATTTGGAAATGAAGAATTACTTACGCGATTCAAAATAACTGCTGCAACAGCCACTTGACCGATATACGGTTCGCCACGCGATTCTCCATAAACTGCATTTGCCATTAGCTGAATATCATTTTGCGAATAACCATTTGGTACATTTGTTCCAGAATTACCTGTATTTCCGGAGCTTTCATATTTTGTAGCCTTTACTAGCATTGCTTTTGTTTTTGCACCTACAATTCCATCAACTGGCATCCCAAAGTTGTTTTGAAAGTTTCTAACGGCCCAGTATGTGTTATATCCAAAGACACCATCTACTTTACTAGTGTAATAACCGTTGTATTTCAAGCGAGACTGTAATTCAATAACATCCTCTCCAGTAGCACCCATTTGTAACACTTGGCTTGTAAAAGCTTGTACATTATTGAGTTGAACATTACAGAAAATGCTCATAAAAACGATCCAAAAAATTAACGGACCCTTTAAGAAAACTAGTTTCCTCATTTCAAACCTCCTAAAGTATAAATATCCCTTTTTGTATTTTTTTCAAGAACACCCAATTTATGTAAAAAAAAATAAAAAGTGAATTTTATAGATCCATCTGATTGTAATGAGATAGCTGTTTCTTTTAATAAAAAAAAGACAATTCACCGTGATGGTAAATTGTCTTGAATAATATTATGACTGTTCTTTCGTGAAACTAACTCACTTTAACTAGCTTTGCTTTACTTATATTTCCTGCATTATCCTTTGCCGATACAGATATAGTGATTCCTTTTTTCAAAGCAAGAATTTTCAGTTGATAATTTCCATATTTATCAGATGTAGTTGTATATGTTGTACTACCGTTTTTAGCTAATATGCTGATGGATTTTTCAGTTGTTCCACTAATTATTTTTGTTTTACTAGAAGCAGTTTTTACTGTAGGCGTATTAGGTGGTGTTTTATCCAGCACCACAGTAACCGCAGAATTCTTATATTGCTTATTTTTACTAGTTACAACAATATTTAGCTTTTTGCCCGCTTTTTGAAGTGGTAAACTAATCGTAAAATTACCAGTAAGATCAGCTTGTCCACTTGCAATCTGCTTTGTTCCATCCATTACACTTATTAATGCTCCACCTTGTGTGAATCCTTTCAATACTTTGTCTTGATCAGAGACATTATAAACATATGGTGTGCCTAGTGGTTTTATCACATTAAATGATGTTCCATCCGACATGTCTATTTTGTATGTATCTTCATTTAATGAAAAATTCATCACAGAATTAGCATTATTACTTATACTTGTAAAATATTGAACATTTTTTCCACTAGATTGAAAATCTAATTGTTTAATAGGATAAATGCTGTTAAATACTGTAGAAGCAAATCCTCTAATTGGTGTCTTCTGACCAAAATACTCTTTTACGCTAGAAGGAGTATGCTGTTTGAACATAATCGATTGATTCAGTAAAAAAGAACTTGGATCAATTTTTGAATTCTCGATTCCTTGACCAATATTAAAAATTTGTTCTGTTTTATGACTAGTATTTGAAAGAATTTCGTCTTGAATGAGTGTTACTTTGTTCTCCTTTAAGTACACCATTGTACGATAAACTCGAACACCGCTATAAATTGTATGTTCTCCTGTAATAATGACACTTTCTGGGCTATCAATAAAATTCGTCATTTTCGATTTTCCAACATTGCTAACTGAAATTGGATATGACTTTCCATCAATCGTAACTACATTATGAGCAAATGTTGTTCTTAAGTACTTTTGATAAGGATCACTTGTATTGTAATTATATTTACCCCCATCGGTAAAGATTTCCTTACCATTTTGAGAATAGATAAATGATAAATCATCAGCATGTTTATGTGAGGTACTAAAATTACTAGCTGTAAATAATAATGATGAAGTATTTACTCCCCAGCCATCCCTAACAACTGCAACTGCGTTAGAAATGTTACTTACTAATGGTGGTTGTACACCACTTTTTCCTTTTGTAATTACATATTCGAATTCAGGATCTAATACTGAATATTGACTCGGCTTTGGTAAATAACGAAAGTCTGTATCACCTAATCTAGGAACCGAAAAGTCTGATAAAACAAGCTTCGCAAATGCATTTTGTGCTTTTAGTAAAAGATTCGTCAAATCACGATCATTTGCAATCTTATTTATATCCCCAATCAAAGTCATAACAACGTCAAAATATTGTGGACTATGTTCTTTATGAAGACCATCTACCGTGAAATCCTTTTTTATATGAGCCTTCGTTCGATTTAGTGCATTTACTCTCCATGTTGAACTCGTTGCTTCTTCAGGGAAATAGGCCGCAAATTGAATAAGGGCACGATCTTGAAAATAACCATAGTTTGTTTTTGTATCATAATACTTAGAGCTATTTAACAAGCTGCCATGTAATCGAAGTATATTCTTTATGTAGTCTTCATTTGTTTGGGTTGCTACTGATGAATTTGCATAATAATGATAAAAATACATTAAATTATTCGTGCGATTCGCAATAGTATGTGCATTATATGTATAGTAATCCGATGGTTTAGCCGGATTCGAATTTACACTCCAAAATGACTTGATTAAATTTAAACCGTATAATAAATACTTTGTATCATTCGTTTTTTCATATGCATTTGTTAAAAAACTTAAAGTATCTAGGCTTTGATAATACAAACGCCATGTTGTACTATGAAAGGGATCCTCCTTCCAAGTAATCTTTTTAGTCGTTTTATAAAAAGAATAGGTTGGAGAAACATACAATTCTCCCCCTAAGATGCGATCAGCAATAGCTGCTGAATCATTTGATACTTGACTTCTCTTCGTTAAATAAATTTCTTTATTTACTTCAGCAAATGAATGAATAGTAGTAGAAAATAACATAATGGCTGCTAAGAATATTGCACTTAATTTTTTCATAGTTCCTCCTAATCTGACAATCTATTAAACTGTCAACCAGAAGATTATACTACAAAAAAACTCATTATTTGTTAAAAAATAAATATATTATTTGATTTTTTTACCAAAGTATGATTCGTATTTTGTATATATTTCCAAACGAACCATTTTATGTAAATTTTTTTTAAAAATGCTGAAGAATCACTTGTAAATCAGTATAATGCCAATTTATTATCACAAAAAAAAGGACCGTTTTGGCCCTTTCTGTATAAAGTCAAAAAATGGATTTTTCGGATACTATTTTATTGATGAACGCTATTATTAAAAGTAATACCTTCACCAAATACTCGATCATAAATGATCCAATCCCAAACATCATTTGAGTGATTTTTAAGTACCCAATCATACCAAGTTTGTTCAATCTGGTTATTCGTAAGAATCTTCATTAGAAGTGGTCCAATTTCATATGATTCTAATGTAAGATTACCATTTTGTAAAAATGGCTTTGAATAATTCTTAATCTTGTCCATTGTATTTTTGTCATTACTCCATATCCACATAGGAGTTTCATTATACCAATCCTCTTCTTCGCTCTTCTCTATCGGCGCTCCCCACTGCTCGTAAGTTTCTTTTTTATCACCAAATGTTGGACGATGGTCACCGTAAAAAAGGACGATTGTAGGATTTTTACGTTTTTTGATTTCCTGCCATACTGAGACAAGCGAATTTCCACTTTTATAAATACCGCTTGCATAGCTTCCCACTTTTTCTTTTAACGCGTCATCCATTGGAACTCCACTTACTTTAATATTTTCTTCCGGAAAGCGACCTTTATGCCAATCAAAGTGGTTTTGCATTGTCACAAAGAAAACAAACTGACTCCCTTTTTTATTAATTAAGGATAATGCTTTTTTGGAGCTACAGTCGTCAGATATATAAGAACCAAATTTTTCACATGACGTTAAATCTTTTTCAGACAAGAACTGATTAAACCCTAAATGAGGATAAACTTCTTTTCTGTTAAAAAAGGATGTTTTAAAAGGATGCAGCGCAATTGGATCCATACCTAATTTTCTAACATCCTGAACGAGACTAGGCATTTCTCTATTTCCCATTTTTCCTTCTTGATATGGAGTACGCTCTTCCAATTTCCGTTTTAATTTTAGGCTAGTTAAGATTTCGAATTCCTCATTAGCCGTTCGGCCTCCAAATGTGTTACTGATTAAAGTACCATGAATCCCTTCATTTATTGAACGAAGGGGTGCATTTGGATCGGTATTCCATGTTAATTTCGTACCATCAAAAGTATTATAAGCCTCACTTTGGATCACTAAAATATCCGGTAATTGTGCAGGCTTCGTTAGTGGTTTCGTTGATTTTAACTCTTTAATAATTCCATCTTTTACATTAGGAGCTAGCTTAGGCTCTTCCTTTTTACTGTTTATATACGTAACTAAAAATGTTGGATACATACCATATCTTTCTACGCTAGTTTCGTAATTCCAAGGAATATATTGTACATTTGAATATTTAACAAAATAGGCATACCCTTCTTTAGCCCCAAATGAAAAAAACACGCCTAGTGATACGATTAATAGGAAGCGGAAAGCATTTTTCCTTTTAGAAGCATTTCTCCATTTTTTATATGCAAAATAAGTGCCTAAACCTAGAAAAGCTATAATAGTAAATAGGCCACTCCATTTTAGAATAGAAGGAAGTTTTGAAAATTGAATAAAGACGATTGGATCACGCAGAAAAAGTAAATCACTTGGATGAAATGGCTCTCCAGTATATTTTATTTTTTCCGATAGTGCATAAGAGAATATTCCTAATGCCCCGACAATCGTCACTAAAATCCACCAAACGTTATAGCCAAGGGAAAACAGACCGATCACAATGATGGAAACAATAACTGATACAATCAAAAAGTTCCATTTAAAAGTATCTGTTAGCATCCAATTCTGATAAAGTTTTACATCGTTTTTCCACAAATAATTATGAGACCAGATAACAAGTAAATAACTACAGACCAACCCTATAAGAATTGGTCCTAGAAAATGAAAGCTTTTTTTAACCATTAAACATCTACCCTTTATAATTAATCGCTACTCTCAATTTAGAAGTAGCTTCATAAAAAATATCGTCGGTTTTAATTTAATTTCTCATTTGGTAATTCTTCATCAAATTGGTTGATTTGTTGAATGATTTTCTCCATAACTAAAGATTCAAAAACTTTAGCGGCTCCTTCTGTATCACCAATTTCTGATTTGTATTTCGTATCAAATCTACTTAATATACTACCTTTTTCAAAAATCCCCCAAATATTATTCCCACTACCTTTATAATCGCTCAATTTCGACGGTAAATAAGGATTAATATCTTTATAATCTTTCGTGAATGCATCGTTTACGACTAGACAATCAAATTTCGTTGTAAAATTCAAAAACTCTAAAAAGTTAACGTACGGATTAACTTTAATATTTTGTTCAATTGTCTCTCCTGATAATTCATTTGCTAGAGCCTTTGGATCAGAAGTAAAAATATGAAGTTTAATTTTATCTCTTAATTCAGGCTTCGTTATTTTAAGCCCTTCTATTAATTCATTTAATTTTCTCGTTTGATAAAATGTACCAAAATACCCTAGGTTTACTTTACTTGGATCAATTCCATATTTACTTGCCTTAACGTGATAATATTGCTTCGGTAATGTCGGTTGATTACAAATTTTTGCTTTATTTAAAATGACCTCTTTCATTTCTTGCAACGGGAACATTTCGGACATGTATTTCATCTGATTTTCATTTGTAAACACAATTTCATCTGCAAATGCATAAGCAATATATTCACACCAAAAAAACATATTATTATTAAACGCTAGTGGAAAATTATTTTTCTTTAAAAGGGCATTAACCTTTTTATAAAATCCTAGATCAATAATTGCAGACTTACGCTCATTTCCTTGAATATCCAAAAGGATCGGATCAGAGAACTCTGCAACCCATCTTACTTTTGGATTTTTTAGTTTATATTCAAATGCCAAAAAGTGTGAAGCTGGCCAAAGTGCTCGGCTATAAACTTTATGATATGTACCATTTCTTTTTTCTTTAAATTTAATTTCCTTTAGAGATTTTTTTATAAAATCTTTCATTGATTTCCATTGTTTAAAACTACTAGCAGATGATATTTCCATTCTATTAAGAATAAACCCATCCACCATTGCATTTTGACGATAATCAGTTTCCCTTACCTTTGACATATCATTATAAATGACGTCCACTACTTCATTATTTTCGATAATACGCTTAGCCATCACAGTGCCACTTGTATCAACATATGGTGGAAAACAATAAGAAATTATTAAAGAACGTGCCTCACCATTGTATAGCTTAAAATAAGGGAAATAGACAAAACGATGTTTATTTACTTCTTCAGTTACTTTTTCTCTCAATTCATTGCTATTATTTATATACCGATCTATAAATCCATATTGAGCGTGTATTTTCCCTTTAATGAATTGTTGGATTGTAGGACTATTTGTTTCTCCAAGTAAAACATCAAGATGTTTCATTACTTGAAGACGCTCAATTACACTAAACTCAAATGAATTTTCACGTCTAGAAACCGAGTTATCTCTTAAAACTCGATAATAAATTGCATGCTCTTCTAACGGAACAACTTTAAGATGAAAGTAATGTGAAGCAAATAATTTAGTAAAAAATACTACATCTTCTCCACTTTTTAATCCGACAGAATAGTGTTGGGTTTTTACATTCTTTGTTGGTATCAGTTTACAAGCGTTCATAGTTAAAACACTATTCAAGTCATTATAAGTATAAAGTTTATTATCCAGCGCTTTTTTAATTTGGGAGTTAATAGGGTTATTGGGGTTCATGTTTCCATTTAGATCCACATCGACAACTTGTGTAATCACTACTGAATCTTCATCAGCGTGATTAAACAGTTTCTCAAGATAATTAGTAGAAATATAATCGTCATCATCTAAGAAAGTAATATATTTTTTAGATGCTTCTTGAATCCCCATATTTCTTGCCGCCGAAACACTAGCTACTTCTGAATAAAGAATTTTGAAGTGATTTATACTTTGCTCTTTTATAAATTGCATCAAAATCTCTTCCGTTTGATCCTTTTCTCCGTTAATAATAAAGATGACTTCGAAATATTTTGATGAAAGGGTTTGTTCTTTTAATGATTCAATGCACTTAGTTATAACCTTTTCGCCTTTATATGTTGGGAGAATTACGCTAATACCATTTACTAACTTTTTGAAATGATATTTTGAAAAGTTAGAGTCCTCAGGGATTTCTCTATTCATTCGTTGGTATATTTCGATTTTCATTTTTTCAATTTCTTCTAGTCTTTGTTGAATTTCAAACTTGTTCAAAAATAACTCACCTACCTTTTATCTTTCTTATAGCCCATCTTTTTAACTTCCAATAAAATCGAATTATTTTTCCAAGCTTTGATTGCATTACTTTCGAATAACGCTCTTCTAATAATTGGATTTCTCTCTCCAATTTTTCAATATGCTTTAAATTTTTATATTGCAGCTCTAGCGCTGTTTCTTCATTAGTTAAGAAAGTTAAAAACTGTTCGTAAAACTGCGATTCATTTTCAATATGATTAAAATTAGCTTTAAGCTTATTTAGTTTTAAAAACCAACTAGGAATTTCTGATTCATTTATTTCTGAATTTAACGACTGAGAGCTAGGATCGATTGTTGTCATAATCAAGAGGTCCTTCCAAATAGTATGAATACTCTTTAATATGCCCTAAATAGCAAGTTTTTTTTCATGAAATGCTGAAGATTATATATCATTTTCCTAGACAAAATAAAAAAGACAATCACCTTTAGGTAATTGTCTGAAGTAATCATATTGAATTAAGCTTGAAATTGATTATCCCTTTTAATTTTACGGGATAGATCTTCGTAAACCCCTGAACCGAACAGCACACCGATTAAAATTAAAATAAAGCCAACAACTTGTGTTAAAACGATTTTTTCTCCTAAAAATAATACCGCTCCAATTAGAGAAAAAAATGGATTTAGATTTAAAAATATTGCTGCCTCTGTTGTACCAACCTTGCCAAGTGCGAAGTTATATAGCATATGCCCCATAGCTGTAGCAACAACTGCAGATGCAAAAAATACCGCCCAAATTCCAGCAGAATGATGTACCATACTTGCCAATCCACCTGGCTCAAGTATTTGACTGATTCCAAATAAAATGATTGAACCCATCACTAGCATGTATCCAGTCATTAATCTTGGGTCTAAAGTTTTAGAAGCTTTTTTAATTAACACGAAGCTTGAAGCTTGAGCTAAAATTGCTAAAAACACATAAAAATCTCCGTGTGACACTCCGTGAAATCCGCCACCACTTTGGAAAACAATAAAAGCAACTCCTGCAAATCCAAATAAAACGCCTAATATTCTAACAAAGGTCATTACACTACCTAAAAAGAAGACTGACAGTAAGGCTGTTAAAAGTGGCCCCATCCCGAGTATTAGGCCCCCGTTTGATGCTGAAGTTTGAGAAAGACCAATCGATAAAAAATAATGATGTGCGACTACATTTAAAAGCATCGCAGGAAAAACATACCCAAATTCCTTCTTAGTAAGCAATCGAACTTTTTTAATTAAAAATAAAATAACAAAAACACTTACCCCAGCAGTAAATACACGAATTGCTGTCATCGTAACAGGCATAAAGTTTTCTACTAGAACTTTTGTAGCAATAACATTAAATCCCCATACCACCATAATACAAAATAAAATGATGTAAATTTGTTGCTTCTTCAACTTCTCCACTTCTTTCTCTTTAGCCTATCGATTAAAAATAAAAAGAGGGAAATGCTTCCCCTCTAATTTTATGAATCCGAGAACTTTTAATATACTTTTACCAATATAGTAAATTTTAAAGATATATTCAAAATGTATGCTCAAATTCTTAAATGATTATAAAAAAATGCTACCTCCAAATTAAAGGTAGCACTTTTATATAGTAAAGTTTAATTAAGTTCCACAGTAAGTTTGATAAGGACGGTCCGGATCAGGTGGAAGTGAACAATAACTCACCTGTTCTTTAGACTCAACAAATGGATTAGAAAGTACTTTAACCAACTTCTCCATTACACTATAATCTCCGTCTTTAGTCGCTGCTTCTAATGCTTCTTCTACACGATGGTTTCTCGGAATGACCGTAGGGTTGTTGTCTTTCATCAGTTGAAGAGATTCTTCTTTTGATTCTGATTGTCTATTTAATCTCTCATGCCACTGCTTTTCCCATTGTTTATATTCAGCCGATTCGAATAATGGTTCATCTTTCTGCCCATATGATAATGCTCTGAACGTGTTCGTATAATCCGCTTTATTCTTTTCCATTATTTCAAGTAATTCATCAATTAATGATTTATCTTGTTCCTCTTCTTTAAATAATCCTATTTTTTTCCTCATTCCAGCTACCCAATTATCAACATAAGCAATAGGATATTCAGAAATTGCATCTTGTGCTATTTCTAGCGCCTTTTCTTGATCATCATGCAATAAAGGTATAACTGTTTCAGCAAAACGCGCCAAATTCCAACCTGCCATTTTTGGTTGATTACCGTATGCGTATCGACCACGGAGATCAATTGAACTAAAAACCGTTGCAGGATCATACGTATCCATGAATGCGCATGGACCATAGTCAATTGTTTCTCCACTAATTGTCATATTGTCAGTGTTCATTACTCCATGAATAAAGCCAACCATTTGCCATTTGATAATTAATGAAACCTGCCTTTTAATAACTCCCTTTAACAATAAAAGATAACGATTCGGATCATCACTTTTTATTTCTGGATAATGCCTTTGGATCGTATAATCAGCAAGTTCTTTTAATTCATTTACACTGCCCCATCTTGAAACATACTGGAACGTACCTACACGAATATGACTAGCAGCAATCCGAGTCATGATTGCACCTGGTAGTCTAGTATCACGCTGAATCCGTTCACCTGTCGTTACTACCGCTAGGCTCCGTGTTGTAGGAATCCCTAAGGCGTGCATTGCCTCACTAATTATATATTCCCTTAGCATCGGCCCAAGTGCTGCACGACCATCTCCACCTCTTGAATAAGGCGTTCTACCTGACCCTTTAAGTTGTACATCATATCGCTCATTGTTCGGAGTAATCTGTTCGCCTAACAATAATGCTCTTCCGTCCCCAAGCATATTAAAATGAGCAAACTGATGACCTGCGTACGCTTGAGCAAGCGGTAATCCACCTTCTGGAATTTGATTCCCAGCAAAAACATTTACACTTTCTTCGTTTTGAAGAGCTTGAACATCTAAACCAAGAGATTCTGCTAACGGCTTATTTAAAACAACTAATTCTGGTGAACTGACTGGATTTAAGTCTTGAATAGCAAAAAAGAATTCTGGTAGCTTTGAATAACTATTGTCAAAATTCCATCCTGCTCCATTTCCCTGTGTCATCTAATCCCCCTTTTCCATATTTTTCTTCATTATATTCTCTCTACATATATCAAAAAAACCATAGATTGACTATGATTTTGCTTCACAATCCATATCTCGATTTAGTGTCTACCATACAATTCAATCTATTCACTGAGTAAAAAAGTATGAAAAAAAGAAGCCTCAATTGGCTTCTTTTTCCATACCTATATTCCACACTTTAGCTGTACTTGACAGTTATCACATGTATTGCAACCACCATGCTCAACTACAGTACCAACCAAGCAGATTGGACAAGTATCTCCGTTTTCTACACCTACATTACCTGTTTTCGTTGGAGATATTTGATCTTGATGATTTTGCGTATCAACATTTTCAACCGCTTCTAGTTCTACAGTTGTAAAATCATTTTCTTCGTTTGTTAGTGAAAGCACTTGAGCGTCACGAGATCCATCTACATAAACCGTTCCGCCTTTCGCGCCACCTTTATGCAATCTTTCATATACTTTCGCTACTTGTTCAACAGTGTAACCTTTAGGAGCATTAACCGTTTTACTGATTGAAGAATCAATCCATCTTTGGATAATACATTGAACATCCGCATGAGCTTCTGGAGAAAGGTCCATCGTTCCAACAAATTGTTCTGGTAAATGTTCAATCATCTCATAAACATTTTCTTCCGTTACTTCATAACCATTAGCTTCTAACCACTCTAACGCGATATCTGCTACGACTGGTATGAATTTACCTAGACGTCCTGAACGGAAGTATACGAAATTGAAATAAGGTTCAAGCCCTGTACTAACATTCATCATCGTTCCAGTGCTTCCAGTAGGAGCGATTGTTAATAAGTGGGAGTTACGAATACCATTTTCTAATACAGCTTCACGAATTTCTTCAGGCATTTTTTTCATATATCCTGAGTTAATAAAACGTTCTCTTCCATCTTCAAATGTTGATAAGAAAGGAAATTCACCTTTTTCTTTCGCTAACTCAATTGAAGTTTCATAAGCAGCAGTAGCAATTGCTTCAAAAAGTTGATCGACAAGCTTGTTTCCAGCTTCAGAGCCATATACTAAACCACAACGAATTAATAAATCGTGTAATCCCATTACCCCTAAACCGATACGTCGTTCTCCTTGTGCTTGCTTCGTGTTCTCTTCTAAGAAATACGGAGTTGCATCAATTACGTTATCTTGCATTCTCGTCCCGATTTGAACAGTTCGTTTTAACTTTTCCCAGTTAACTTTACCATTTTCAGTCATTTCCGCTAAGTTAACTGCTGCTAAATTACAAACCGAGAATGGAGCTAGTGGTTGCTCTCCACAAGGGTTTGTTGCAACTACTTTTTGACCATACGATACAGCATTTGTCATTTTGTTTGCATTATCTAAGAAGAAGATACCAGGCTCCGCAGAATAAGTAGCACACACATTAATTAAATCCCAAAGCTCTTTTGCTTTTATTGTGTTGTATGTTTTTACACCGTATCCACGCGCTGCCCATTCACGTACATCTCCACATTCCTGCCATTCTTGATCATAAATTAATCGCATTTCATCATCATAATTTTCTAAATCTGGGAATTGAAGCTTGTATTCTCCGTCATTTTCAACAGCTTCCATAAAGTCATCAGTTAAACAAACAGATATATTTGCACCTGTTAAAAACTCAGGGTTATGAACTGAATATTTACCGCCATCTTTAAGAAGTTCTTTTGCTTGCTCTACTTCAGGTGTATCCAACTTTCCGTCATTTGTTGCAAGTTGAATTAAAGCTTCAAAAGCAGCCTTTTCAGTTGTACTAATTTGCTCAAACTTTAATTTACGCTCTACTTCTTCACGAATTAATTTCGATTTTGTTGTTTGCGCTATATAACGTAAAACCTTTGGATTCTGGTTCTTCGATACGATGAATTCTACGATATCAGGATGATTTACATTCATCATAATCATTTGTGCCCCACGTCTTGAACCACCTTGAATAACTAAGTTTGTTAGTTCAGATAAATCGTGTAACCAAGAAACTGATCCACTTGATCGTCCGTTCACACTATATACAATTGTATCTCTTGGACGTAAAGTTGATCCGTTCGTCCCTACGCCACCACCACGTGACATAATTTCCATTACCTTCTTACGGTGTTCACCAATCCCATCGCGAGAATCGTGAATATGAGGCATAACATAACAGTTAAAAAATGTAGTCGAAGCCCCTGTGCCCGCACCAGCCAACACACGTCCCGCTGGTACAAATGTTTTGTTCGCTAAAATTTCATAAAACATATCTTTTACATCGGAGAATTTTTCTGGAGTTTCTGCAGATGCAAGTCCACGTGCTACACGGTCTGCAATTTGTTCATAGAAGATTTCAAGTGGCTTGTCGACTTTATTAAATGCAACTGTAATCATTGCCCCATCCTCAAATTGAGAATCTAATTGAACAGTTACTTCTTCATTATTATAGTCAATTGCAATTACTTCACCATATCCACGACGAGGAAACTTTGGATCATCCTTATATGTTAAAACAACTAAGTCACCTGTTCCTAAAGTTTTAAGCTTAATATCTTTAAATGCATATCGATCTAACATAACCGTTCTAGATACACCTTTAAATGTCGTTTTATGCATTTCAGGATTAATAGGTGTAATCATTGGAAAATGCATTATGTCTTTGTTTAATTTCTGTATATTCGCAGGTAATTCAGCATCAATTATTGTATTTATCATCACCTGTTCCTCCTCGTATAGATTATATCGATTTTACCATATATCGATATATAGGTGTTCACTTTCATCATAACACCCATATGTAGTATTTATCCCGTCTCAACAAGATATAAATATACCGACTTAAGAAGTAAAAGTCAATGTAAACGACCCAAATAAACTTATTTAAATTTGCACATTTCCCCACAAATTTCATTGACAAATTTACTTTTAACTAAGCGATGTTAAATAGCATCTTTAAGAATTGAGGATTAATAAGCATTCTGCAGTTGGAAGACCATAATTGTATTTTTTTAAATAAAGTTTGATAATTTCTCCAATAAATAGTGTACAATTTATAGAAAATTAAAGAATGGGGAAAAACATATGGTAACTTGTAAAGAAACAAGAGTCATTAGAACAAATTTGGTTTTACCAAATGATGTAAATAGTCACAATACTTTGTTCGGTGGAAAACTGATGAATGACTTAGATATAATCGGAAGTATTTCCGCAATGAAATTCTGTAGATCATCAATTGTAACTGCTTCTACAGATTCAGTAGATTTTCTTCACCCGATCACGATGAAAGATTCTGTAGCATTCGAAAGTTATGTAACTTGGACTGGTACCTCATCATTCGAAGTTTTCGTTAAAGTAACTGCAGAAAACTTAAAAACAGGTGAAGAAAAAATCGCAGCAACTGCCTTTTTAACTTTTGTTGCCTTGGATCAAGACGGAAGTTTAATTAAAGTTCCACAAATTATTCCGGAAACTGAAGAAGAAAAATTCTTATACGAAGGCGGAGAAGATCGCGCTAAAATCCGTAAAAATAGAAGACTAAAAAGTAAGGAATTAGCTGACTTTTTATATAAGAAATAAAGAAAACGGTTGGATCTAGTTGTTATTTGGAAATGGCGAACACTTTGTGTACTTTATTGATAAAGCTGTGAACTTTGTTGATAAAGCATTGGTTTTTTTTGATATAGTACTGATTTTTGTTGATATATCGGATTTTTTGTTGATAAGATGGTTGGCAAACTTTTAAAAAAATGGGACGACAAAAGTCGTCCCATTTTAAATAAGAAATTTAGACTACTACTATACAGTCATTTTCCAACTAGATAACGCTAACCAATTTTCTCTTTCTTTATAATCAGGAATTATTTTACCTACTAGTCTCCAAAACGAACGATCATGATTCATATGAATGAGATGACACATTTCATGAACGACTACGTAGTCAATTACTTGTTGTGGAGCCATAGCTAGCTTCCAATTAAACGTTAATTGCCTTTTTGAATCACAAGTCCCCCAGTTCGTTTTACTATCAGTAATACGAATGGAAGAAGGTTTCACTTTAAAATTACTTTGATACTTTTTGATACTCTTTTCAACGATTGCTTTACATTGCTGATAATAAAACCGTTTAAGTGCCTGTTGTATTCGTTCATCATCTAGCTGTTTTACAATAATATTTAGACAATCTTTTTTTAAAACCACTTGATCTTGCTGAATACTTTCATCGTGCGAAATTTGAATAGGATATGAGCTTCCTAAATAAAGAAATGTCTCGCCGAATTCATATGCCCTTTCCTTTGGACCTCGAAGTCGCTCCTTCATTTCATTTGCTTTCTGAAGAATCAACTCCCAATTAATTTCTAATACTTCAATGACCTTTTTGTCTGGAGTATCTTTAGGAGCTTGAACCTCAACATTCCCATAAGAGTCTATATAAATACCAATTGATTTCCTCTTTTTATAAAGCACATTAAAACTAATTGTCTCTCCTAAGTATGTATGTATCATTTGATCACCTATCGTTTACTTTTCATCCTAAATCTATCTAATTATATAATATAACAGAAGAAGTTTAATTTTTTAAATAGTAAATACAACACTCTTGTTAACGAGTATTGTCTTAAATTTTTAGCCTATAGTAACTGGTAGCTCTTTATACCCATATACAAATGTACTTGAAATGATAGTAAGCTCTCTCGTTTTATCCAATTTCATATTTGGTAAAGTTTTTAGCATTTCTGTAATACAAATATTCGCCTCTAGTTTTGCAAGCTGCGATCCTAAACAAAAGTGCACGCCCGAACCAAATGATAGATAATTATTTGGAGAGCGATTAACATCAAAGTTCTCAGGTCTGGTAAATACAGTTTCGTCTCTATTTGCTGAACCGATCCATGCCAAAACTTCTTGCCCTTTTTTAAGATTTATTCCATTAAAATTCATATCTTCGGTGACAAAGCGATTCATGCTATGTACAGGAGAACGGTAACGGAGTGATTCTTCAATAACAGCAGAAACCAATGAATGATCTTTGTATACTTGATCCAGTACATTTGGATGCTCAAACAACGTAAGCATTGTATTACCAATTAGATTAGTAGTGGTTTCATTACCTGCAACGAGTAGAAGGAAGCAAAAGCTTAATAGTTCTTCAACTGATAATTTCTCACCATCTACTTCTGCAGCAATTAAAGTAGACACTAAATCATTTTTAGGATCATCACGCCTTTTTTCAACTATTTGATAAAAATAGTTTCGTAAGTCTTGTATCGCTTTACCTTGTTTTGCCTTCAACTCATTCATTTCATCAGGAGAGAGAGTTTGAGTACCCGATACTACAATATTAGACCATTCCTTAAATTTTTCACGATCTTCACTTGGTACTCCGAGCATTTCAGAAATGACAATAACAGGGAGTGGAAAAGCAATATCCGCAACAATATCAATCTCACATTTTCCCTTTAGTGATGCTAATAATTCATTTGTAAGAGCTTTAATTCTTGGAGAGAGTGCTTGAATTGCTTTAGGAGTAAATGCTTGGCTTACAATATTACGATATCTTCGGTGGGTTGGAGGATCCAAGCTTAGTAATGTTGGAAATGATCCATTTCTATTTGAGCTGAATTGCTTATAGTTTTGTAAGACCTTTTGGACATCCTTATAGCAAAATACGTCCCAACAATTTCGATCCGGATCAAAAGAAATAGGAGAGTTTTCTCGCATCCTTTTAAACCAATTGTGAGGTAAATCTGTTTCAACTAATCCTCTTGGGCGAACTAGAAGTCCATAGCTTTTTTGACGTTCCTCCAAATTTATTCACTCCTTTAATATGTACTGATTACACAATTGCTTCAAATAACGATACAATTTATGCAATCGAAATTTCTTCTATGAAGGTCTAAAAATGACAATCCTTATCTTACAATTGAATAGCATCTGTTGTTGCAGTTTCAAATCGATTATGATTTAAAAGATCTAAATTTCTTTCAATATTTTTAGATTCACGTAAACGAATTGCCCACAAGCCAGTCTTTAGCATCCAACCACTTGGCTTTGCTACCATGTTGCCAATCGATGAAACTTCATTATCATGTAATTTAATTAGCCCCTCCCACTCTGCCTCTTTGGCTCCTGCAAGCTTTTTTGCAAAATCCCAAGCATAATTCCGTGATTTCTCTAAGCTGAAATTTATAATCGCCTTAGAAGCCTTTGGATCAATACGGTCTAAAAAACCAATCCATGGCGATATTCGATCCATGTCATCCCTTACCTCGTCCACTAAAGATGCCAATATACGATTTATATTCATAAAGTCATTGTAGAGAGATGAAATATCAGTATTTCGGCATACCATTGCAGCTGCTACCCCTAAATCCAAATTAATATGTGCGTTAATACCGAGTAATAAATTCTGTAGCAAAATAGATTTACGGCCCTCCGCTTGTCGAAACGCTAACTGCCAGCTAAGGCTACAAGCGTCACCATTTAAATAATTTTTGAGTGCTTTTAAATAGAAATTTGCAAAATTTACATCCAGACTTTCCATTCTTGCACCATCTTCAAATTGATCTGCTAAAATCCCTTCTTTTACTTTAATAGTAACCATCCGATATAAAGAAGCAAAATATCCTAGTTTACTTTTTGTTTGATTACTCATAGAAATAATCTCATCTAATTGATTAATTACTTCGTCGATTGTATTTGCGTTTCCTAGCTTGTTTGAAAGACTGTCCATTACTCACTCTCCTATCTATTGTGACAAGTATGCTATTTAAGATTTGTTAATCAATATGCTTATGGGATTGAAAAGATACTTTTAATTGTGAGGACTTTATTTTGATTCAGTTTATCTATTGAGAATTCCTTTATTTTGGGTGGTGACACTTTGTGGAGGTTCGTGCTTAAAGTGCAGAAGTTCGTTCATAAATCGTTTTGTGCATAAAGTGCAGAGTTTTGTTCATAAGTAACTGTTTTTGTGCGTAAAGCAATGGTTTTTGTGCATAACGCAGTGAGTTTTGTGCGTAAAACGCTAGAACTCATTTTGCTTGTTAAATTAAAGCCAAATTAGTGCTTCAAAATCCGAACGCTCTGTGAACATTGTTGATAAAGTTGTGAACTTCGTTGATATATTGCTAGTACTCGTTGATATATTGCTATTATCCGTTGATATATTGCTAATACTCGTTGATATCTCACTATCCTCTGTTGATATCTGACTAAAACTCCTTAATAATCACCATCCTCTGTTGATATCTGACTAAAACTCCTTAATAATCACCTTCCCCTGCTGATATCTGACTAAAATTCCTTAATAATCACCTTCCCCTGTTGATATCTGACTAAAACTCCTTAATAATCACCATCTCCTGTAATATATAGCCAGAACTCATTTAAATCTCACCACTCACTATTAATCGTTCGCTAAAATTCGTCGATATCGTACTTAGGTCAGTAGCACTTTTCCACAATCCAAGAAATAACGTAAAAAATCCACAAGGAAATTAATTACCTTGTGGGTTCACTTATTTATATAGTCACTCTGACCTCAATCGCAAATTTACTCGCTTTCAGGTAACTGATCAAAGTCCTTTAACAATCTTTGAATATTCTTCTCGTAATAACTTCCCACCGTTACAATAGGAGGCTCAGGACGAGTGCGGTCATATATGCTTTCGTATATATCTTCAATTTCTTCACCTGTTAAGTCTCCTCTTTTTAGAAGCTCTTGTGCAATTGAATGTACGAATTCAGCGTGGT
This sequence comes from Bacillus sp. AFS002410, assembly GCF_002556365.1. NCBI lineage: Bacteria > Bacillati > Bacillota > Bacilli > Caryophanales > Bacillaceae > Bacillus > Bacillus sp. AFS002410. The sequence continues at coordinate 112,029 of NZ_NUEU01000016.1, forward strand.
CTTTTACAAGTTTTTTGACTTGGTTCATTTGATCCATTAGAAGAAGATTGATTTTAGGTCGAAGAGCTCTTAGACCTTCTGCTTGTGAGCCTAATGCATTCCAGCTGAAAAGTTCATCTCCCATACCGACTAGGCCTAGATATGCACCACCAAGAAGTGTAGCTTGTTGTAGGTCAGAAGTAACGCCGTTTAATTTTTTGTGTAGAAATTCTTCTTCTACTGCTCTAGCCGCTAAACAAACTTGGATCGCTGCGAGAATCTCACTATCGCTTCGGTTGTATCTTTCTTTTGTTGGCTTAGTTGCTGCTAGACCTAGAGCGTCACCTCTACGAATAATTGTGACTTTCCATACTCGATCATGTGGTTTTAGTAAATATTGAGCAACCGCGTGACCTGCTTCGTGGTAAGCTACATTCGTCTTTTCGTCTTCACTCATGGATCTAAGTGGCTGTTTAAGTCCCCACTCATAAGTCTCCATTGCATCCCTAAAGTCAGTATAATTTGTAAGCACTGCGCCTCGCTGATGAGCGATTACGACAGACTCATTCACAATATGTTTAATCTGTGCTGGGCTGTAGCCAATTGTATCAAGTGCAGCCCGCTCTGGTGTTAGAGTATCGTCACTTTTCACTTTTTTAAGATAATATTGGAAAACGTCGATTCTTCCGTCATAATCTGGAGCATCTACCCAGAGCTTTCGGTCAAATCGACCTGGTCGAAGTAACGCTTGATCAAGTACATCAGGTAAATTTGTAGCTGCAATCGTCAGAACCGCTGGACGATCTGCTTTCTTTTTCCGCAACCCAAGTGAGCGAAGCAATTTAGCAATTTTAGAATTATCAATATTTGGAGGATCCAATTGTAATAACAACTCATTTAATAAACCAGTGCCCATTCCCATACCGAACATTCCCCCGCCACCAGCTGCACCTCCGCCTTGGCGAGACATTCCGATTGCATCGACCTCATCTATAAAAATAATACACGACCCGTAAATTTTAGCTAACTTTCTAGCCTTTTGGTATATTCTCATTACCTTTAAATTCCCTACGCCAAAGAACATGTTTTGAAAACTTGGTGCCGAAGCATAAACAAAAGGTACTTGAGCTTCATTGGCAATTACTTGAGCAAGATAGGACTTCCCTGTACCAGGAGGACCACAAAGCAGCAATCCACGTATTACCTCTCCACCCATCTCCTTAAATGTTTTAACACCTTTCAATAGCGTCACGATTCGTTTTGCATTTTCAACAATCTCAGGGTTTCCACGATAATCATCCCACGTCGCACCAGTTTCACCAGGTAATATCCAATAAGTACGTCCCCTAGCTAAAAACCAGAAAATTGCTACAAACTGTATAATCACAAACAGTATCCCAAAGAGCAACTGGAATAATAAACTTGCGATTGATATTGCTACACGCCAATAAGTTGGTCCCCCTTCTGTAAGCACAGTACCAATAATTACAATAACTGCTAACCAAATAATAAATCTTCGCCATTTTATCCATTGATATTTCTTCATAAACATGACTTCCTTTTAGGGAATTTTTTGAATATCCTATGAAGTTATCAGCCCATTGGTGCCTATAAATTTATGTATAAAAAAACTATATTTTGAAAATAAGAAAGCCCTCTATTGAGAGGGCTTTCAATACTTATTGAAATTTACTAAAAATGTCTTTCAAATACTTAATAACAACTGCGATTCCACAGATAAAATAAAATGTAATTAGAATCCAACCAGAAGGATCAAGTGAATACATCGATATTAAAAACTGCAATGGGAATACAAAGTAAAGAATATCTTTTAAATATCCTAGTATAAAAGAAGTATCGAATGAACCTTTCCAGAAAGAACGAATAAATGCTACTAAAAAATCAAGAATTAATAATCCCATAACCGCCCATAAAGTATATAGCATCCAATCCGCAAGTCCGAAACCTAAATCCATAAATTATCACCACCTTACATCATACTATTCAAAGATAATAGGCTGGTGATACAAATTAACTTAATTTTCAGATAACATTTTTAAATCGTTATAAAGTCATTTGGATAGGTCTTTATCCTTGTATTTAACATATTAATTTAATAAGAGATTCAGATGAAAGTAAGTTAAATTCCCACTTTATATTGATCGGCAGTTACTCTTTTACTAAAATTTATATTTAAAAATAGCCAGACCACTATTTAATCCATACTTCCTAGAAGAGCATTTTTCTAACTACACGTTAGCCCAACTAAATAAACCCAAGTTCCCCCATCTATTCCTGAACATAAAATATTAGAAAAAAATAAAGAAAGGGAGAAATAGTAGTGGGATTATTTATTAATAAGAATGAACACCCTGATGTTTTTAAAAACAATGAAAAAATTCAAATAGCAAATCAAGGGCTTGTTCGGCATAATTATTTAGCTGAACTAATGGAAGAGCAACAAAAGAATAACATGAACTTAGAAAAATCAATTTCTGATTTGAAGCCCCATTATGAACAATTAGAAGAATTGCAAACAAACCAATGGAATCATGTTATAAATCAAATAAATAGTCTCATAGTTAGTAACCATGAGCGCGAAAAATTCGATAGCGCAATGATTCAACGGTTACAAATATTAGACGCAAATGAAAGTCTAGAGAAACAAACGCTTATTGATCAAATGATTAGTTTAAATAAAGCGTATACAGATTTAACAAAACGTTTAGAAAAAAGTGAATCTGATAACCAAACTCTTTCCTTACAATTAAATCAGTTAATCGAAAAACAGAATGAAGTGGCTCATAGTTTACTTCAGCAAGAAGAATTTCAACATGGGGTTTTAGATCGACTTGATACACAAGAGGCGTTACTGGAAAGAGTCTCTCACCAACTCAACAATATCCGTTCTATTATATTTGAACGAGCAAGTTATTTAACGACAAAGATTGAAGATAGCTATAAACTCACTTCTGATTATATTTACAAGCTAATAAAAGGTTCCGAAAAAAACAAAACCTATACTACTTCAGTGAATAATAAAAAAGAGGAAAAAGAAAAACAAAAACAGTCAGATTAAAGATTACGATAAAAGCATTGTTCGACATTTATTAAGTCTACTAAATAGAACATTAAAAAAGCTTCTCGACATGTCTATGTATAGACTTGATCGACAAGCTTTTTTTGGTGGCTAAATGTTATTAGAAATACACTAATGCAGTTTTTTCTTTTTTTTCTAAGTTTTCAATCATTGAATACCATGAATCTGGTCTATTTGATAATACTGTGTAATAACGCTTCAGAAATTTTACGATTAAGCTTGATGGCAGTTCATTTGTTTCTTCGTTCATCGGAAGGAAACATAAATCAAGTCCTGTGACAGCCTCACCATCGTTATTCCATGATGGGTGAACATAATCAAAATCTAGTCGCTTATAGCCTAGGTGAGCTAATACTTCACGTCTTACATACGGGTCCATTGGTTTAACGCCGCCAAACTCATAGTGTTCTACTTTATAAGGATTATATATTTCAGCAAACATGCCAGATAACTTCTTATTATTCTCAGCTGCTAACGTTTGTAAATCTACTAATCTATTTTGTGCTAAATATGTACCGATTCCTAAACCGGCTTGTCCAATTATTGTAAAATCAGTCATGGCAACATTAAAATCCTCATAATAGCGATATTCTGTAGCGCCAACAACTTTATCTTCATGGACTGCAACAAAAACACGAATTCCTGGATCCTCCAAGGGTTCTTTCCAAAGATCAAATTCTAATACTTCTTCTGGAGGAAATACATCTTGCATTAGCTGATGCATTTGTTTAAATAATGGGTCATTAATATTCGTAATTCTTCTATATTCCATTTTCTTAATCTCCTTTTAATTAGAATGTATAAATGGATTTCTCCATTCCATTAGAGTCCCGTAATTACATGATTCATTATCTTCTAAATAATTAGCTACAACCTTAACAGGCATGCGACCGCATCGTAGTAAAAAGCTAATCACGGGATCTTTTAAATCACCTTTAACTACAGCATCTACATATTGTTCTGGTGACAGATTATTTTCGACTTTATGGTAGCCTGGCATTCTTCCTCCACCTAGTAATCTTTCCAAACCTAGGTGAACGACAACTTCATACATTGCAAACATTAGCCACTTGCCTAAACCTAATTTCCGGTAAGTTGGTCTGACGCCTATATCAACAACATATAAGGTATTCCCATTCGGATTATGGGTACGAATATAGCCATTATCTGTAACCTCTTCCCATGAATGGTCCGGTTGTTGAGGATTAAAATCGACGCGCAAACCAGTCATGGAACCAGCCATTTGACCATTTACTTCGATGCATAACGCGCCTTGCGAAAAGAGAGTCACATGATTTTTTAGCTGTTCTTCATTCCACCATAACTCTGATGGAAATGGCGGTGGAAAGCTTTCTTGTTGAATGCGAATTAAATCTGCAAAGTCATTCTCATTATAATTTCGGATTACTACTGGGACTGGTTTGTCTTGTTCGAAAACAAAAAATTCTTTTCGATACATGTTGAATCCTCTTTTCTCTTTAAGAGTAAACTTATTCAAATTACCAATCTGGATAAAGATCTGTTCGTCTGTCACGCCATGTTGTAACAGATCCCTTTTCACGAACTTTATATAATAAATCTAAATTAAGATCAGCTGTCACAATCATATCCTGATTAATTTCACCTTCCACCATAATGCCTTTCGGAGGAAACGGAATATCATTAGGAGTAATCACTGCTGCCTGACCAAAATTTGCACGCATAAAATCAACGGTTGGAAGTGAACCGACCGTACCCGTATTGACGACATATACTTGATTTTCGATTGCTCTTGCATGGCATGTATAACGTACTCGATGGAATCCATGACGATCGTCTGTGCATGATGGACAGAAAATAACATCTGCACCTTTTGCCTTTGCCATTCGAACGATTTCCGGAAACTCAATATCATAGCAAGTTAGCATAGCAACCGTACCCTTATCTGTCTCGAAAACCTCTAAGCCATCCCCTGTACTCATATTCCATTCATTAACCTCAGTTGGCGTCATATGAAGCTTTGCCTGCTCACCAATACGACCATCTGGATAAAACAAATGTGCAACATTTAATAGTCGATCCCCTTTACGGATTACATGAGTTCCTCCAATAATATGGACATTGTATTGTTTAGCCATCTTAATAAATAAAGAGCGATATTGCTCCGTAAAGCTAGGTAAATCTTGAATCGTTAACGCTTCACCTTTTTCATTACCTATAGACATAAGCTGAGTCGTAAAAAATTCCGGAAAAATGATAAAATCCGCTTCAAATTCCTCTGCAGTTTTAATATAATGCTCTACTTGATTTTCAAACTCTTCAAAGGAGTTAATTGTGTGAAGATGATATTGAACAGCCGAAACTCTCAATTGCATGGAATCCCCCTCTTCCTATTTATTCTTTTAATCCTATTATTAGGTAAATAGAAAGAAGGGGCAAGTATATACTTTTTCATTTCATTGAGTGCGATAATTTACTATGTACTATTTACTTAATAATATTACATTCTTATCTTTGTCCAAGGTAATAACAAGATCGGTCATACCAACAAATAATCCATTTTCTACCACACCAGGTATTAAGTTAAGCTCTCTTTCTATTATTTCAGATTGAACGTTATTAGGTATATTGCAGTCAAAAATATAGTTTCCATTATCCGTAATAAACGGTGTCGTTCCATTTAAACGAATTTCAGGGCATAAACCAATTGCTCTAATCTGTTTCATAGTCATTTCCATTCCAAATGGAATAACTTCTACCGGAAGTCGGAACTTACCTAATTTCACTACCATCTTATTTGGATCGGCAACTACTAAAAATGTTTTAGCTGCCTTCGCAATGATTTTCTCTCTTAAAAGCGCGCCTCCTCCTCCTTTAATTAGCTCCAAGTCTGGATTAATTTCATCTGCCCCATCTATCGCAATATCAATTTGCTCAATTTCACTAAAACTTGTGAGTTGGATTCCAACCTCTTTAGCAAGCTTTTCCGTCTGAACAGAGGTTGCAATACCCTTTATATTTAGTCCGTCTTTAACTAATTGCCCTAGCTTTTTTATCGTATAAAAAACGGTCGATCCCGTACCCAATCCAACGATCATACCATCTTTTACATACTCTACTGCCTTTTCACCTACAATTTGTTTATCCTTCATTTTGACACCTTCTATTTAATAGTTTTACTTCTTAATTTAGTATAAGTCATAAAAGAGAATTTCATTTTTGTATAAAAAAGAATAACTAATGATAAATAAGAAAAACTAATTAAAATAAAAAATACTTTTGTAAGGTGAAAAACATATGGATTATCCTAGTTTTGTGCTTAAGTTTTGCATTATTATAATGGTTTTACCTATAACTTTGGCGTGTTGTTATTTTGGTTATGTAGATAAAAACTATCAAATCGTTATATTCGGTTTTGGGTACTTATTTTTAGCAGGAATATTGAATTATATTATCTTTATTAATGGAAATAAGAAACAGAATTAGACATAAATAATAACCGACCAAATTAACAAATCTTATCGGTCGGTTATGTATTTGCATGTGTTCAGTTCAAAACCAAAAATTTAATGGTGGAATGCTTTGTGGAAAATTAAATAGATTGTATGGATCATATTCTCGTTTCACGATTCTAAGACGCTGTAAATTTCCACCATAATATGCCGTTGGCCAGTTTCTAATAAATCGATCAGGCCAATTCACATAGTCACCAGTAGTGTAACTTGATAAAGCACTCCTTAACTCTTCTACCCATCGAATATGACTTCTTTCTTCTTCAGGTGTGCTCCAATTAGAAAGATACTCTTGAGCAATAATGGCATCCCTGTAATAGTACGCCGTTTCATCTGGTCTTATCCGTTTTACTGCTCCACCAAGAGATTGATGCCAAATGCTAGATGTTTCATTTGGTGTATTTTCTAGAAAACTTTTCATTATTAAGATTGCTCTCTTTGGAAAAGTTTTATTAAGAAAAGATCCTGATCTCTTTTTAAGAGCAGGTATGTTACCACTTGGATCGTCAAAGAAGTGAACAGCTTCAATATAAGGAACTTCCTTTATATCCACTTTTATAGGTGATCCGGTTTCTGTTAGTGGTTGGAGCAGTTCTCTTAATTTCGATACCGGGCCTACAAATTCACCTTGAGCAATAATTTGATTTACTTCCTTTGATTTAAATTCAATTTCTGAAGTTAATTTGTTGTCCGTACTAATTGCCCAATTTTGCCATGCTTCAAAAACAGCTTCAAAATCTTCCCACTCCCATATAATTGAAAAGATTGATACGTTTGAAATTGGATGCACTTTAAATTTAAGAGACGTTACGATGCCAAAATTCCCTCCGCCACCGCCACGACAAGCCCAAAATAGATCACTATTTTGTTTCTTATTTGCCCTAATGATTTTAGCTTTTCCCTTTCCATTCGATACAGCTATTTCTACTTCAAGCAAATTATCACATGTAAGTCCATACAATCGTGACAGCATTCCAATGCCCCCACCAAGTGTAAGACCAACAAGACCAACACTGCTTTCTGTTCCTGCTGGAATTGTCGTACCATTTTCCCAAAGTATATTATAAACTTTCCCTAAATCAGCCCCGGCTTGTATTTTAGCCGTCATTTTTTTGCAATCAACAGTAACTGTATTCATCTCGCTAACATCTATTACAAGCCCACCATTTACGAGTGAAAAATTTTCATAGCTATGCCTGCCGCTTCTGACTCTAAATGGCATATTATTTTCCTTCACCCAATTCAAAGCATTTAATACATCACGCTTATTTTGACAAAATACGATTATTTTAGGAAATTTTGGATTGTTTAAAGTATTGTTTGTTCTGGCCTGTTCATAGTCCGCATCATCCTGTGTAACAATCCGGCCAGTAAGTCTTGTCTTTTCCAAGTAATATAACCCCTTCCAAAAATACGGTATAGAGAATGTTATATTCTATGAGAAAACCTAGGAAAAGACACTTACATAGCTATAGGTACTTTATTCTGCTTATTTTCTCTTTTTTACAATCATTCGAAGTCCATTTTTAGGGCGAAGTGTAATAAGCGGTTCTGTCTCTACTTTATGATGATTTGGTGCTAGTTCAATAGAAAAATGCTGCACAATGGTTGCTAATACTAAAGTTGCTTCCATTATTGCAAAATGATTCCCGATACAAACACGTGGTCCACCACCAAAAGGAAAGTACGCAAACTCAGGTACACCTTCTACCTTTCCATTTTTAAAGCGCTCTGGGATAAACTCCACTGCATTTTGGAAATACTTATCGGAATGTTGCATAATATATGAGCTCATCATAACAGTTTCCCCTTTATGAATTCTGTAATCTCCAATACTAACATCCTCTACAGCTTTCCTACTTATAAGCCATGCAGGAGGATAAAGACGCATACTTTCCCAAATAATTTGCTGTGTATAAATTAAATCTTTCATCGAATGATAATTTGCACGTCTTTTTCCAAGAACACGATCTACTTCTTCATATAATAATTTAGCTTTATTAGGATGCTGAGTTAAAAGATAAAGACACCATGATAATGCATTTGCTGTTGTTTCATGACCTGCTAGGAATATTGTCATTGCTTCATCTCTTAATTGTTGATTAGTCATTCCCTGTTTTGACTCTTCGTCTCTTGCTCGCATTAACAGTCCAAGTAAATCATCCTTAGTATCCGAGTTATTTCTTTTTTCAATAATTTCATATAGTACCTTATCTATCGCTTTAATAGCCTCCGTTAAGGATTTATTTTTTGGTGTGTTCAACAAAAGAGGCGTTTTTAATACAGACCGGATTCTCTTCGTCGCTATATCCATAATAATATCGAAATGCCGCCCAACTCGGTCATGCCCTTGTTTCATATCCATACTAAACATCGTTTTAGCAATAATCGCTAATGTAAGCTCCATCATATCTCTACTAATTAGACGCTCTTCTCCGTCATTCCAAGAACGAATAAACTCCTCGGTGATCATCGTCATATCCTCTGCATAGGATTGTATATGTTGCTTCGTAAACGAAGGTTGAATTAAACGACGCTGGCGCATATGTACTTCATCCTCACTTGTTAATAAACCCTCTCCAAGTAAGGTTTTCATCTCCTGAAATGGTTTTGATTTATGAAAGGAATTTTGTTTCGTTACTAATACTTCTCTTATGAGATCTGGATCTAATAGCAAATTCATTTTACGATGAGCAAATCGAAAAGAAACAATTGTTTCATGGTTTGTATAAAGATCAATTAAAAACTGTAAAGGATCTTTCCGAAATTCATTCAAATGCCCTAAAGGTGAATAAGAAGCCAACCCTTTAACTTCAAGCATAAAACTCACTCCATTCAAGAAGGATTAATCGAAAGATATTCTATTATATTAGGTGAAGGAGGAAGCTCATGCTTTTATATTTTGATATTCAAATAATTAAAATTTAAAATTAAAACATTGTTTTGAAATAAAAAAAGAATGCCTAATTAGACATTCTTAGTAAACTTATATTCTATCTTTACAACTATTTCTCTTTCAATTGAGATTCCTTATATTTCTTCTCATCACTCTTAACAATCTTTATGATTACTAGACTACTTAAGATGATTAATGTTGGTATTCCTTCAATAATAAAGAATCCAGCCCAAAAAGCCCACCATGGGGCACTTGGATCATCTGTTGACATGCCCCCAATAAAGTAAGCCACAGGTAATGCTAAAATGAAAAATATTGTTCCAATTGTAAGTAATACTTTCCCAAAGAACATGTTGCTTTACTCCTTTTCCACCCATACCAAAAACTATTTTGTAATCGGAGACTTTTCTTTTTCCCAATTTGTAGGTCCTTCATTATTTGGTAAAAACTTTCTCCAATATTCTCCGGTTTCTTTGTTGAAAATAATCACATTATTATCGTTAACTGGAATCATTTCAAATTTGTATTCTTTCGAAATTTTGGATGGTTCGTTTTTATTATTTGAAAATGTCAGCTGTATGAAAAATCCTAAAATCGCACAACCAATAATAATTGATGCTCCTATAATTGCTGAATTGCCTTTCATATACTCCACTCCATTTTACAAAATTTAACATTATATTCGTTTCTTAACTATTCTAGAAAACAATTGTTTTTCCTCTTTTCGTTATACATTCACCCTTTGCAAAAGACAATCCAATTTTAAAAATAGGCTCTGTTAGCGTAGATTGTTGAAATTCTTATGCAACTAAATGACAGTCTAGTTTAATAGAAAACTAACTTTCAAAAAAATATTAATTACAAAATATTCCAATTTATTTTATACTAAAATTAGAAATTACTAATTTAAAGGAGATTATTATAATGTCTGAAGAGCTAAATAAAGAAATTCTAAAAGAATTAAAAGCGCTGAATTCTAAACTTGAAAGTTTAAATGATGAACGAAATAAAGGTTTATCGACTTTTGGCAAGTTTGTTGCAATTTTTCTTGGTTTTGGATTGGTTGGTCCATTAGTTTCTTATATCATGATCCCTTTAATTATCAAAATGTTTAATTGACACATATACTCTTATTCAACTAAAGCATTGCGCTAGTTCAATACGTATTATCATGGGAAGTTAATTTGATAATTGAATAAAAAGGTGTTTAGTTAAAAAGGAGAAATTAAATGGTTGAAACATATGGAATTACATTATTATACATAATCGGTTTAGTTGTTTTAAACTTAAAACTAAAAAACCAAAAATATAGATGGGTTATTACGACTGTATTTTTAATAGCATTTGGATACCCTTTATCCTTTTTATGGAGAATTATTCTTGAAATAGGTAATTGAAACACATGCTATAGTAAACAACGTTTAAGCTGCTTCGGTAGCTTTTTTTTATTTAAGTAAACGCCAGTATAGTTTAATAAGAAAAGGACTTTATTAATAAACATTGAATAAAATTATATATGGATTAAATTGGAAGAGGAGAAATCTATGAAATATTTCTATTTTGGTATCATACTTTCAATAATTGGGGTTTTGGTCTCTTTATTCATATTTGGAATTAATAACGCATCACTAATTACAGGAGCAACTGGAGTTGTGTTTATTATGTTATCAATGTTATTTTCAGGTTCACTGGTTAGTGGTGATCGAATGCGTGCAAATTATTCATCTGAATCAAAAGAAGATAGACGTGGGCGACTTGAAACAACTATAAGATTAGCTTTAATAGGATTTCCAAACATAATCGTTTCATTATTATTTTACTGGCTGTCCAACTAACAAATGCGATTCTTCAATAAGAAGATCGCTTTTTTTATTCAATAAAATGGCAGATTAGTCTAATAAGTGTAATTCGAATTTATGATAAAATTTAGAATAAAATGGAGGGGAATTAATGAAGTTTTATCTTGCATCAAGTCTTAAAAATATTGAATTGGTTAGGTATGTTAGTAAAATTTTAATAGAAAAAGGATTCATTAATACATATGATTGGACAACAAATGAAAACGTTGCAACACTTGAAGAACTAAAAGTAATAGGTCAAGAAGAGAAGGAAGCTGTAATGAAAGCTGATTTTGTAGTTGTTTTGTTTCCAGCAGGAAAAGGAAGCCATATTGAATTAGGTCTCGCTCTTGGAAGTGGCAAAAAAGTCTATTTATATTCACCAAACAAAGAAGTAGATAACTTTGAAACTACGAGTACATTTTACCATTTGCCTGAAATCGAAAAATGCTTCGGTACAATAGAGGATTTAGTGGCAAGTATAGAGTCTAAATCAAAAAAAATATGTAACTCAAGCATGCTTTAGTCCAATTCTAATTACTCAACATTTTTCCAACTCAAAATCAACATCAAACTTAACAGAACCATAAAATAAAAAAACAGAAACAAGTCATAGACCGTTTCTGTTTTTCATCATTATTTCCCTTTATTACGTGTCATTACGTCAAACACTACTGCAAGAACAAGAACTGCGCCTCGGATGACGTATTGGTATGAAATATCGATACCCATTAAGTTCATACCGCTTGTTAATGAAGCCATAACGAATGCACCAATGATTGTACCTGTTACTTTACCAACACCACCTGCAGCAGAAACACCACCTACATAAGCTGCAGCAATAGCGTCTAACTCAAACATTGTACCTGCCTGGGGAGAAGCAGATGCAAGTCGAGCTGTAAATAATACGCCTGATAATGCCGCAAGCATACTCATTGAACCAAATACGATGTAAGTGATTTTCTTTACGCTAATACCACTTAGCTGTGCAGCTTCAGGGTTCCCACCAACTGCATAGATGTGGCGTCCTAAAGGAGTTCTTGTTGTAATAAAATGATAAACTGCTACAACAATAAGCATGATGACAGCAGTCCAAGAAATTCCTTGATAGCCTGCAAGAATATAGGAAATGTAACCAATGATACCGGAAATAAATAATAATTTTATGATTTGCATTGGCATTGAAAGTACTTCAAAACCATATTTTATGTTTACACTTCGCTTTTTAAAGTCACTCCATATGAAAAGAATAATAGAGATCGCACCAATTAATAGTGTTGATAAGTGTAAGCCATTCAAATCTCCTAAACTAGGAATATAGCCATTTCCAATCGCTTTAAAGCTTTCGTTAGCTACGATGATCGTACCAGTTTTAACAAGAGACATTAGTAACAGTCCCTTGAATATTAACATTCCAGCTAGTGAAACTACGAATGATGGTATTCCTAAATTAGCAACAAAGAATCCATTAATTAAGCCAATAACAGCACCAAATACTAGAACTGCGATGATTGAGATCCAGACTGGCAAGCCGTGTGTTAGAAATAGAGCAACTACTGCTCCTAGAAAACCTGCAACGAATCCAACTGAAAGGTCAATATGACGTATGACGATTACTAGTGTCATCCCTACAGCAAGGACTGCTACATAACCTGTCATATTAATTAAATCACTTAAGTTACGAGATGACATAAATAGTCCATCTGTATTTAAAGTAAATACTAACATTATTACTGCAAGAGCAATATACATTCCATATTCACGGATGTTTTTTCTTAATAACATGCCTGCTTCTTGAAAAAAGTTCATTTTATTCAACCTCTCTTAAACGGTAGCTAGAGCCATAACGCTCTCTTGAGTTGCTTCTTCTCTTGATAATTCCCCGGTTATTTTACCTTCTGCCATAACATAAATTCGGTCACTCATACCAAGGACTTCTGGAAGTTCAGAGGAAATCATGATAATGCTCATGCCTTGCTCAACCAGTAGATTCATAAAGCTATAGATTTCAAATTTTGCACCTACGTCTATTCCACGTGTTGGTTCATCTAGAATAAGTACATTCGGATTTGTAAATAACCATTTACTCAATGATACTTTTTGCTGATTACCACCACTTAATTTTCCGACGATTGAAGTGATTGAAGGAGCTTTAATGTTTAGCTTATTTAAGTAATCATTAGCAACGACAATTTCTTCATGTTGATTAATCACACTTGATTTGGAAATTTCGAATAAATTCGTAATTGAAATATTGTTTTTAATATCTTGTTCAAGGATTAATCCATCGCCTTTACGATCCTCTGTTACATAGGCTATACCAGATTTTATTGCATCTTTTGGATGTTTAAAGCGCTTCGCTTCACCTTTTACTAATACAGAACCATCAAGTTTGAATTTTGTTGGATTTCCAAAAATACTTTTCGCTAATTCTGTTCGTCCAGACCCCATCAATCCAGCAATCCCTATAATTTCACCTTTTCGAACATTTAGATTGATATCATGAAGAATCTTTCGACCTAATTTTGGATCGTATACATTCCAGTCTTTTAATTCTAATGAAACTTCACCAAACTTCTGGTTCGGACGTTTCGGATAAATATCGTCAATCTCACGACCAACCATATGTTTAATAATTGTGTTTTCGGTGATTTCTTCTTTATTTAAAGAACAAATTGTTTTCCCATCGCGAAGTACTGTAACAGTATCTGCAATAGCAATTACTTCTTTAAGCTTATGCGAAATCATAATACAAGAAATGCCTTGATTCTTTAACTCTTCCATTAAGAAAAGTAGATTTTCACTATCATCTTCATTTAAAGCAGCTGTAGGTTCGTCAAGAATAAGCAATTTAACATCTTTACAAAGTGCTTTAGCGATCTCAACAAGTTGCTGTTTCCCTACACCTAATTCTTTTATTTGCACGTCTGGATTTACATCCAATTTTACTTTTTTTAGCATTTCGATTGCTTTTACAATCGTTTCATTGAAATCTACAGTGATTCCCTTTTTAATTTCATGTCCGATAAAAATATTTTCGTAAACGGACAACTCCGGAAAAAGAGATAATTCCTGATAGATAATTCCAATTCCCTTTTTTTCACTATCACTTATTTTTGAAAACTTTTGAACTTCGTCTCCAAAAACAATATCACCTGTATATGTTCCAAAAGGATAAATACCACTTAATACTTTCATTAAGGTTGATTTTCCAGCACCGTTTTCACCAACTAAGCAATGTATTTCACCTTTTTTAACTTTGAAGTTAACATCGCTTAATGCTTTAACGCCTGGAAACTCTTTTGAGATATTTCTCATCTCCAAAATATATTCACTCATATGATCCGTCTCCCGAATTTGCCATCTATCCAGTCTTGATTAAATTGAATAATTAACAAAATAGTGACGGTTAGACCATCACTATTTTGCATTGTCTCTTATATTAATTACTTCAATCCAGTGAAGTCTGAAGCACTATAGTATCCAGAATCAACTAAGTCTTTCTTCACTGTGCTTTGATCAACAACAATAATATCTGTTTGTTTTGTTTTAATATCAGCTTTACCATTGTTTGTAACGCCTGAAGCATCAGGTGTTTCATTTTTTAAGATTGAAGTTGCAGTTGAGATTGCATCAGTAACTAAAGTACGAACATCTTTGAACACAGTCATAGATTGTTTGCCATCAATGATGTATTGTACAGAAGCTTTTTCAGCATCTTGACCAGTAATAATATATGAAGATACATCTTTATCAGATTTAAACGTATCAGCGATTGAACGAGCAGTTCCATCATTTGGAGCTAGAACTAATACATCACCTTTGTCAGCTTTTGTAGCTTTTGTTAAGTTAGATGAAGTTAAGTTTTTAGCAACGTTAAAGTCCCAGTTAGTCGTAACTTGACCGATAATTTTAGCTTGCTCATCACGAGTTAAATCAGCTTTAGCTTTTAAGCTATTTGCAGCAGCAGAGTTTTCAACTTTGAATGTACCATCAGCAATTTTTGGTTGAAGAACTTTCCAAGCACCTTGGAAGAATAAGAATGCATTGTTATCAGATGCAGCACCTGCGTATAGGTATAAAGGTTGACCTGATTTACCTGAAGCATGGTCTACAAGATATTGTGCTTGTGCAGCACCTACAGCAACACTATCAAATGAAACATAGTAATCAACAGCGTCAGTACCTGTAATTAAACGGTCATAAGAAATAACTTTAACACCAGCAGCTTTTGCAGCTTCAGCTGAAGCAGCCGCAGCAGCGCCGTCTTGAGGACAAATAATTAAAACTTTGATGCCTTTTGCGATTAAAGAATCAACGTTTGCTTTTTCTTTAGCAGAGTCACCTTGTGAGAATAAAATTTCAACTGAATAATCTGTATCTTTTAAAGCATTTTTAAAGCGAGTTTCATCTTGAGTCCAACGAGGCTCATCTTTTGTAGGTAAAACGATACCGATATCAACTTTACCATTTTTGCTTTTCTTACCAGCAGAACTACTATCACCTGATGTTGAAGAAGTTCCACATCCAGCAGCAAGAAGAGTCATTACTAAAATTACTGAAATTATTGAAAAAATCCTTGTTAACTTTTTCAAAGTATTTCCCCCTTTTTTTCTGGTTACGCTTACAAATTAAGATTATCATGTTTTCAATTGGAAACGCTTACCCATTTCCTTCACTCTTTTGTCTATTACCTGTACTAATTTACCTCACCACAGAAAACGGTTACATTCAGAATATTAAAACTAGCACTTTTTAAACTTTAGGACATATTAGTGCAGAAAATTTCAATTCTAATTATGTAATAGACTGATTGTAAACACTAAAAAATACTAGATAATTAGAAAAAATAAAACATAACGACTCTTGATCAAGCGGTCGATTAAAGCTGCTGGATTTGTGCATAAAAGGGGGACTTTTGTTCATAAACCGGTGAGTTGATGCTATTTTGGTTGGTGGACCAAAAATAGTTTAGTATCTCGGGGCAATTATTGTACTACCACGCTAGGCCTACCCTAGAGTTTTCATCTCCATAAAAAAACCTTTCCTCGACATAACGTCAAGAAAAGGTCGCAACTTACTCTTCTACTAGTATAAATTTATTGTATTTATAATCGGACAAACTTCATCATATTGAAAGTTTGTCCCTCTTTTTAGATTATATATGAGTACATTTATCAGTAATTCTTCAAATATTCATTAAAACTTTCTTCCTATATTCTTTCGGAGATTCATTCGTACATTTTTTAAACACTCGGCTAAAATAATTCGGATCATTATAGCCAACTTGGTAGCAAATTTCTTTTAAGTTCAATTCTCTATTTTCCATTAATTGTTTTGCCTTATTAATTCTTAAGTTCATTAAATAATCACTGAAAGTCTCAGCCGTTTGCTTTTTAAATAATTTACTAAAATAAACTGGATTTAATTTTAAATAGTTGGCCACTTGCTCTAGCGAGATATCCTCTATGAAATGTTGAGCCATGTATTCTCTAGCCAATACCATCATATGATTCGTTTTAATTTCTTTTTCACGATCGATTTTTGTAATTAAATTAATGATTTGTTGCTCCACGATCATCTTCAACTGATTGAGATCGTCTATATCTGGGATATGGAATTTCTCAACATCAATCGATGAATTGCGGAGAGATTGAAAAATTTGATTAAAAAGAGAATTTAATTCTGTTCTCACCTTTAAAACATGATAATTAACGAATCTTTCATATAAATGATTGAATTGGTTCATCACATCTTCTAAATCAGCTTTTCTAAAAGAATCGATAAGAATTTGCTTTTCATCATCTGATATACTTAAAGACACTCTCTCTGAATATTGACTAACCCGCGCTAGTTCATTGCAATCTAAGCTTGCTTGCATTGCCTCATTATATGATTTCTTAAATCCTTCAATTCCTTGATTTAAGGACCCTATACCAATTACCGTTTTATGACCAGTTTGATTTTCAATATACTCAATCGTTTTTAAAGCATCTTGATAGAATACTAGCTTTTGGAGATTGTCTTCACGCTTCGGTTGAACTGGTATAAATATAGCTAATTGACCATCGACAACTGGACTAATTAAACAATCTCTCGAAGATTTTATAAAATGCCTAACACATTCATAAACACGTCTTTGTTCTTTATCATTTTGAATGATTTCTTTTGGCAATTTAATGACACTCGCATAACCGTACTCCATCTCAAATCCTAGAATCCCAGACAATTGATTCACATTCAGTTCTTGAACAGTATTAAACATTAACATTAATGTATATTCATTTTCAGTTAAAGGTCGTATAAGTGATAAATTTTCAATAGCCTCTAATTCTTGTAATCTCTTTTTATGATCATCTTCAATTTCATCGATCATCTTTTGCAGCAAAGAGATGATATGGTCCTTTTTAGCAGGCTTTAAAATATAATCCTTCACACCTAATGAGATTGCTTCTTGTGCATATGTAAAATAGTCATATGCAGTGACCATGAATATTTTCGTGTCCGGCAGTTTTTGTTTGATTACTGAAACGGCTTCAAGCCCTTGAATACCTGGCATTTTTATATCCATAAAGATAATATGGGGCTGGTATTCAATTGATTTTTCGATCGCAATTCTTCCATTCCCAGCTTGTTCAAATTGAAACCGATTAGGCATTGATCGATTTATCATCAATTCAAGTCCCTCACGCTCTAATGGTTCATCATCCACAATTAATAACCGATACATAGGTTACCTCCTTCAATTATAAAATTATGATGTGACAGGTAGTTTTAAAATAATGGTTGTCCCTTTATTTACTTCACTTTTAATATCAACAATATCTTCTTCTTCATAAAATAAGCGCCAGCGTTTAAAAACATTTGTTGTACCTAATCCTGTTGAGCTTTTTTGAGAGATAATCGGCATAGATGAACTTAATAGCGCTTCTCTAGTTTCTTCCTTCATACCAGCACCATTGTCGTAAATCTCAATGAAAATATACTTATCAAGATTCTTGATCGTAATCCCTATTACAGCACCTTGTTCCATCCCTTCAATACCATGTATAAATGCGTTTTCAAGAAGTGGTTGCAATGTTAAACAAGGAACTTTATGCCCTAAGCAAGATTCCTCAATATTTAATTCGAAACGTACACGATCTCTAAATCTTGCTTTTTGAATTGAAAAATATTCTTCTGCATTTCTTACTTCATCCAAAAGAGTTACAGGCTCGTCTAATTTTCGTAAATTATAGCGCAACAAATTCGAGGTTGATACAGTTAGATCACTCGTTTGTTCAGCCCCTTCGATATAAGCTAGCTTAGAGATAACGTTTAATGTATTAAACAAAAAGTGCGGGTTAATCTGACTTTGTAAGGCCTTTAATTCAAGCTCCTTCACAAGTCGATCCTTCTCTACAATTTCAATATTTTTAATCATTAAATTACTTAAATTCTTTGACATTTCATTGAGGATTTTCCCAAGAATACCAATTTCATTATTTTGATACAAAGTAGGAGGAGCTACATTAAAATTCCCCTTTCCAATTTGCTTGGCCATATAAACTAGACGGTTAATCGGAATAACAATACTTCTTGAGAGCCAAATCGCAAACACAATGCTAATGACTGTCGTAATAACAAACAGCTGTACACCTAATTGATTCATAGACTGAGTATTTGCAATAATCTTTCGAAAAATAGGCTGATAATTACTAAGCTCTAAATCAACTAAATTTTGACTATCCTCTCTAATAAATCCTGCTATTTTCTCTATATCGCGGTATTGATCTGTATAGCTTGAAAAATTTTGAGAGACAAGATTGTCTGTAATTGAAGATTCTAACGCTAAAAATGAATCAATCATATGAGTAAAATTCTCTAATACCAGTTGATTATTTTTTGTAGCATTATGCGTTAACAATTCCTGTTTTAATTTTTGCAGATTGCTTCTATGCTGGATAATTGAACGATAGTTCTTAGGTTGTGGATTTATTATATAACTACTAACTAAGCTTAAATTCTCTTGGGTTTCTAAAGAGATTTGCTTATATAAAAATATTTTATTAATCATTAAATTATAACTCTCTTGAACCTTCTTTCCATTTTCAAAAACAAAAAACGAAACTAGATTCAATAAAATAACGAGAATGGGGATAAAAATAAATAATTTCGTTCTAATTTTCAACGTTTCTCCTCCTGATCAACGTTTCTTTCGTCACCACCTCGGTTGGTGTAAAATTTTCTTTATGAATAGCTTTTCCATGTAATGAATCAATCAACAATCCCACAGATTGATAGCCCATTTCATATGGTTTTTGAATGACAGTTGCTTTAATTGAATCATCTTGTACTGCTTGAAGTGTACCTTCAATATTATCAAATCCAAATATCTCAACTTGGTTTAGCTTTAAATTTTTTGAAGCATTTAAAATTCCAATTGCATCTAGTGCACTTGTACCAACCATAATAGAAATATCTTTATTATTTCGCATCATATTTTCAGCTTGGAGTTTTGCTTGAATGATTGATATATTAGAGGACTCAATTTCCTTTACTACTAAATTCGGATTTTTTTTAACAACATTTAAAAAACCATTAAGTCTCGCCTGCTGACTTTCTGATTTTTCACTCCCAATGATTACGCCAATTTTCCCAACTCCGCCTGTTTCCTCTACAACAACTCTTCCTAATTGCTCCCCAGCGTTAAAATTATTAGTACCGACATAAGCAATACGCTTACTTTTTGGCGCATCTGTATCGATTGTAATAACCGGAATATGTTGTGAAACCGCTTTATTAATTACGGGCGAAAAAGTATTCTCATCAAGACTTTGTACGATAATTCCATCTACCTGAGAAGCAATTGCTTTTTCTAATAATTTAATTTGCTCTTCCGGACTTGTACGTAAAGGACCAATGTATTCAACATTTACTCCGTATTTTTCTGCGGCAACATCTGCTCCTTCTTGTACTTTCCTCCAGTACGGATTATCGAACTCTTGTGAAATAAGGACAAAATGAAGTTTCTTTTTCGGCTCTACTTCTCGATCCTGTAATTTTTGAACTGAGTTTTCAATATTTCGAGCATTTATTTCAAAATGAATAAGTACATAAACAAACAATAAAAAAAGTACGCTTAAAATAATCGACCATTTCTTTTCTTCCATGTCGTCCCCCAGTCCTATATTAAAATAGTACATTTTGATTATACAGTTTACAAGCCTATTAGATTTACAATTTTTTCCCTCGCCAAAAACAAATTAATTTAGTGCCATATTGACGTTGAAAAATATGTAATAAAAATCCCATTAAAAGAGATCATTCTTAATTTGTTATTTCCACATAAAGAAAACTCGCCCATTGGCGAGCCGTCAGGTGAATACAGAGGCGTAGTTGCACTTAAGTCGACATTTTTTCATCGTTTCCCATTTTAATATGTAACAAAAAGCTCCTCATTTTTTTGAGGAGCCTTCTTTACTATTTATATCGTTTCATTTATTTTCTTACTATTAATTGAAGATTTTCTTTTTCGTTTTGTAGGTAAATAATAAAATAAGAAAGGAATTAATAAGCCGACCACCCAAGCAATATCTGTACCGTTTAATGCTTTAGCGATAGGTCCCTCATACATTTCAGCATTTACGAAAGGAATTTCGAGAATCACCGCAATGAAATAAGAAATAATGGCTGTCCAATTAAATCTCCCATATTGACCATTTACATTAAAAACGTCCTGTATGTTAAATTCACCCATACTCAATAAATAATAATCAATTAAATTAATTGCAGTCCATGGCACCATAAAATAGGATAACAATAAAATAAAGCTTTCAAAATTATGTAAGAAGTTCCCTTGACCCCAAATAGAAAGTGATGTGCCTATAATTACTGTTATAAAAACCAACCAAAAACGTGTTTTTTCTGTACCTTTTAAACTTGTAAATGCTTCAAGAGTTGTTGTAATGGACATAAACGCTCCATATAAATTCAGTACATTTACAGCTAAAACTCCTAAAACAATAACGATATAAATGATTAATGAGAATCGGTTTCCAACCAAATTAGCAAGCCCTGTACTTGAGTTATCTAAAAACTTAGGAATCGCTAGACTTAACAAAACACCTAATGACATCATCCAAACAGTTCCGATTACTGTACCTGCATAAGTATAAAAAAAGGTTTTTGCTGATGAAGTATTCGTTGGTAAATATCTTGAATAATCTGCCACATATGGTGCATACGTTAACTGCCACGTTGCTGCAATACTGACCATTAATAAAAAAGGACCAATTTCAACATGTCCAATTGAGAACATTTTTGAAGGCATAGGTAGACTTAGGGCCTTATACGTTACTATTAAAAAAACAATCGTAAAAATAATTGCAAAATACTTTTCCATTTTATGAATTAAGTCATAGCCAAATAATGTAATTAGTAGTGTAACGATACCAAGTAATACAATTCCAGCATTGACTGGTAAAGAAAATGCACTGCTAATCGCTTGAGCTCCTAAAACCCCACTACTCGCAAAGAATCCCATATACATCAGGATCACAATAACAAGAGGTACAACTGCTCCAATTACACCAAATTGTGCACGGCTTTGAATCATTTGTGGAATCCCTAGTTTTGGTCCTTGAACTGAATGTGAAGCCATAAAAATTGCTCCTAATAGATTACCGATTACAATGGCTGTTACGCCCCAGAAAAAATTCAGTCCAAATACAACTGCTAAAGCGCCAGTTACAAGTGTAGTAATTTGCATATTTGCACTAAACCAAATTGAAAACAAACTACGAGCATTTCCGTGTCTTTCATTCTCTGGTATAAAATCTAAAGTCCGTTTTTCAACATTCACATTCATTTCCCCCTTGATTCAAATATTCGTTTTACATACAAGCTGCAAATATATCCCGAATTATACACTATTTAGATTATTCTGAAAATAATAATTATACTATTTTAATAAATCTGATGGCAGGATAAAAGAACTCCTCGCTTGAATGAATTAAGTCTTTAGTAAACTAGGAATTTCGGTCCACGAATATAGTCACGAATACCTGGTGTATCACATACGTTGCAGCTGAGGAAGAAAATACGTCGATATTTTTGCCGCTTTGCTTATTTATTGTGCAAAAAAGATGACCCCCTTTTTATATCGGAGATCATCTTTATAAATTCATCTACCCTCAGCTCACATGTCCTTCTGCAAGTTGAGTATTATATAAATTTGAATAAAAACCATTTTGCTTCAAGAGCTCTTCGTGCGATCCTTTTTCAATAATTTGACCATCGTTAATGACTAGGATTGCGTCAGCCTCTCGAATGGTGCTAAGTCGATGAGCAATCACAAATGAAGTTCTTCCATTCATTAATGTTTTCATTGCTTCTTGAATATGAAATTCCGTTCTTGTATCAACGCTACTTGTTGCTTCATCTAAAATAAGAATTGATGGATTAGCAAGTACTGCCCTAGCTATTGTCAAAAGTTGTTTTTGACCTTGGCTTAAGTTACTTCCTTCCGCATTTAAATGCGTATCATATCCTTTAGGAAGTTTTCTAATAAACGTGTCCGCATTAGCTAAACGTGCTGCATTTTCCACTTCTTTATCTGACGCATCTAAACGACCATATCGTATATTATCTCGGATCGTTCCTGAAAAAACATATGCATCCTGTAGTACTAAACCGATTTGCTTTCTTAAAAAGTGTTTATCATATTTGTTAATTTCTTCACCGTCAATTAAAATCCTACCTGATTGGATATCGTAAAAACGCGTCAACAAATTAATAATTGTTGTTTTTCCCGCTCCGGTTGGTCCGACTAAAGCGATCATCTGACCTGGTGAAGCTTGGAAGGAAAGTTCTTTTAAAACAGATACATTTTGTGTATAGCCAAATTGAACGTGATCAAATATAACTTCACCTTTTAATTTTTTATCAACGATTTGATTCGTTTCTTCAAATGTTTCAGACTTCAAGTCTAGTATTTCAAATACACGTTCAGCTCCAGCAATAGCTGATTGAAGTAAATTATACTGATTAGCAAGCTGATTAAGTGGCTGGCTAAATTGGCTTGAATAGTTAAGAAAACTAACAATTACCCCAATTGTAATCACTTGTTGATATGCAAACACACCACCGACTACAGCAATAATAACGAAACTTAAATTTCGCATCGCGTTCATGATTGGTCCCATTGAGCCTGAAATGCTTAAAGCTTTTAAACCTACCACTCGTAGTCTTTCATTCATCTCTTTAAATTCTTCGATTGATTTCGTTTCACGTCCAAAAACTTTCGTCACTCTTAATCCCGAAATGCTTTCTTGGACAAATCCATTTACTTCTCCTAAACTCTTTTGTTGCTCTGAAAAATAATGACGAGTATATTTTGTAATTTTTTTCGTTATAAACGTGATTAACGGTACCGTTAAAAGTGTAATCAAAGTCATCCAAACACTCAAACTGAGCATCATCGCAACGCTGCCGACTAGTATAAATATACTTGAAATTAACTGGACTACTATTTGATTTAATGTAATTGATACATTTTCAAGGTCATTCGTCGTTCGGCTCATTAATTCCCCATGTGTCTTTTGATCAAAAAACGGAATTGGTAAACTTTGATATTTTTCAAATAGATCCTGCCTCATATCTCGCACTGTATTTTGCGATACACTTGAAGCGACATATTGCTGAAGCCATGTAGAAGCTGAGCCTAATAAATAGACAACAAGTAATACAAAGCTCAATAAAATTGCTCCTTTATACTTTTGCGGAACAATATAGAGATCAATGATTTTTCCTATTAAATAAGGTGCTAAGAGCATAAAACAAGAAGTTAAAGCAGTAGCAATAATGACAATCCATAATCCTTGGCGCTGCTTTTTTAAATAACTCCATATTCTAAATACTGTTGTCTTTGCATTCTTCGACCTAACTTTAGGGATTCCCTGATGGTGTTGACCTGGGCGAAAACTATTTTGAAAGAGGTTTGGTGAATTTTTCATATTCGAATTGTTGTTATTGGACATTGTAAACCTCCCTCTCACCATATTGGGATTTATAAATTTCTTGGTAAACCACGCATGTTTTCATTAATTCTTGATGAGTTCCGCTTCCTACGATGGCCCCATCCTCCATCACAAGTATTTTCTCTGCATTTACGACAGAAGAAATTTTCTGAGCGATTAAGAATGTAATGCTATCATTCATTAAATGACTTAAAGAATCACGTAGCCTCTTTTCCGTATTAAGGTCTAAAGCACTCGTGCTGTCATCTAAAATTAAAACAGGTGGTTTAATTAATAATGCACGGGCGATTGAAATTCGCTGTTTTTGTCCCCCAGACAAGTTGACCCCTCTTTGTCCGATTTTCGTTTCATAACCATCTGGTAATTTGGAAATAAAATCATGAGCCTGTGCGACTGTTGCAGCTTCTTCAATTTCCTCTTGAGTCGCATCCGATTTTCCAAATGCAATATTATCTCTTATTGAACCAGTAAATAAAAATGACTCCTGAAGTACCATTCCAATTTTCTTCCTAAGTTCTAAAAGAGGCAGTCTTTGAATATTTACTCCATCCATTAAAATCGATCCCGCTGTAACATCATAAAGCCTTGGGATTAACTGAACTAATGAAGTTTTTCCAGAACCAGTTGAACCAATAATTGCAATTGTTTCTCCTTGCTTTGCCTCAAAGTTCACGTCCTTCAAAATTGCTTCATCCTCATTTGATGAACTTCCATAAGAAAATCCTACTTGATGAAATTCAATCATATTACCTGAGACAGAAGTGTGATCTTGCTCTAGAGAATTTTCAATTGTAGGTCTTGTTGTAAGTACTTCTTGAATACGTTTTGCAGACACGCTAGATTGCGAAATATTTACAAGAATTGTGCTGACCATCAGTAAAGATGAAAGGACTTGCGTTACATAATTTATAAATGCAATTAAATCTCCAACTTGAACTGAATTCATTCGAACTAGATTTCCACCATACAAAAGAATTCCTACGAGACACATATTCATAATGAATGTAACAATCGGTGTATTCATCGCAATCACACGCGCAGCCTTTATAGCACTTTGCGAATAATCTTTATTTGCAATTTTAAATTGTTTCGTTTCGTAATCAGAACGCACAAAAGCTTTTACAACTCGAATTCCGGCCAAATTTTCTTGTAAGCGACTATTAACAGCATCAAGCTTTGCTTGTACATTCGAAAATAACGGGTAAGAAAATCGAATTAAAATAACTAATAGTACAACTAACACAAATAAAGTTCCCATAAGAATTAATCCTAGACGAGAGTTGATCCATATCGCCATAATAACACTACCGATTAATAAGCCCGGTGTACGCACAAGCGATTGCAATGCAATTCTTAATAGGTTTTGAACTTGCACAACATCATTTGTCATTCGAGTAATTAACGATCCCGTCTTATACGAATCAAGATTTTCAAAAGAGAATGCTTGAACTTTCGTAAATAGTCCATCTCTTAAATCTGCACCAAAATTTTGAGATGCTCGAATTGCAAAGTAATTACACCCTACGCCCGCTAGTAACCCCAATACAGCTACCAAAACCATTAAAGCACCAGTCTGTTCAATCGTATGGATATCATGTTTTACTAAACCAAGATTAACAATATCAGCCGCATATTTTGGCTGAAGCAAATCAAAAAACACTTCAAAAATCATAAATAACGGAGCAATTAAAGCAGATTTCCAATACGGCTTTATATAGCTTCTCAACCCCCACATGTTATCTCACCATCCATCAACAAATCCTCCTACAGCTTTCATCTCCCTACATCAAAGGG
This sequence comes from Bacillus sp. AFS002410, assembly GCF_002556365.1. Classification (NCBI taxonomy): domain Bacteria; kingdom Bacillati; phylum Bacillota; class Bacilli; order Caryophanales; family Bacillaceae; genus Bacillus; species Bacillus sp. AFS002410. The sequence continues at coordinate 138,146 of NZ_NUEU01000016.1, forward strand.
TCACTTTTCATCATTTTCGATTGACTCACTAGAATCCAATGCCGCCGTTTCATTTGTACTTTCACTTTTTTCCTCTAGTTCACTTTCGTGGATTTCAAACACTTTAACAAATTCATTAATTACCATATCTATAGCCTTTAACTCGCCAACGATAATTTGGTGAATTGATTGAAACTCTGGTGCATTTAACTGTTGCATTAATGTCGAACGCTTAATATTCATCATTTCTAAAAAACCGATTGCTCTTCTACGGCGGAAAGTTTTTGCCCCATTTCGGTGATGCTCTTTTCGTCTAGAGCCATCCCCACGGTGTTTTCCTTCTTTGTGATGATCGTTAAATTCTTCATTTCTCATTTATTAACCCCCTCATTTGTATACATTTGTATACACTAGTTCATTAACTATAACGTATACAAACGTATACAAAATGTCAAAGGATAACAATTTTAAATTTTCACATTTTTAATAATAAAAGCCCAATTTCTCCACATTATAATTGAGAAATCGGGCTTTTATTGACATTCGCTTATTCGTTTATAGTCTTTCATTTTCATATAATAGCTAGTTAATCCCCATATCCCCTTGGATGACTCTTATGCCAGTTCCATGAATCAGTAATGATTTGGCGAATATCGTTTCGCCTTGGATACCAGCCTAAAATTTTTTTAGCCTTTTCGGATGATGCAATTAGAATAGCCGGGTCACCTTGGCGTCTTTCTCCTATTTTCAGAGAGATTGATTGATTTGTCACTTCACTAACTGCATCAATGATTTCCTTTACTGAAAATCCTTTCTCACTCCCTAAATTGAAAACATTACTCTGTCCACCACTTATTAAGTAACTAAGCGCTAAAGTATGAGCACTAATCAAATCTTCCACATGAATATAATCACGAATACATGTACCATCCCGTGTGTCATAATCATTTCCAAATATAGTAATATGCTCTCTCTGTCCTAAAGCAACCTGTAAAATAGAAGGGATTAAATGTGTTTCAGGAGTATGGTCTTCTCCAATTTCACCTGTTTCTTTAGCACCAGCAACATTGAAATAACGAAGTGCAACGTATTTTATGCCATATGCTTGGTCACACCAATTCAACATTTTTTCCATCATTAACTTTGTTTCACCGTAAGTATTTGTAGGTTTCATTTCCAAATCTTCGGTAATTGGCATTTGTTTTTGCTCTCCGTATGTTGCAGCTGAGGAAGAAAATACAATGTATTTAACTTTAAATTCATTCATTACATCCAATAGATTTTGGGTACCATAAACATTATGATCAAAATAATGAATTGGGTTTTTCATTGATTCACCAACCAATGATTTGGCTGCAAAATGAATAACACCTTCAATCTTTTTCTGTTGAAATATTTCTCTTAAGAAAGATTTATTCCGAATATCTCCTTTATAAAAAATTGCATTTGGATGAACGGCTTTTTCATGGCCAGTATAAAGATTATCGATCACCACAACCTCCATACCCTTTTCAATTAACTGATAAACTGCATGTGAGCCAATATAGCCAGCACCACCTACAACTAAGATTCTCATCAAATGTTTCTCCAATCCTATTTTGTATCAATGACTTACTATATTTAAACGAATTTTGCACTCTCTTCTTCTATCAATCCTTTTAAATATGGTAATAATTGCGGATATAAATCTTCTCTCTGTAGACCGATTTCCATCGTTGCTTTTAAATAACCTAATTTATCGCCAATGTCATATCGATTACCTGATAGTTCTAATGCAAGTAATCCTTCTAGACCACAGCTTTTATGAAGAGCATCCGTTAATTGATACTCACCACCTGCTCCTTTTTCAAGCGATCTAAGAATAGTGAAAATAGACGGATTTAAAACATATCTACCCATAATCGCCATATTTGATGGTGCTTCCATTGGATTAGGCTTTTCTACGAGTCCAAATACGTCATGTACATTTTGTTTAATTTTGGATGAAGAGATAATCCCGTATTTATTCACGTCAGATGTTGGAACTGCCTTGACTCCGATAACTTGCTTACTAGTCTCATCGTACAAATTGATCATTTGCTTAAGTGCCGGTGGATCAGAAATCATAATATCGTCTCCGAGTAAGACTGCGAAAGGTTCATCACCAATAAATTGCTCTGCACACAATATGGCGTGCCCTAAACCTAAAGGTTCTCTTTGACGAATATAATGGATATTCGCCATTTCACTAATATTTTGGACAAGCTTTAGCGTATCTAGTTTTCCACCCATAAAGAGAGAATGCTCTAATTCTACTGATTTATCAAAATGGTCTTCAATTGATTTTTTATTTCTCCCCGTTACAATAATGATACTTTCAATCCCTGATTGAACTGCTTCTTCGACGATATATTGAATAGCTGGCTTATCAACGATTGGCAGCATTTCTTTTGCTTGTGCCTTTGTTGCAGGTAGAAATCTAGTTCCTAAGCCTGCCGCTGGAATAACAGCTTTTTTTATTTTCATTTTTAAATTCCTCCCACTTTAGACGAAGTAAATACCCAGTAACGACTTCCTACGTAATTCATTAATACACTAATACAAGTTGCCATTAATTTACTGGCTAGCACTGACAATCCAAACCACTCGCTACAAACTTTTAAAATTAATAGAGTGAGTAGTAATGTAATGACGTTAACGATCACAAAGCGCGTTTTTTCTTGAACGCTACTTTGATTTTTAGCTTTAAATGTCCACCTCTTATTTAGTAGATAACTATTCACTATTCCACAAGAGTACGAGATCATCTGCGCTACTAAATATGGAATATTCGTAACTGCATAAATTAGTAAAGTAAATACGATGAAATCTACTCCTGTGTTTATTAGCCCTACAATTCCAAACTTAACAAAACCTTTAAATTGATTTATCATAGTTGAAAATCAAGGTTATTTTTTGATTTCTCTTTTTCTAACCCTTGTAACTCCCGCACAATATAAAGTGGTCGACCTTTTGTTTCGTCATAAATTCGGCCAACATATTCACCAAGTATTCCAAGAATAATTAAGACAAATCCATTAAATAAAAGCATAATACTTATTAAGGAAGACCATCCTTTTATAACTGAATCAGTAAATAAAGCTAAATAAATGACGTAAATCATATACACAAATCCTAAGCTTGATAGAATTGCGCCTAAATAACCTGCGAGTTTTAAAGGTTTATAGGAGAATGAAGTGATACCATCCAAACAAAGCTTAATCATTTTTTTTAGTGGATATTTCGTTTCTCCTGCTAATCTCTCATCACGTTCATATTCAATTGCAGTTTGTCGGAAGCCCACCCAGCTTACAAGTCCCCGTACAAATCGATTATTCTCAGATAGCTGTTTCATTTCATCACAAACTTTTCGATCCATTAGTCTAAAGTCACCAGTATCAACAGGAATTGAGATGTCAGTAGATGCCCTTAAAATTCTGTAAAACATTGCAGCTGACCATTTCTTGAAAATAGTCTCACCATTACGCTTTAATCGTTTCGCATAAACAACTTCATACCCTTCCTTCCATTTACCAATCATGTCTATGATAAGACTAGGCGGATCTTGAAGATCCGCGTCAATGATAATCACTGCCTCACCTGATGCATAATCCATCCCAGCTGAAATCGCAATTTGATGCCCGAAATTCCTAGAGAAATCAATCAATTTCACCGTTTTATCCCAACTGCAATAATCCTTAATGATGTCAACCGAACCATCCTTACTTCCATCATTAATAAAGATCAACTCGTAAGAATCACCTGCACTGTTCATAACCTTTTTTAATTGTCTATATGTTTCCTGTATAACTGCCTCTTCGTTATACATTGGAATAATGACTGAATATTTAACTGCTGCCACTTTACTATCCCTCCTTTTTATAGTGAAACTTTATAAAGCTTCTTACTTCCTCCAGGGAAACCTAAACCAGTACTATTATCAGAATTAGACTGCCATTTATCAGAAGAAATCTCTTTACCATGTTTTTTAATCCAATCCGTAATTTCAGAGCTACCTCCGCGGCCGCCCATGCCATCAGATATCATAAAGTATTTAACTTTTCCTTCTTTCACTAATTTTTCAAGCTTATCAACTGTCAGAATTGGATCCGAACCAGAGAAACCACCCATTGCCATAACTGCTTTTCCAGTTTCAATAATGTAAGAAGCTGCTGTACTATAATCTGCAGTAGCAAATAAGAATTTCTCACCAGTATTATTTTTCGTCAAATATGCGTACGTTTTCTTATCGATTTGTTCATTGCCCATACCATTACTGTTCTTGTTACTACCTTGACCTGGCATACTTGGCATATTTCCTTGACTAGTTCCATCCTGTCCGCCTTGACCCGGCATTCCACTTGGCATATTTCCATCCTGCTGACCTTGACCTGGCGTACCATTTTGGGTATTTCCATCTTGACCGCCTTGACCTGACATTCCGTTTTGTGCATTTCCATCTTGCGCGCCTTGTCCGGGCATGCCGTCTTGCGCGTTTCCATCTTGCTGACCTTGACCTGGCATTCCATCTGGCATATTACCATTCATTCCGCCTGGTCCACCAAAGCCACCCATTGATGAAGTTGGTCCTGCTGCTGGTAACATGCTGCTTTGCCCATAAGTAATTGGCGTAAAAGCCCAGTACATAGGTCCAATTAGTAAAACGAAAAATCCAATAATCGCTGCTATAAATTGCATACGACTTCCACTTACCTTGATGATCGACAGCCAAATTGTTACGCCAATACCTAAAATTAAAATCGCAATTGACCAACCAATTCCAATAACTGAATCATAAGGATGAACGATGAACCATTCGAAAACCGCAGTAATAAAGATAGCCGCTGGCAGTAAGAACGATTTCCAATTTAACTTACTTTGATATAACTCAAAAAGCTTTGACCAACCCGCCCCAGCAAGAGCTGCTACTGGTGGTGCAAGCATGATTAAATAATATTGATGAAAAAATCCTGCAACACTAAAGAATCCCATTACTGGTACTAACCATGCCGTCCAAAATAATGCTTCCTTATGTTTCTGTGTAAAATTCTTCTTACGTAAATCGATAAAGATTCCTACTAAACCAAATAATACAAATGGAATCAACCAGCTCGCTTGTCCAGAAAGCTCTGATTGGAATAATCGGAAAGGTCCAGCTGTTCCTGTATTAAACATCCCGCTACTATTTTTACCTTTCGTTCCACCATCAAAATTTGGGAATCCTTCTGGCATTCCATTTTGCCCTTGAGTCGATTCATTAGTTGGAACTGTATTGTTTGAATTACTTGAAGTTGCATTGTTCGAATTATTCGAAGCTGTATTGTTCAAATTACTTGAAGCTGCATTGTTTGAATTATTAGCAGTACCATCATTTTGAGAAGCACTATTTTCCGTGCTACTTTGCGATTTACTTGTACTTTGACTAGGTTGATTTCCTCCGCCTCCATCCATGCCAAGTAAACGTGAAACGCCATTATAACCAAATGCAAGTTCAAGTACTGAGTTCGTTTGGCTACTACCAACATAAGGTCGTTTACTTGCTGGTATCGAATCGACAATTACTGCCCATGATAGTGAAACAGCAAGAAGGATCGATGTGGCTATCGCCATTATCCCAAGCTTCTTTTTCCAATTAACTTTTGCAGCTACCCAATACAGTAGATAAAACGCTGGTAAAACCATATACGCTTGAAGCATTTTTTCATTGAAGCCAACACCGATCATTGCGAAAGCAACAAGCACATACCATAATTTATTTTTCTTAAGTCCTTTAAATAGGAACCACGATGCAAGTAACAGTGTAAAGACAAGCATACTATCAATATTATTTGTTCGGCTAACTGCTACTAAAACCGGCGTAATAGCAATTGCCAATGCACTTAATCGAGCTGCAGTTTTACCAAATGTAGGCTTTACCATTACATATATTAAACAAACCGATCCTATTCCCGATAAAGCTTGTGGAAGAATGACACTCCAACCATGCAAGCCAAAAATATAAGCACTAATCGTTTGAATCCAAAATGTAACTGGTGGTTTATCGACCGTTACATATCCTCCTGGATCAAAGGATGCAAAAAAGAAGTTATGAAAACTTTGAAGCATACTCGCAACTGCCGACGTGTAATACGAATTTACGTATTTATCCGTCCAAATGTTATACCCGTTAAGAATTGCTGAAAGTAGTACGATTAAAACAAACGGGATATCTAATCTCGATTTCCATTTTGAAAACATTGTTAAATCACTCCTATAATTTAAATTTCAAGTTGCAACACTGTTGTTGCATCTTTGTGTCTTTGTTTACCTGTAACCATTTTGCCTTGTCTAACTGAATTCCCCATGAGTGCTAACTGAAAGTTTACTGAAAGCTTATTCGCTTCTACGAAATTCAAATTTATTTGTGCTAATATATGATTAAAAATTAGTATGGGAAGGTATTAATATGACATCAATAAAGGGGATAAAAATACTGCTTGTAGATGATGAACCACATATATTGCAATTTTTACAATTGGGACTTGAAAATGAAGGATTTATTATAGAAACCGCATCAGATGGCATGAGTGCAATCAATATCGCACAACAATTTAAACCACATGTTGCGATTCTCGATGTAATGATGCCTGGAATGGATGGATTTGAGACATGTAAAATGTTGAGAAAATTAGGACTTGATGTTGCCATCATCATGCTGACAGCAAAGGACGAAGTTGACGACAAAGTAAAAGGCTTAAAAATTGGAGCCGACGATTATGTTGCCAAACCATTTAGTTTCGATGAACTACTAGCACGAATTGAAGCTAGAGTGAGAAATCAATTCCCTAGCCTTTTTAGTGAAGTTGTTCTAGGACCGTTTCGAATTGACGATAAAAGGAAAGAAATTAACTTTCGTGAACAAGCCCTTGGGCTCTCGCCAACTGAATATGAACTCCTCAAATACTTAGTTTTAAACCACGGAATTGTATTAAGTAAGGCAATGATTTTAGATAAAGTGTGGGGCTATAATTTCGGAGGAGAAGAAAATATTGTAGAAGTTTATATCCGCTCGTTAAGAGATAAATTAAATGATAAGGAACACCGATTAATCCGAACACTTAGAGGTGCCGGTTATCGAATCGACTTAGTATGATAAAACAATTTAAAAGAATTTTTTCACCAAACTCACTTAAATATCAGCTATTTTCGAAGTCATTATTCATATTAGCTGTTCTACTATTATTAATAGGCGGACTCCAATTTATATTAATGAAGCAATTTATGTACCGAAATCAAGCTGAATCGTTAAATGCACAATTGCGCTCTATTCCTTGGGATGTACTCTCAAAGCAATATCCCTTACCAAATGGATTTCCCGATAAAACGAATAAGCCAATCGCAAAAGACCAAAATCCAAATAATCGAGTTTTATTTTTGCCCTATTTATCTTTAACGTTTATCGATCCGAATGGTAAATGCATTAATTTAGCAAAGGAAAGTAATTTAAACACTCCTTGTCTCACAAAGAATGAATATAAGAAAATAGAAACTAATTTTAATAATCGAACGCCTGTAGGATACCAAATAATAAAGAATGAAAAAGGTGTACAACAGCTAGTAGTTTTTCAACCATTTGGAGGACCTGACCATTTGGAAGGCATCGTTCAAATGGGAATTGAAACTACTCCAATAAAAGACGTTTTATTACAACAGCTTCTTATCTTCGGAAGCTTATCCTTATTAGCCTTAGCAGGTGGTCTCGCTCTTTATATTCCTTCACTTCGCCGGACACTTGTACCATTAAATAATATGGTCACTGCAGTAGAACGAACAAATGCCGGAAATTTAACCGAGCACTTCCCTGTTAATCAAGGACAAGAAGAGATTGATCGATTAGCTGAATCATTTAACAACATGCTAAAGCGATTAGAAACTTCATTCAAATCAGAACGAGAAGCAAAAGAACAAATGCGTCGCTTCATTGCAGATGCATCTCATGAGCTCCGTACACCATTAACATCAATCCATGGATTTTTAGAAGTACTATTACGTGGTGCCGCTAATAAACCTGAACAACTAAATGCAGCACTCAACAGCATGCTCGGCGAATCAACAAGAATTAAAAAACTAGTCGAGGATTTACTACTGCTAGCAAAACTAGACCGCGCACCAGAAATGAATCTAACTGACACTAGACTTGATGAACTAATGACAGAAATGGAACCACAGCTACGAATTTTAGCAGGTGAACGAAATGTCCACTTCGATTTAACAGCAAACATAAAAGGAATGTACGATCCAGATAAAATAAAACAAATTATCCTGAACCTTTTTCAAAATGCCGTACAGCACACCGATGCAACAAGTGGCAGCATTAAATTATCACTCGTTATTAATAGCACTCCTACCCCATGCGCCGAAATAATAATCAGTGATAACGGCCCTGGTATTGATGATTCACATCTACCACATTTATTTGAACGATTTTACCGAAGCGACAGCTCCCGTGCTAGAAAATATGGCGGCGCAGGGTTAGGCTTATCGATCACACAGTCAATTGTAGAGGCCCATGGCGGGAATATTATTGTGGAAAGTGTGTTGGGGGAAGGTAGTACTTTTATTGTTCAGTTGCCGATTTGATTTTTTGTGAGTCGGGTCGGGGCGGGTGCTGAAAGTGCGAACATGGAGTGTACTTTATTGATATAGTTGTGAACTTTGTTGATAAAGTAATCATTTTTGTTGATAAAGTGCCAGAATTTATTGATATAGTACGAAAATTTGTTGATATATTGTTTGAAGCCACCTTTTAGGGTGGCTTCTTTGTTTGATTTTGGATGGTTACTCTTATTTTATCGACGACTGGAAAGTGTATTGGGGTAAGGTGGTACTTTTTTGTTCAGTTGCCGATTTGATTTGTGCTGAGATTTTGGGCTGGTGCGTAAAATGCGAACATGGAGTGTACTTTATTGATAAAGTTGTGAACTTTGTTGATAAAGTAGTCATTTTTGTTGATAAAGTGCCAGAATTTATTGATATAGTACGAGAATTTGTTGATATAATGTTTGAAGCCACCTTTTAGGGTGGCTTCTTTGTTTGATTCTTGATGGTTAATCTAATTTATCAACGATTGTACTCCCTTATGAGCGACTTTCTCTGCTAAATAAGCCACTTTCATTGTTATATAGCCAACTTCTCTGCTTTTCATGTGGTGTTCACAAATCTTTCGCTGTGTATCAAGTTTAAAAATAAAAAAGGCAGCACTGAGAGCCGCCTTTAGATAGTACTTATTCTTTCTCACCATCTATATCTTCCAGATCACGTTTAATCTTTGATATATCTGTTTCTAAGCTTAATATATGCTTGTAACGATTTATTTTGATCCAATGTTCCTTATATTCAATTGAATCTTTTTTGTATTTGTCTAATTCATTAAAGGCACTTATTAATGCCTTTTTTGCTTCAATTACATTACTAGTTTGTTTAATATGACTATACATAATATAATTTTCTTTAAAATTCTTTCTTGCTTCGGCCATAAAAGAATTTTCGTTAGGTTCATCTACTTCAGTACCTTCTATGCAGTCTATTGATGTTAGATCCTCCCAGTTACAAAGTATACATATATCACAAACACAGCGCTCTTCTAATGTTTGATAACCACAACAAGGACAATTATATTTGAGATAATTCCCTTCTAATTCCTCATCATCCTCTATGTTGTTTTCAATTGGGGAAGGAACATGGTCAAGCCGTTCATTTAGAAGTTGGATCTCGTATTCTAGTATTTGTTGGGTAATCCCATGTGTAAAACCATCCCAAAAAGCCTGCGCTCTATCTTTTTTCTTTTCTATAAAATCAAACTGATCCCATTCTTCGGATGCAGCAGCCATTTCCTCGGCGTATAGGCTTTCGTAAGTTTTATAAATCTGATTCAGTCCTTTTTGTAGTTCTTCATTAATATAACTTGTAAATCGCCCTTCACTGTATGCGGATTCCAATAAACATAAGATTCTGATGATGTGCACTTGAAGTTGTGTAATGTCAAGGTTTCGTGGGATAATCGATCTTCCAGTATATAAATCATGCCATACAACCCTACTTGGTTGATGGCCACTTTCTTCATTATTCCAATTTTCCCAACAAAATTCCTTAATAGATGTAATTGCTTTCTTCACATATTCTCTCCCATCAATTACATCTTCCCAATATACTTCAATTCTTTCGGACTTTTGCATCATTCCATTCACTCCTTCATTTACCTTCTGTAGTTTAGAAAGAGTAATATCCATTGATACGCCACTAATTTTACTATATTGTGCTCCCTTATTATTGATACCTATCTTTAGAAAATCTTTATATTTCATTTACACCAAGATAAAAAGGTGCACAGAAAATCTCTGTACACATTTTTTTATAAAGCTAGCTCACATTTTCTAACTTAAACTGTCATTTTTGTTTCCTCAACCAGATAGATTAGATGAATTCACCTTAAGACTTCTCTTAGAATTTATTTTCCATCTTTTCTTAAATTTATGATGTTGGAGATGGAAATCTCGCAGCTTCAAAGTGAGTACTAACTTCACCATCGACATTTGCTTCGATACTTCCAGAGGTGCTACTTTGAGCAAATACTTCCACTTTATCCCTCGCGTTTAGTTTCAGGATTGATGAGACATTTACAGTATTTCCGAATAGTATTGGGCCGAAGAAATCATTATCAATCGCGATTGCAGGTTTTCCGTTCACGCGAAGCTCGATTCTTGCTCTATAATTAACATCGTTATTATTAGGGAAAAAACTAATCGTTGCAGAAACTAAATAAACCCCATTATTTCTTGGTCTAAATGTTGAGGTTAACGGATTATATTCAACTGCTAAATCAAATTGTTTTTTTTGATAGTTTACTTTCACAAAAGTATCCTCGGGCACCCTTAGACTTGTACTACTTACTGCTCTAAAGGCTGAGGCAATATTAATATTCTCTTCATTTGAATCATTGGAATCAATTGGCTTTTTTGGCTTTGGAGGCATAATGTTCACTTCACTCTCTTATAAACTTCTATATTATATAGAGACAAGCCTTAATTGTTTGTATGCATGTCCATATATGATAATTTTTTTAATGAAATTCGTAAGCTAATTAACGGTGAAGACAGAAGTGTAGCTGCACTTTTACCTAAAAATAGAAATATGCAAAAAGACCTCTACGGAATCTTCCATAGAGATCTTAAACTTTTCATTATCTTTTTGCCCCTGTAAAACGTCTATTTAAAAACTTTGCAAACACTCGAGCAAATAAATTAAATAGAAGAATCATGACAATAAGAACAGCAGCAGATTTCGTTGCGATTGATTGTGCATCTGGAACAATACCTTCTGAATTTAATTTCCAAATGTGAACTGTTAATGTTTCTGCTGGTCTAAAAATATTAAACGGATTCATCGGTGTATCTAATGGAGCAGCATTATTTAAAATTGGTGTTGTTAATCCAGCTGTATAAATTAATGCCGCTGCTTCACCAAATATTCTTCCTGCAGCTAAAATGATACCTGTAATTAATTGTGGAAATGCCGATGGAATACTGATTTTAACAATTGTTTGCCATTTTGTAGCACCTAATCCAAGACTACCTTCTTTACTACTTTTCGGAACATTTAATAACGCTGTTTCACTTACCCTTGTTAAACCTGGTAAATTTAAAATTGAGATTGCTAATGCTCCGCCAATTAATGTGTATCCCCATCCTGTTAGTGTTACAAATACTAATAATCCGAATAACCCTACTACGATTGATGGTAAAGAAGCTAATGTTTCAATACATAATCTTAAAAATCCTAAAAAACGACCTGGTTTTGCGTATTCTGCCATATAAATTCCAGCACCTACACCAATTGGAACTGAAATAATTAATGTTAAGACTAAGATATAAAAAGAGTTAAAAAGCTGTGGTCCGATTCCTCCACCTGCTTGTATATTACTAGGTTTTCCAAACAAGAAATTGAAATCCCAGAATCCCCAGCCTTTATAGATAATTTCACTTAACAAAAATAATAATAAAACTACAACTAAACCAGCGATTCCGTAAAGAACTCCAGTCCAAATTTTATCCATTTTTCTTGCGATCATGATTCATATCCTCCCTTTCTCCCAATTAAACGAATGAATAGAATAAAGAGGAATGAAATTAGTAGTAAAATCATTGCCAAAGTCCATAACGTATTATTCCATGCTGTACCATTTAATGTATTCGCCATATCCATTGTTAAAATTCCTGTTAATGTTGCTGTCGGATCAAAAATTCCATTCGGGAATTTAACTGTATTTCCAATTACCATCTGTACTGCTAATGCTTCACCAAAAGCACGTGCTAGACCTAAAACGATTGCTGTTAAAATATTTGTTTTTGCAGCAGGGATGATTGCTAATTTAATTGCTTGCCATCTTGTAGAGCCAAGTCCGTATGATGCTTCTAAATACGTTCCAGGAACAGCTCTCACAGCATCAGAAGCAATACTTGCTATTGTAGGTAAAATCATAACACTTAGAACAATAATCCCGGCAATTAAACTAAAACCTACTCCACCAACCAAATTTCTAAGAAGTGGAACTAAGATTGTTACGCCAAGAAATCCATAAACTACTGAAGGAATACCAACTAGAATCTCCAAAACTGGGATTAATACTTTTTGACCAAATTTAGGTGAGATAAAGTTCATAAAAACCGCTAATGCTATTGCAACTGGTGCAGCAATAATGACAGCACCAATAGATACTAGAATCGATCCAACAATAAAAATTAGTGCACCGTATGTCGGATGTTCTGCATTATTTGGGCTCCAATTTTTTGAAAATAATATATCACTTAACGATAAATGATTTACTGTAAACGATTGGATCCCCTTACTAACAATAAAGCCTATTATTGATATTGTAATCGCAACCATTAAGAAACCACATAAAGTTACAAGAGTTCTTCCAAGGTATTCAATTAGAAAAAAGTTTCTTTTTTTGAAATTCATGATAAACCCCTTATCATCCATTAATAAATTAGTTTAAAGAGTTGGTATAAAACCAACTCTCTTTTTTTATTTTTTTTTATTCTAAACCTGCCATTTTTGAAGCTGGGATATAGCCCATCTCAACTAATTTATTAGCAAACTCGTCTCCACTAATAAATTCGATATATTCTTTTACAGGAGATTTTGCATCGCCTTTTGTAATCATGTACTCATAAGAATAGAATGGGTAATCACCTGCAACGATATTGTCTGTAGAAGATTCTTTTCCGTCAATTTTAACTGTTTTTAATGCATCTTTTTTATCGCCAATTAAATATGAGTTAGCAAGATAAGAAATCGCACCAGGAGTAGAGTTAACAGCTTGTTCTACCGCACCGTTTGAATCTTGAACTGTTCCTACGCTATCGTTAATTTTAACGTCTTTCATAATTTTCTTTTCAAAAGCTGCACGAGTACCAGATGATGCTGGACGGTTAATTACATTAATTTTCTCATCTTTCCCGCCAACTTCTTTCCAGTT
>NZ_NUEU01000017.1:0-75704 GCF_002556365.1 Bacillus sp. AFS002410
TACTTATGTTGACATTTATAACTGAGTATGTAATTTAGAAAATGATTGAATATGACTTAGAGTTTTATTAGATAAATGGAGTAAAAAAATGGAATACACACTTTTACTTGATATTTTCATAAAAATCTTTAAAATTGCCCAAATGAATTATGTCAATTAAAGACAAAAAATCTAAAATATTGCTAATTTGATAACTTATAATACGTAAAAAACTTATTCGCTAAATTATGCATGTTATTTTTAAAAGATTGTCGAGATTAGTCGAAATAAAAAGTTGTATATTACCCCAATTTACGATTTTGTCGATCTCAAGTAAAATTAAACTATATTTACTGAATTAACAAAATGGTTAATACTTAAATATTTGGTTAGGGTTTGAGCATAGAATTTACAATTCATTGACTAATTAAGGAGGGGGAGTATGAAAATAAGAAAAAGATTTGCACAAGGAATGACTTATGTTTCTCTCTTCGGTTTAGTAATGTCAAACATGTCGTTTGTACATACCGAGGAAACGAAACAATAGCTTTCGATTTCGAATAAAAAACGTAAGCCCGACCAGGATATTGTTGTCAGTCAGAAAGATGGCAATCCAAATACACCAACTTTAACAAAAGAAGATATCGACATACTCGATGAACAAAGTAAAAAGAGCATTCTCAATGCAATTGATAGAGAATGAGAAAAAACAATTGAGAATATGTCAAAGTTCACATCTGATGAATTTCATCGAGTAGACAAAAATGTTTCTGTGATTGTTCGATGAAGGGTAGAACTGTTTCGCATTGAGTGCGCTTAGCGCGAGTCAGATGTCAGTTAGTCAAGAAAACAGTTTGGAGATACCAAACAACAAGTACTAAGTAGGGTATCACTCGGTACAACAAGAAGTCAACTGCGAAAACGAAGTCAAATAGTTTAAATTGGGACGCAATCAAAGGTCAAAATGAGGACCGAACACAAATCATCATAAATCAAATTACGATCGTACACGACGATTGTTGTCATGAAAGGTAATAAAGTAGTAGCGAAAGTAAAAGTTTCAACAAAGGAACATTTACTGTAAAGTTATCGAAACCAAGCAAATGAAAAACAGAATATACATTATATTCTGTTGGCCAAGTGGGCAGGTGCAAGTGTGAAAGTTAAACGTTCAATCACAATTAAGTAATAAAAAGTGGTAAGCAAATATAATTAATTGATCAACATAAAAATAAAAATAAAAAAAATCAGGTATACTAATTAGATATAATTTTCACCAGATAATTATATTGAAAAATACATTTCAATCTTAAGAAAAAAACAAGAATACATTATGTATTCTTGCTTTTACTTAAGTAACAAGTATTAATTTTGCCATTTCCAATGCTTTATCAGGTAAGTTTATTTTAGAATAATAGTTAAAAAGTTCTTTTTCAGATCGCTGAATTAAATAAGTGTAACCATACGTATTAAACATTGGTAATGCTTTGTTAGCTAAATATTTAAAGTACTCTTTTTCTTTCGATTTAAGTAAATAAAGGATTAGTCTAAAAAGATGAATATACAATAATTGATTAATTCGAATCGCAATAATTAATCCATCTTCAGCAAGTTGAATTAATTCATTTGTTGGAATAAGCTCACCTTTAAAAGAGGTATGAATATATCCTTCCAAAGAAAGTAAATAATTAGGAGATTCTGGATCTTTAAGGGACATTGATTGCTTATAATGCAACCTAGCTTGATCATAGTTTTTTCTTCTGTAGTACTCATAAGCTAAGTTATGAAGTAATTTGGCTTTTCGGTCAGGAGCATTGCATATATCACAGCTTTTGATTAAACTCTTAAAACGAGTAATAATTTCTTCATAATCACTGTTTTCAGTAACTTGAATAATCATAATCATTTCAGCATCTATAACTCTAAGATAGTTATTAATATCTTTAAAATATTTATGCGATTTTTCTGCAAAATAGTATGCCAAAACTGGAGATTGAATTGTATGGTATGCCATCGCTAAGTGATAGTAATATTCTGGATTTTTATAATCCTCAATTTGGATTTGTTTTAGCGTTTGAATTGCTTTAATATGATCTTCACATTTTAAATAATAAATTCCTAAAACATGTTTTAATAGATTGGATTCATAATCTGTTAGTTCGTTCTCTAATTTTTGTATTTTCTTTATGATTTTTATCGCTTCACGAGTATTATTATGAATTAAAAAATATCTAACGCGAAGTAAATGATATAAGTGGATATAGTCTGAAATCGCGAGCAATTCTTCATGTTCTAATTCACTATTGATTTGTTCGATTTCTTCTGCTAATTGCATAATGATTGCATCATTCCATTGTGTTAAGCGATGTTTAATATTGATTAATTTATTTATTTCAACATCAATCACGATTCCTAGTCTCTCGGATAATATATTTATGATTTCATTATTAAAGGTTGTTCGATTACATTCGATCTTACTAATATGAGTAATGGAACAGATATTTTTACCTAATTGTTCTTGTGTTAGTTTGTATTTTTCTCGATAGAACTTTATTATTTTACCCTCATACATAACTAATTCCTCCCTTCATGTTTGTTGAATTTTAGAGTAATTTAAGTTGCAAACTATTTACTCTTTGGCGAGTTTTGAATATTCTCATTTTGATAAGGGTAGAAAATTAATTAAATAGAGATTTTATAATACGTATTAATAAAATTTTACAATATACGATAAATTTAGTACATTTACAAAAATGGTAAACATTATGAAGAAATACTTAACTGAAGTTTAGTTTTTAAACCGATGAATGGTTATTGTTTTGCAGATTAAACTAACAATAAATTGTATCTTCAACTTTTCTTAACTAATATATAAGATAGTAGAAATGAGAAAAGCTGAATGCTGAGGTGAAAAGATGAATTTTGAACAAATGGAGTACATTATAACAATTGCAAATGAAAAGTCTATTACAAAGGCAGCTGAAAAATTTTTTATATCTCCATCAGGAATGAGTCAATCAATTACACAATTAGAAAATGAGCTTGGTATTAAAATATTTAATCGTTCAAAAGTTGGAGTAACTCCAACTTTTGAAGGGAAAATAGTAATTTCAAAAGCAATGATATTACTAAAGACCATTAAAGATTTAAACAAAGAGATTGATATTTATAAAAGTAATAATAAATCACAATTAAAAATTCTAACCGCCCCTACTTTTTCTTATTTGATTCAAGAGCTATTGGTGAAATTTAATATGGATCATAAGGATATATCAATCGAAATAGTCGAGCAAAACCCAGTAAATATTATTCAAGATTTTAATAAACATAACTATGACATTGCATTTATATCAGCAACAATTGATGAACTAAAAAAAGAAAGAAATATTAAGTTCGAACATTTACATAGAGGTCACATATGTATTGCTGTTGGTAAAAAATCTCCGTTTTATTCTATGGACTATGTAGCCCCTAGAGATTTAATACATGCAAAAACAGTAGTGTATAAAAATTCTGACTATAAAAGGCTATTAAAAATTGCTAAAATGGATCCTAAAAATATAGTACTGACGTCAAATAGAATTAACCTTTTATTTGAATTGGTAAAAGAAAGTCAAACTATCTTATATCTTCATGATTTTACGATTAAAAATCGCCCAATGGTATTGAACGGAGATATTAAGATTGTGCCTTTAAAAGAAGAAAACTTATTCGAAATAGATTTCTGGCTTATTTATTTAGAAAAGAAAGGTTTAACACCGGAAGCAAGGGAATTTATCAAAGAATTAAAAAACAGCATTTAAAAAGATAGTGATACAATCAATAAATTTAAAAAAATAGGAAAAAAAGACGTCAATTGAACGCTTTTTTTCCTATTAGTAGTTTTCGTTCTTGTAAAGCTAAGATGATCGATCATATTCATCCACTTTATTATTTAAGTCAATACATTTCTTTATGAAAAGTATTGCACAGACTTCGTTGACGGAATCAAAAATAGAATTTTATATAAAAGATCTATCAACCCATCATTGGAATGACTAGATCTTGAATAAGCCCTTCAAGTATTTCAAATTCAACTTCCTCGATTAAATCCAACTTATCCTTATAATGATAATAAAAGGTTGC
This sequence comes from Bacillus sp. AFS002410, assembly GCF_002556365.1. Classification (NCBI taxonomy): domain Bacteria; kingdom Bacillati; phylum Bacillota; class Bacilli; order Caryophanales; family Bacillaceae; genus Bacillus; species Bacillus sp. AFS002410. The sequence goes on from NZ_NUEU01000017.1 coordinate 4,105, forward strand.
ACGGTTAATATCTGCCTCATTAATTATTTCCTAGACGGTTACACTTTGGAATCCCTTACTAGAGGCCATTTTAAACAATGTATTTTTTATAAGAATTTTAGTTTTTTTGAATATGAGTTTATTTGTAAATCTCTTGTCCAAATCAGTCCCAAATATTATTTATCTTTGAAAATAAAGGCTTCTATTCTGATTTAAAAGAATGGTTATTCACAGACTTAGTTAGAATGAAAAATTAAGTTGGTAGTCTTAGAATAAGTCTGGCTAAAAACAGACAAAAACAAAAAATTAGAAGCGTTTAGGTATGGTGAGTTGACAGTTTCGTACATATCAGTTGAATTATATTTTGAATCAGGATAATTAATCTTTTTTGAAATTCTACTTAAACCCGTAAACGAATAATATTTTATTAGTAGCTATTATATTTCAAGATGAGGTGATATCTTTGATTCAAAAATTACTACTTTCAATGGAGCAAATGATATACATAATTCAAAATGGATTACAAAAAACGAATTCACCTAAACATATTACAATTATAGGTGCAGGTATATCTGGTCTAGTTGCTTCTTCACTCCTAAAAGAAGCTGGGCATAGTGTTACCATAATCGAATCAAATAACAGAATAGGGGGGAGGATTTACACAAAAAGGGAACCTTTTATTAATAATCAATATATAGATCTTGGGGCAATGCGTATACCTTCATTTCACTATTTAGTTTTTGAATATATAAAAAAATTTAATTTGCAAGTTAATGAATTCATTAATAGCACCCCTCAGGATCTGATTTATATTAATAACGTATTAACAAATGAAAAAAATTATAATGCTAATCCAGACCAATTAAATTTTAAGGTCTCCTCAAGCGAAAAAGGAAAAACGGCATTAGAGTTACTATTATTAGGAGTTGATCCAGTTATTGATTTTATTAATCAAGATCCAGTAAAGAATTGGGATATCGTTATTAAATTGTATGATCATTATTCAATGGCAAACTTTTTAAAATATAACCCTGTTGGTGTATCACTATCAACTGAAGCAGTTAATCTAATTGAAACGTTTGTTGGATTAGAAGGATTTTCTGAACTTGCATTTACAGCCATATTAAGGGAAGTTTTAATACTAATAACAAAAGATCTAAAACTTTATGAAATTTCAGGTGGGACTGATCATCTTATTAATGGATTTTTACCACAACTTAAAGACGACATTATTACGAATCAAAGAGTAAAAAAAATTATACAAAATGAATCAAACGTAACAATTTATACTGAAAATCAAATACTAAATACTGAGCATCAACTGTCTAGCGACTTTGTGATTTCTACAATTCCTTTTTCTTTATTGAATTTTGTAGATTTACTTCCATTTGAGTCAATTTCATATGATAAAAGGAAAGTTATTAGGAAGATACATTATGCAAATTCAACTAAAATAGCTCTTCAATTTAAAACGAGATTTTGGGAAAAATATGGAATAAATGGTGGGAAATTAACTACTGATCTACCAATTAAGTTTTCATATTTTCCAAGTCATGGACCCGGGATGTCTGTTGATACAGGGATTATGTTAGCAAGCTACACATGGGAAGATGACTCTAGTATTTGGAACAATATGACACAAGCAGAACGAATAAAAATTGCCTTGAATGATCTTTCATATATATTTGGAAATGAAGTGTTTTCAGAGTTCTTAATAGGTTACTCACATGATTGGAATGAATTTCCTTATTCCGGAGGAGCATTTGTCATGTTTAAACCAGACCAGATAAAAGAATTAGGTCAATTTATTAGTACGCCAGAAGGGAGAATTCATTTCGCTGGATCTCATTCATCAACTACACCAGGCTGGATGCAAGGTGCAATTGAAGCAGGAATTAGAACCGCGTATGAAGTTAATAGTAGATAAGTTAGATTTTATTGATTTCATTAATGAACCTAAAGCATACATTAACTGAAGTTTAATTACACTTCTTAAGTAGTCGGCGATCAGTGTTCCAATGGATAAAAAGAAGCCCTAAAGTATAAAAAGCTACTTTAGGGTTATTGGATAATAACTAGTAAACTGAGTCTTTTCCATTTATATATCTTATCATTATTTTAAAAAATATATATGGTATGAATTGTTCAAATCAAACACTTTTACTTACCAACTTTTTACCCCTAAGCTTCCTTCGTATTAGAACTATTATAAGTAGTATAACAGGAATTACTATTTGAAGTGGTAACTGTAATAAAAATGGTACTATTTCTGAGGTCTTTATACGCTGTTCTATATAGTTCGGCGCTAGCCATAATGAACAAATTAACACTATTATTGCAATAGGATAGATTAAATCACTACTCCTCTTCACTCCAAATAGCTCGGCTGATCCCGAAACAGCACAATAGAAATAAACCGTAATTTTTATGAAGAAATTATATACTGTAAGAATTACAAGAAAAGTATCCAATTTTTGAATAATATCTGCAATATTAATATAACTAACAGAAGTAAGAAATGGATAGATAGTTCTTTCTATTTCTGAAACACCCAATATTGAAATATTTAATATTGAAAGTATAGTCACTATGACTCCATACAATAATAGAGATGATATTCCTACCTTTATTGCTTTCTTTTGATTAGTTAAATTCGGCAAAATCATAGTAAATATAAATATTTCTCCAAAGGGATTTGAAACCAATAAAGGAGTGGCTTTTAATACTGGTTCCCAACCATTTTCTAAAACAGGCCTTAAATTATTAAAGTTAATAATATTAGAAATCATCTCTAATCCAATAAAAAGTAAAATAAAAAATAGTGAAACAAAAAACATAAATTCATTTGCTCGTGCAAATGTTTCAAAGCCTTTATAAAGAGCGTACATCATTAAGAGCATCATTAATATGCCGATAGAAATAAGTGATGAACTGCTATATAAAGTCACTACTAGTATATCTTCGCAATTACGTAGAACAAGAGCAGCATAGTAAATAAAATATACTATATAAATTAATGCTAATACTTTACCAATGTATTTACCTAAAATATGTTGTATATATTTTGTAAAGGGTATTTCTGGGAAAAATGAATTTAACTTAATAATCACATAAAGTAACAGACAACCAATAACAAGTCCCAAAATTAAACTGATCCAAGTATCTTGCTTAGCTCTTTTATAGATTTCAATTGGTATTGGAGCACCTAACTCAAACATAAAAATCATACAAAGTAATTGAAAATCACTTATTTTTATTTTACGATTCATTTTATTTCGTTTCATTCCTTCCTAGGACTTTTATTGCCTAGCTTTAATCATGTCCCTATTTTTACCATATAATTTCAAATTTATGATTATAGACAAAAATTTCATTGAGGATTGAAAATTGGAAAGTAAAGGAATCAGCTAGTAGTGTTCCAGAGGATAAAAAAAAGCCCTAAAGTATACAAAGCTACTTTAGGGTTATTTGATATTACTTTTTACCCCTAAGCTTCTTTCGTATTAGAACTATTATTAAGTAGTATTACGGGAAAACCAAGCAAAGGAAACACAGAATACGTATTATATTGGGGCAAGGGAATTTGTCAAAGAACTAAAAAATAGCATTTAAAAAGATAGGGATACAATCAATAAATTTAAATAAAATAGGAAAAAAGACGTCAATTGAACGCTTTTTTTCTAATAGTAGTTATCGTTCTTGTACAGCTAAGTTAATCGATCATGTTCATCCACTTTAATAATTAAGTCAAAACTATTCCTTGATGAATTGTATCTTTATTTCGATAATTGACCCGCTTCCTCTTAGAAACTTACTTTTTCATTGAACAAAAATTTCACTGACTTTATTATAATTGCATGGGTTAGTTTAGTTTTAAGGGTTACTTGGGTAACTCTTATTTTAATAAATACCACTATATTTTAACTACTTTAAAAAATATCCTCATTCAAAAATGTGTCAAAAGAAGCAGAATTTTCTTATCTAGATTACGATCCATCCACTCAGTAAATCATATCCGTTCAAAATCTTATATTATGTGGATTCCAAAAATCATCCTATGATCTTAACATTAAGGTTTTGCATTGGGATTGAAGCTTCCCGTAATTTTTAAATTAAATGACTCTTTGTTTTTCCGTATGCATCTCCTTAAAAGTGATTAATTGTGTTACAGAATTAAAGATAACAATAAAAATTCTCAATTTCATTAATAATTATTGAATATTCAAGTTAAAGAGAATATTAAAAAAACTCGTTTGACGGCGATGATCAAGTTGATATAGTATGAATTCGTTACATTTGATTAAGAATGCTATCGCTTGTCGTTAGTAAGCTTTCTACACTTTTAAATTCTGAAAGGAGATATCTAAGGGGAACTGGAAAAATTTTTGGGATCAATTCGATGAGTTCTTGATTGAGAAATACATCCTGAATCTGTCGATATACCTCGAATGGCTTCATTTAACTGATAAAGTTATTTTGAAAAATGTTTCTATTAATCTATCTTATTATTCACTTAAATTTTCTTGAGAGGAACTGGGAAATGAACAACATAAAGAATCGTAAAATAACTACATATGCCTTAGCATCTGCTCTTGCGCTTTCTAATTTGGCTATGGTTTCACCAGCATTAGCAGCTTCTTATCGACCAGGTGATTTAACATCAAAGTTGAAACAAATTAGACAATTAGAGGATTCAAAGAATCAACAGTACAAAAACAAAGTAACTGATACTAAATTAAATTTAAAAGCATCAGATAAAGTACGAGTCATCGTTGAAGTGGAGGGCCAATCACCAATTGAATACGCAACAAAACAAGGGGAAATATTTAAGGACTTACCTGAGCGTCAAAAGGCTAGTCTTTATGCAAAAGTAGCGAGCCAACAAAGTTCGGTAAAATCTAAATTACAAGAAAAAGGAATCAACATTAATTATACGAAGCAATATTCAACTGTATTTAACGGTTTCAGCGGTGTAGTTGAATTTGGTGATGTAGCAAAAATTGAAGCTACTTCAGGTGTAAAAAATGTTTATTTAGCAAACGAATATAATCGTCCTACTTCTGAGCAGGTTACTCCAGATATGACGAAAAGTCATCAATTTATCCAATCTAAAGAAACTTGGAAAGACACAGGATACGATGGTAAAGGTATGGTTATCTCCATTATTGATACAGGAATTGATCCTACACACCGTGATTTTAAATTAACTGATCATTCAAAAGAAGGGTTAACAAAAGAGAAAGTAGCTCAACTTGTACAGGATAAATCATTACCAGGTCATTTCTATACTGACAAGGTTCCATATGGCTATAATTATTTTGACCAAAACAGTATAGTTACGGATCTTGGACCTGGTGCTTCAATGCACGGTATGCATGTAGCGGGTATTACGGCAGCAAACGGTGATGAAGCAAACGGCGGCGTTAAAGGGGTTGCACCGGAAGCACAAGTTCTTGCGATGAAGGTATTCAGTAATGACCCAAGCTATGGTTCTACATGGTCTGATATTTATTTAGCTGCAATCGATGACTCTATTAAACTAGGCGCTGATGTCTTAAATATGAGTCTTGGTTCTGTGGCATCTTCTTATGAACCAAATAGTGCGGAAGACCTTGCAATTACTCGTGCAGTTGACAATGGTATTGTTTGCGCTGTTTCTTCTGGTAATTCGGATCAAATTGGTTACGGATGGGACGATCCTTTTACTCAAAACCCTGATATCGGTGTAACAGGAGCACCTGGCCTAAACAAAGATACGATTTCAGTAGCTGCTTCTGGAAATGAAGCTTACCTTTATGAACATGCTATAACGCTTGATGGAAACGATATTAATGTTACAGGTAAAGGGATCGATGACTGGAAAAAACTATCAGACAAATTTGGTGGAAACTTACCAATAGTTAATCTAGGAAAAAATCCTAATGGAACATACAAATTAGGTACACAAGATGATTATAACGGTGTAGATGTTAAAGGCAAAATTGTTCTTGTGGCTCGTGGCTCACTTACTTTTGCTGAAAAGACGAAGTATGCAGCTCAAGCCGGTGCGGTTGGTATTATCGTATGGAATGCGACAAACGGAGTTCAATACGCTGACCTAGGCGGTTTTGATATTCCAATGATGTTTATTAACATAAGTGCAGAAGGTTTAACATTAGCTAATGCACTTACAAGTCCAGGAACAATGCATGTGAACCAAACAAAGAGAACTGAAGACGCTGAAATGGGCCGTATGACAAGCTTTACTTCATGGGGAGTTACTCCTAGCCTTGAATTAAAGCCTGAAATCACTGCACCTGGTGGAAATATCTTATCCACGGTTAATAATAATCAATATGAAGTGATGAGTGGTACTTCAATGGCATCTCCACATGTAGCTGGTGGTTCGGCATTAGTACAAGAGTATCTGAAAAATAACCAACATTTTAGTTCGTTAAATGTTAGTGAACGTACTCACTTGGCAAAAGTTTTGTTGATGAATACTGCGAAAGTGATTAATGACTTAGATGGTCATCCATACTCTCCACGCCGTCAAGGTGCTGGTATGATGCAAATTGAAAATGCTGTTACAACACCTGTTTACTTCTTTAACAAGTTAACTGGTGAAGCAAAGTCCGAATTGAAGGATTTCCAATCTAAGCAAGTTTCAATGACTTTCACAGCTAAAAACATTTCTGATAAAGATGCAGAATATAAAGTAGATACAACAGCATTAACAGATGAATTCTATCAAACTAATGGAGCTGATCGCAATGCTCTTCAAGCAGGGGCATTTGAAGGTATAAAAATAGATGCTCCTGAAACGATAAAAGTTCAAGCAGGTCAATCCATTGATTTCACTGTTAAAATTGATTTAACAAATGCAAAAATTCCAGGTTTTGATAAGAGTGGAAAGAAGATACTTGCAGATCTTCATAGTAACGTTTTTGTTGAAGGTTCTGTAAATCTTATTAGTACCGATGGTCATCCCAACTTAACGGCCCCATACGTAGGCTTCTATGGTAAGTGGGATAGCCTTCCAATCGTGGATGGTTTCAATGATCTTGGTGAAAATCGTTATTTCGATTTACAACCTATTTATGGCCCAGATGCAAAGGACATGACACGAGATGACGATAATTATTTCTGGGGTTCTGTTCCTGGAAAGAATTATTATGCGTTATCACCAAACGAGGATCAATATGATGATAATATCAATGCAGTTCCTTCATTCTTAAGAAATGCATCAGAAGTACAATATAATATCCTTGACAAAGATGGTAAATTCCTTCGCCGTTTAAGTGCCCAATCTGATGTTACAAAAAATACCTTTAACAATGGTAACGGCGACATACTAAAGTATAGCAATGCAACTATTTGGGATGGTAAAGTAAATGGTCAAGTCGTTCCAGACGGTTTATACAGTTATGAGATTAAATCTGTTATTGGCTATGAAAGTGCACAATGGCAGTCTAAGAAGATCCCGGTCTATGTTGATACTCATGCGCCAAGTATTCATGCAACTTACGATGCAGATAAGAAGGTTGTTACTTGGGATGGATTGGATGAAGGAACTGGGGTTGAAGGGTATTATATCTTCGTAAATGGAAATCTTGTTGGACAAACTGATAAAACAAAATCTTCATATGATTTAGTTACCGCTCCAGATAAATCAGTAATTGAAGTAGTTGCTATGGATTATGCTGGTAATGCAGCAGAAGATACTGCAGCAATTGGCGACGTAGACCTTCCATTAGTATATATCACTGACGGTACATCAGATGGTGCTGGTGGCTATGTTCCAAACTCACCAGAACCATGGGGAGCTTATAGCGATAACAAAATTCCAGTTAAAGGTTTCGTAACAGACGAAATTGGTATTAAAACAATTAAAGTTAATGGAAAAGAAGTTCCATTTACTTTTGATCCAGAAACTGGACACTACAACTATTCAACAATTTTAATGTTTGATCAAGATGGTCATTATACTGTTCAAGTAGAAGGAACAGACCTTGCTAACAAAAGCTTCTCGATTGCACGTCATATTTACGTTGATACAAAAGCTGCTGAAATTAATGTAGATGCACCAGCTCGAGTAAATAAAGATGTAGATCATGTAACATTTAATGTGAATCTAAAAGATAACTTCAACTTCTTAGAATTCTACGTTGGTGAAAACCATGAATTCGAAGTTCCATTAAAGGATCCGGTGAGTGTCTTAACGCCACTAAATAAGGATTATCAAGTGACTGTTCCATTAAAAGAAGGCGAAAATAAAGTTTTATTAAAAGCGACTGACCTTGCTGGAAATGAAACAGTGAAGGAAGTAGTAATTAATCGTGAAGATGCTCCAATCACAACTGGTTGGGTAGTGAATGATGATAATAAAGTTTACTACTACGACGAAAATGGTAAAATGCACAAAGGCTTCTTAGAATTAAAACAAACAGAAGATGATTACACATGGAAATCTACATTCTACTTTGATCCAAAAACTGGCGAAATGCACAGAGGTTGGTTAGATTTAAATGGAAAACGCTATTACTTTGACCAAGAAGGCGGTTTAATGGCGACTGATGTTACTTTTGTTCCAGAAAGTAATAACTACTTCTATTTTGATTCTAAGGGTGTAGCACAAACTGGTGTCTTCAACTTATATGATGATAAAGCATACTTTGATGCTAAATCAGGTCTATTACGTAACGCTTGGAAACAAGTTGGAACTAAATACATTTACGCGGACAAAGACGGCTCTTTTCACACTGGCTGGTTAAATGTTAGTGGCAAGTGGTACTTCTTTAATAAAGATGGCTACATGCAAACTGGTTGGTTAAACGATGGTAAAAATACTTACTATTTAAATAGTAAAGGCGAGAAAGTAACTGGCTGGTATACGGTAAGTGGAAAAACATATTACTTCAATCAAGCTGGTATTAAGTTAACTGGTTGGGTGTCAGTAAGTGGTAAGAAGTACTACTTAAACAGCGACGGCTCTAAATTTATCAATGGCTGGAAATCAATTAGTGGTAAAAACTATTACTTCGATAAAAACGGTGTAATGAAAACTGGTTGGTTAACAGTAAGTGGTAAGAAGTATTACTTAAACAGCGATGGCTCTAGATTTAGCAATGGCTGGAAATCAATTAGCGGTAAAAACTACTACTTCGATAAATATGGAGTAATGAAAACTGGTTGGTTAACGGTAAGTGGTAAGAAATATTACTTAAACAGCGATGGTTCAAGATTTAGCAATGGCTGGAAATCAATTAATAGTAAATATTACTATTTTGATAAAAACGGTGCAATGAAAAAGGGCTGGTTATCACTACACGGTAAAAAGTATTACTTAAACAGCGATGGCTCAAAATTTACTAATGGCTGGAAAAAAATAAACGGTAAATATTACTACTTCTACAAATCTGGCGCTATGGCAGTAAATGGTAAAGTAGGCAAATATAGAGTTGGAAAAGACGGAGCTAGAAAGTAAGTAGTTTAATTAATTAATAGTTTCGAAATGGGTAGTCTTTGGGCATGTATTCGACTTTGGATACATGTTTTTTTTAGAGCAGTAATGAGGAAATCTAAAGAATGAGCACTATATATAGGTAGTTAAAGTAAAAAAACCACAAGATAAAAAATTGAAGTGAACCCAAAAAGTTAGACACATAATTTAATTACGCTGCTTGGGAGGATTTGACCCTGTATTGTACAGGGCTCAATCCTTTTAATTTTGTCTTAATTCGTTTGTGATTGTAGTAGTGGATATACTTTTCTAATTCTAAAGTAAAATCTTCTATACTCTTAAATTCATGAAGATAAAATAATTCAGACTTTAATAAACCAAAGAAGTTCTCCATAACTGCATTATCTAAACAGTTACCTTTTCGGGACATACTTTGGATGATTTTATTTTCTTTAAGTAGATACTGATATTGTTTCATTTTGTAATTCCACCCTTGATCTGAATGTAGGATAGGGGATTCATCATTTTTTATAACCATGTAAAATTTTATTTCTGAAGTATAGTAAAAAAGTTGTGATTTCATTATTGGAACAATTTATATAGTTCGAATTTATTAATAATAAAAAAATGATTTAGGACAATATTTAACCTTTTTTATTTAATAACATTATATATTTATATAATGTTTTTCATTCATGTTAATAAAGTAAGTATTTGTAAATGGTGAAAATAGTTAAGTTACAGCAAAATTAATAGGATTTTAACATTTTTAAATATTATAGAATACTAGTTAAAATTTGTTATGTAAAAAGAACTAGTATGATCATTTTTTTGAAAAGATGGAAATTAAAAAAATGTCAAATAAGAAAGACTAAATTGCTAATATTCTGATTATTAATTAGTATTAAGAACAGAAAGGGTGTAAGTTTTAAACGATATTTGTGACTAATAGACTATTTATTTTAGAAAGAGGTAAGGGGTTATATGAAAATATCAAATTTCACTTGGCTTGGTCGAGCTGTAAAAAGCACTGCAACAGCTGCTATTTTATTGGGAATACTAATTCCACCTTCACAAAATGGTACTGTTTCCGCTTCAGCTGCAACAAATTCAAAGGCTGAACAAATTTTGAATTCTTTAACACAAGAACAACGAGATGCATTAACGAAAATGGAAGCAACAGAAAACTATGGTCTGCAAGGATTTAATGAAAAAGATCTAAAGAGCGATAAGGAAACGTCTGTCATTGTCGAATTTAATTCCAAGCCAGAGGAACCAGCGATTCTTGAAGCTGCTATTAAAGAGAAGAAACTAACAAATGCTGAAGCGAAACGTAACATAGATCGTGAACATGACTCTTTTAGTACGGATTTAAAGAAAATAATGCCTGCATCAAAGGAGAAAAGCGGGAAATCCCCCTATAAAATTATGCGTAGTTTTAAAACTGCTTACAACGGAGTTTCTATTAAACTACCTGCCAACGAAGTTAAGTCTCTTCTACAATCTGATGCTGTAAAAGCTGTATATAAAAGTGCTACATTTACTGTCGAACCACCAGTAATTTCAGATACTACAGGAGAAAAAGATTCTACTAGAAATATTGAAAGTATACCATTTCTTGGAGTAGATAAGCTGCATGAGGAAGGTTTTACAGGAAAAGGTGTTAAAGTCGGAGTAATCGACACGGGTATCGATTATAACCATCCAGATTTAAAAGGTGCCTATAAAGGCGGATATGACTTTGTTGACAACGATAATGACCCTATGGAAACAACGTATGATGATTGGGTAAAAAGCGGTTCGAAACCACCAACAGAAGGGCAAGGTGCATATTATACAGAACACGGAACTCACGTATCAGGTACCATTGCAGGTCAAGCTAAAAACACTGGTGGTGTTGCTGTAGAAGGGATTGCACCTGACGCAGATCTATATGTATATCGTGTTCTTGGACCATATGGTACAGGGGTTTTAGATACTATTTTAGCTGGAATTGACAAAGCAGTCTCGGATGGAATGGATGTTATTAATCTTTCTTTAGGAACAAACATCAATGATCCATTTTACCCTACGAGTACAGCTATTAATTATGCAGTACTTAGCGGTGTAACTGCAGTTGTTTCTGCAGGGAACACCGGACCTAGTTCTTATACACTTGGAACACCGGGAACAGCTGCATTAGCACTTACCGTTGGGGCAAGCAGTACTCCGATATCGATCGCGAAATATACAGGGGTACTAAGCGGTGATTCAAACAAAACTTACGATTTAAGTAATCTTTATTCAAACTTTACAGAAGACTTACGATCATTTGATAAACAAACTTTAGAGATTGTTGATTTAGGTGTTGGAAATGTAAATGATTACACGAATAAAGATGTAACTGGAAAAATAGCCTTAGTTAGTACTGGAGTTATTGGAACACAAAACAAAGTTGTCTATGCAAAAGACCATGGAGCAATTGCAGTATTAAATTATAACAATATCCCAAATGCAGGACCATTAGAATATGTTAGAGATGAACAAAACTTTGTTCCTACATTTTCGCTTAGTTATGAACAAGGACTAGATTTAATTACACAATTAGCTGCTGGTAATAACAAGATGACTTTCAACAATTTTAAAGAAGAATATACAAAAGGTGACGAACTGGCTTATTTCAGCTCCCGTGGACCTTCTCGTAAAAATTATGATATAAAACCAGAAATTACAGCGCCTGGTGTAAGTGTTTTATCAAGCGTGCCTGCTTATGCGATTTGGCGAAATGACTCAACAAATTATAAATATGCTTATAACCGAATGTCAGGTACATCAATGGCTGCTCCACATGTAACTGGAATTGCTGCTCTGCTACTTCAGGCGAATCCAAATCTTCAGCCAGGAGATATTAAAACGATTTTGATGAATACAGCTAAACCTATGGATGAAAGCAATAGTGTATTTGATGTAGGAGCAGGAAGAGTAGATCCTTATCGTGCTATTCATACAGGAATGATGCTTCAAGTTCAAGATGAAACGCCAATTCCTGTGAACGGAAAAGTAGTTATGATGAAAGATCAAACAGGCGGAATTAGCTTTGGAAGTCAATATGCTGATTCTAAACAGACTATCACTAAGAAATTAACATTCCAGAATCTTGATAACGAAACGAAAACGTTCAAGGTAGCAGTCAAATTTAAAACAGGTGCAAATGGTTCACTCGATGCGAAAGCTAACGGTGTCAAATTAGATGTGGCTCCACTTGTGGAGGTAGACGGAAAGAAATCGGTACCAGTTAATACTACACTTAAGATTCCGAATTCAGCAAATCAGGGGATATATGAAGGGGATTTAGTAGTTACAAATACAACAGACAAAAAGGATCAATATCGAATTCCATTCGGAGTTCGTGTCACAGGAGAAGGGTTTAACTCTACTTCCCTTTCTTCAAATGCAATCTCACCGCCGCATTTACATGTAAAACGTTCATTTAATACTACTACTAGTGTTGCATTGAATTTTAACTTGAAAGCTCCTATGAAAAAGCTTGATTTAGTTTTAGAAGACGGAAAAACTGGTCAGGATATTGGCTTTTTAGAAACAATTCCAATGGAAGATTCGTATGATAATACTAATTATTTTATTAGCAACGTTTTTGATGGTACTTATTATGCATTTACTGGAAAACCTGACAAGCCAATTTCTACTATACGGAGCTACGCAAAACCTGGACATTACCAGATAAAAGCGATTGGTACAAGTGAGCGAAATCATACTTTTACAACTTATAATGATGTGTATATCGATAATAATAGCCCAGACATTTCAACTAACTTAGACCAAAATGAATCACCAGTTATTGAATATCAACCAGGACAAAAATCAGTGCCTCTTCAAGTTAAAGTTAAAGATGAAGATGTGGAAAAATTGATGGTATCTGGATTGAACATAAATCAGTCTGTCAACAAGCTCAACTATTCAATTAATGGAAACTTTAATCCTGTCCTTCCAGTCGGGGCAGATGGAACTGTAAATCTAGATGTACCGATGAATGAATCCAATCCATTCTTACGTTTTACATTAAATGGACTAGACTGGGCGCAAAATACATCTGACAAGAAAAACTACTATTTTGTTAAAGCGGGTACACCGTACGGATATATAAAGACTGACAAAACAACCGTCAAAATGGGAGAAACAATATCTACAACCCTAGTTTTAAATAACATAGATAAGTTAAAATCAGCAGAGTGGACTCTTAGCAACATTGGCCAAAGCCTTGAAATCATAGACGCAAAGCCAAATAATGCACTAGCGAATTACGGCACAGCAGGTGTAACTGTTGAAACGATAGGCAATAATTCAATAGTAAAGTTGATGATGGATGGAACAAAGTCAGTGACTGGTAATATCCCAGCAATCAATCTAACTTTAAAAGCGAAGGATACAGCATTTGCAGTAAGTGCAGCAATTAATCCGACAGTTGCTTATTCAAATGAGTTAGGTAATCGAATTTCCATCTCTTCAGCGGGAATGGAATGGCAACTACAGCCTACATTCTCTGAATTATATGGCACGTTAAAAGCAAGTGGCATAGCATACAACGCTGATTGGACAAAACTTGGAGCATCAATTCAATTAATCGATGCTAACGGTAAGAAATATGATGGTACGTCTTCAATCATTAGTTATGGAGACTATCGTATTTCTAAGCTTCCTGTTACTGATAAACCATTTAGTTGGGAGTTCAAATTGCCAGGACATTTTATGATGAAAATCCAGCTTCCGATCGGGGTCGAGAAGAATGGCATAATTTGGGGACAACTTAGACAATACATTAGTGAATTTGCTGTTGCCGGTGATGTAAATCAAGATGATGTGATCGATGTAATGGATGCACTCTATATTCAAACATATTGGGGTACAAACAAACGTGCAGCGGATATTAATTTTGACGGAGTTGTCGATGCGAAGGATTTGACATATGTCGAACAAAATTACTTAATGCAAAATCCAACAAATAGTAATTCACCTACTCCGAAAAAGAAATATAAATCGCAGACGTTAGAGACGGTGAAGAGTGAACTTGGAATACAATAAAAAAGCGATTCTGTAAAACGAACTATAAAAGTTAAATAAAGTACTTAAATGTAATTTGAAAAATGATGTCACAAATGATTTGAAACATTTTAAAAGTATAGCCTAGATTATCCTCTTATAGTAGACACGAAAAAAAGCCTATCTGATAAAAAGGATGGGTAGTCTACTAAAGGGGATTATATTTTGTTGTATTAATACTAAATAATCAGCTAAGAATTTTATATTGATTTTGATAACAATTTATAAGATGCAATTTATAAAAGATAGTTTAGGTTTGGATAAATTCTCTGACACAACTATCTTTTTTTTATGGAAAATAAACCTACTAGATAATTATTTTTAGTGATTTTTAATGAGTTCTCATAAACAAAAAATGTAGATAGTAAGTTTGGAAACATTATAGTTCATTTTCTAATTCACGAAATTTGTCACATGAAAAAGTCTAGTTGGACCTAGTAAAATTCAATTGTGAAAATTGACCTTATATTGCTGTTATTATTGCAGGAACTATAGAATTCACTGTCATGAATAAGAATAACTTTATGAAAATGATTTAAGATAAAGAATTTTATATTAACTATGTTGTCTATAATTGGAGGTATACCATGAACCATATCTTAATTGTTGATGATGATCCCAGTATCAGGGAATTAGTGTCAATGCATTTGCAAAATGAAGGATTTGGTATTTTTAAAGCTTGTGATGGACTTGAAGCATCTGAAGTTCTTAAAAAAGAAAAAATCCATCTAGCTGTTATTGATATTATGATGCCGAATAAAAATGGTTATGAGCTGTGCGAAGAGATTCGTAGTTTCTATGATATTCCCATTATCATTCTTTCATCAAAAGACCAGTTACAAGATAAAGAAATAGGTTTCGAATATGGAGCAGATGATTACTTGGTTAAACCATTTGAACCAAAAGAATTGCAATTCAGGATCAAAGCGTTGTTACGCCGCTATAAAATGCTGAGTACAGAGTGTATTCATCTGAATCAAACAGTGATTAATCCAATGAGCTATGAAGTTAGTATTAATGGAAATATTTTTATTTTACCATTAAAGGAATTTGAATTATTATCCCAACTCGGAAGATATCCAAACCGTATTTTTACTAGAGAAGATTTGATTCAATTGATCTGGGGACCTGACTTTGATGGTGATGTGCGGACTGTTGATGTTCATATAAAACGATTACGTGAAAGATTCAGGATGAGAACGTCTGATTTTATGATTAAAACGATTCGTGGAATCGGATATAAATTGGAGGCTTAAATAAATGAAGTCTCTTTATTTGCAATTTGATTATTACTATTCAGAAAATCTTTCTGGTAGAGAAAAGCAAAGAGTAGCAATTGTAAGTGCTTGGATGAATGACTGAGAAATTATGCTATCTGACGAACCTACAGCCAGTCTTGATTCGAAACTAGATAGAGATCTGGATGTGTTGTTAGCAGAAGAGGTAAAGACTAGAGGAAAAGTAGCTATCATGTTTACTAACGATGAAAGAGTACTAGATTTATGTGATCGGATCAGACCATTCGAGACGGTCTGTTGTCAAAATTGAAATCTCGATCTATACATAGTTTTTACTACATAGCGATTGAGAATTAGTAATAATTTAATAGTAGGATAAACTTGACCCGTTATTGATTTATCAATAAGGGTTTTGCTTTGTAAAATAATTAAGCAAATATTTGGAAATGCGAACACAATGTGTATTTTATCGATAAAGCTGTGAACTTGGTTGATAAGGTTAATATTTCTTGAAATAATGGTGAAATTCGTTGGAATATAATGGAATCTCGTTAGCTTAGATGAAATAGATGTTAAATGCATTCGATAATTAAAAATAATTAGAACAGATTTTTTTATAATACATGAGTATCAAAAAGAAATGATTAAGTAAAGTTTTAAAAAACTTCGATGAGAAGGAAAAAAGAAACGTGTACGGAACCTTTCTCCATTCGGATCTAGTTCTATACACGTCTATGAAAAACGTAGGGGTGTCCTTATACTATTTTTTAGGGAACGGTTTTATTTATAACTTGGAATTCGAAAAGCACGAATCATAGTCTGACTAACTTTATTACCCGATTTATCTTCTGCTTTTAATCGGAGTGAAACGAATCCTCCTGAAGTGTGGTTAATAATTGTTTTTCCACTGTCTATAGTCTGAGCGAATATAGGATTCTGAGACCATGTCTTTCCGTCATCGAATGAGATTTCTACTGAAAGCTTAGTTAGCTTCACTTTAGCACCATCCTCACGATTAACGTCAAGGTTTAAGATGAAATCCGTATCTCTTCTTGTCACAGCATCAGCTCCATAAAAATCTCCATCTGCACGGATCATTAACAGCGGAAGTAGTGTAGTTTCACCTCCGGCTGGGCGCTTGGAGTGGAATGTCCATGTTGTTTCTGCTTGAGTACCTAGATCAGACCAACCAACTTGGCGAGTTGCAGTAGTTGTGACAGTATATTCAGAATCATCTGCCGGGACGATGACAGTTATTCCAACAGGGCTAGCTACCGAACCTGAACTGCCACCTGTACGTGTTACTGCTGTTGTACCGGTCAGCTTCGATGCCCCAGTATATTCAGTTAGTTCGTGTCCTTCTTCGCCGAATGAGAATAGTCGGTGACCGAAGGAGATTGTATCACCTGTTCGCCTGGATGGAAACAGCTCTAATCCACCGAAAGTTGACGCTGTAGAAGGGTTGACCGGGCCACGGTTCCATTCCACCTCGGATTTGCCTTTTTTCATAATTCGAGTGTCGTAGGTAACGCCCTGACCAGTTACACCATTCGTTACACTGTTAAGTACAATCATTCCCAACCAACTAATGTCTTTATCAGCGGTGTAGTACTCTATGCGATCAGCTAGTGGTGCTGCATCTACGAATTGGTGTTTATTACCAAGTCCGCCGCCACCCGGAAGTAAACTTTGTTCAGTACGGAAGAATTTCTCCACCTTTCCTTGGTCGTGGTATGTTGTGTGAACCTGTGCTAAGTCCTTATCGCGAACTTGGAAGCTTAGATCTGCTGGGATATTACCTTCACTATGGAAGACCAAATTGTAGAACCAGCCATTAGCGGTATACATCGGCACTTTGCCGTTAGCATCCCTTGGTACTAGTGTTGGTCTATACGCAAACTGGTAAATATGGTGCACTGGATCAGCAACCTTCACAGTTGGAGTAGCGAAAAACTCGGTGTCGTTACCGTATGTCGCAACGAATGCTTGTCGTGAGGACGAAATATTATTGCCCTCATCGCTAATGATTTGCGACTTATGGAACACTTCTGCGTGAACTCGTCCTGCATTGTCTTTGTCCACCTTTACCGTGATCGGTAGCGCGGTGCGTGCATCCAATATCACATTTTTATTTCCGTTCTTACTTACCAAAAAGTCTGGTCGAGTTGCAATTGTTGCCTTTCTGTGTCCTTTTGAATCAACCGATTCAATGAATGTATTGAAGTCGTAATGGCCAACAGGTAATCGCTGATTAGATACACCATCAGAGAAGTTCAGCTGAAAATTCTCGCCAGTATCTGAGTTAAACGCGATTCCTCTAACCGATGTCGGTGCATTGCCGTTCCGATCAATCGTGCGCACTGTCAAAGGATATGCTTCTATGTCAAAGTAAGCGCCAATCGCGGTATTCACAGAAGTTTCTCCAGCTGTTGCAGTCAAATACCCAGAGTAAGCTCCTAATTTTCCCACTTTAGACGGATCCACAGTTACTTCTAACGATGCTGTCCCTTTTGCTGGAACTGTAACTTTGCTGCTACTGAAATTGAACATCCCATCTGGTGCTGATTTGCCGTCTGGCCCAGCAACATTCGTTTTCAACTCCAGCGTAACATCAGTAGCGCTATCATTTCGATATGTCACCGTTCTGTTGACTTTCTCTGAAGAGTGAGGGAATGGAAAGCCAAGGCTGACACTGCCACTTGTTGCATATACATTCGTATTTGTTGCCCTAACTAGGTCGAGGCGTCCGGCACCTTGCCCATATACTGACACTCCGCTAAGAGGCTTAGCACTACTCATTAATGCTGCTTTTAACTGTGTAGCCGTCCAGTCGGGGTGCAGTTGCTTCATGATCGCAACAGCGCCCGTCACATGCGGTGCAGCCATCGAAGTACCACTCATGTTCGTGTACATGCTGTCAATTGGAGAACCTGCATTAGTCCCAGCAGCACGCGCAGCAATAATAGCTTGCCCTGGTGCGGTGATGTCTGGCTTTAGCGCTAGGTCACCTACTCGCGGACCCTGACTTGAGTAGGTAGATAACGTATCTGTCTTAGTGGAGCTAGCCACGGTCAGCGCGGCGTCCGCGGAACCTGGATTCCCTACAGTGAACGGCGCACCTGAATTACCTGCCGAAATAACGAACAATGTGCCAGTCTGTTCTGTCAATCTGTTCACAGCTTGAGAGATTGAGTCGGTGCCATCCGACGGATCACCACCGAGGCTCATATTAATAGCAGCAGGGTGTTTACTAGAAGCCCACTCCATGCCGGCAACAATATCGCTTTCCTCGCAGCTGCTATTGGTACATACTTTTCCAATTAACAGGCTAGTGTCCGGGGCAACTCCGCGGTACATACCGTCAGACGCAGCACCAGTTCCTGCGATGATGCTCGCTACGTGTGTACCATGACCCAAAGTATCTTTGGCTACTCCATTTGTGTCGGTGAAATCCTTCGCTTCGATAACTCGACCTGCTAGGTCGGGATGAGTAGCATCGTATCCTGAGTCGAGAATGGCAACAGTGGCGCCCTTTCCAGTGTATCCAGACGCCCAAACGGTGGGTGAACCAATTAAGTTATTGGCCTCAACGTCCTCAATATGGACTTTTCCATCCAACCAGACTTTCTTTACATTATTATCGAGTGTCAGTGTACTTGAGCCAGTAGTTAACTGTTTCCAAAGCTTTGCTGCTTCGTCATGATCGACATCTGCAGCAAAGCCGTGCAGACTTGGAAGATTACGATCGATATTCAGCGCACCCAGCGAGGAAGGATCAGAACTAGAAACTGCTGCGTCGTCCTTGTAGCCAACGATCAGTGGTAAAGAATCAGACTTTTCGTTCGTATACCCGTCTGCGATTAGCTGGTCGATATCAAACAGCCTCTCGTCGAGTGCTTTAGAGTCTACTAGTGGAACAGCGTCCATTGGAATGACGGTAGCGTTTTGTTTGCCGGTTTTATCACGAGTGACTGACTCATAAAAGTTGACGCCTTCTCGTCCTGGTGCAGGTTGGACGTTAAGCGATAGATTACCGTCCAGTGCTGTTGTAACCTCCACTTTGTCTCCAGTAAGTAATGTAACAGTCTTAATGTTAGTAGCCTGCCCTTTCTCTGAATCGACAGGTTTAATGCCAGAAATGTCAGTTTGTTCGGTTGTTTGTCCCAAAACTAAGCTGGGAATTAGCGCAAGCTGTAAACAGATTGTTGGGATGATAAGTGACTTTTTAATTGAACTCATTCCTTTCTAATGGTAAATTCATATGTTTGAAGAGTCGTAGAGGTAGGTTAATTTTAATGATTGATTAGCAACTTAAATCTTATGTCTAATAATTTCTCTTATAAACTGACTAAAGACAAAGTATAAAGATCAAGGTGAAAGTCTCGTTGTTTAATAGTTTGTTAAAAGTTAGTAAGGATAAATAGAATTACTAGACACTTTATAGGCTCCTTCCATTTTTTATAATCAAAAATATAGAATTCATTTATGAACGATATATGAACAAATGATTACAAATTGATTAAATAATTATAATGTTAAAAATATTCAAATAAATAATTGCACTATTAAATGATATGGGTAGTAGGTTTACTACGTATAAGAAGGTAGGAAAGAAATAGATAGAAAAGTATTCTAGGAAAAAGTAAGGTTTTAATTGAAACTAGGAATATTAAAAAATTCGTAAATTACAAAATGAATTTTATTTCGCCATCATAATGTTTCTAATTAATATTAGAGATTACGAAAAAAATTGACCTGTGACATATAGCTTAAGGTTAATTTTTTCCCGTATTATATAAGTTTTCCTTATATTACATAAGAAAAAATAAATTGTTAATATTCTGAAAATTACTTAATCTAAACTGGAGGAAAGTAGTCTATTTTAAAAACAAAATGGTTCCATGTTTATTCAGCTAAAATTTAGTTCCAAAAGATTTTTTTTGAATTTTAAACAACTACTTTTTATTTAGTTTAGATTGGAAGGTGTAAAAATTTGTAAAAAACAGCTAAGTGTTTCATTCAAATAAGATTATATTGTTGGCAATATTTTGATTATTCCTGTATTAGGGGAATGTTTAAAGGATTTACGTAATCTAAAAAAGTATATTTTCTTAATGAAAATGGAATGGCATTGGAAAAAAGCTCATTAAAAATGCGAAGGAACTTGAGTTAGTAGGTTTCTTCAATTCAGTAACTATTATTTTTTTAAACTGGCTAATCAATTCTTAAAGGAGATGGAAAGATGAAAAAGAAGTTCATTAAATTGAGCATTATAGCAGTTCTTACTACAAGTAGTCTATCGGCATTAAATTTTAGAGCGCCAAGTAGAGTGCATGCAACTACTCTTAATACAGAATCGATTTTAGCTAAACTTACACCAGAACAACGTAAATCTTTGCAACAGCTTTCAATAGTCGAGCAATCCGGACTTCACCTAGATTCGAGCGTGGATTTGGAAAGTGAGAAGGAGGTTTCAGTGATTGTACAATTCAAACATAAGCCGGATAAAGTTGCAGTACTACAATCGGCACTGCAAGGGGAACGCTTGTCAGAAACTCAAGCGAAGAAGGATGTAACTGCTGACCATGAGGCGTTCAAAAAGGATTTAATGAATGCTTTTAAAGTTCATGGAAAGAAAAAGATAGCATCTTTCGAAATAGAACAAACATACAAACATACTTTCAATGGCTTAGCGTTGAAAATACCAGCGAATATGATTAAGACTTTACAGAAATCTGAAGCTGTACAAGCGGTGTATAGTAATGTGCAAATGCAAATTGAACCACCATCAATTGAGACAGAGGATACTCAATTAGCCAATTCCCCTAAAATGGATGAAGAGGATTCTTTTCTTGGGCTGAAACAACTCCATGCGGAAGGTTATACGGGAAAAGGTGTGAAAGTTGCGGTTATTGATACGGGAATCGACTATAATCACCCTGATTTACAAGCTGCCTATAAAGGTGGATACGACTTTGTAGATCATGATAATGATCCAATGGAAACCACGTATTCAGATTGGAAGAAGTCTGGAAAACCAGAAATAAATGGTGGAATAACGTACTACACAGAACATGGTACACATGTATCCGGCATCATCGCAGGAAGAGGAACAAACGATAGTGACTACGCAACAACTGGTGTGGCACCCGATGCAGACCTATATGTTTATCGAGTACTTGGGCCTTATGGAAGTGGATCGATGGAAAATGTTTTAGCAGGAATTGATAAAGCAGTTTCAGACAGTGTAGATGTAATGAACTTGTCTCTTGGCTCAAATGATAGCGATCCACTGTTTCCAACAAGTATTGCTGTCAATAATGCGGTTCTTAGCGGTGTAACCGTTGTTGTAGCTGCTGGAAATTCTGGAAGTAGTGCATATACTTTAGGTTCTCCTGGTACGGCTGCCCTGGCTTTGACAGTTGGAGCAAGCAATACGCCATTTAAAATTGATACATTTAAAGGTTGCATTGAGAATGTATCGGCAGATTTACGCCTTATGGCCAAAAATTATGCTGATTACATATCTACTTTAAATGGCCAAACCCTTCCCATTGTAGATGTAGGATCTGGGAATTTACCTTACTATAATGGTAAAGATGTGAAAGGGAAAGTAGTGATTGCAAACAACAATCAATATTCGTTAGATTCTATCATCCAAAATGCTAAACAAAACGGAGCAGCAGCTGTTCTGATCTATAGTCTTATTAAGGGGCAAGGACATATCCAAAGTTATTTAGGAGAAGGCAAAAACTATTTACCAGCGTTTTCCTTATCAAATTCAGACGGAACCGCTATTTTACAAAAAATACGAGCAGGTTATACTTATTTTAATTTTGGAGAAATGGGACAAATCCAGGCGCAAGGAGATTTTTTAGCGGACTTCAGCTCGCGAGGTCCATCACGAGTTAATTATGATATCAAACCGGAAATCACAGCTCCTGGTGTAGGGGTTATGTCGACTGTTCCTTTTTATAAAAATAATCCTGATAACCCTTCCGATTATAAATATTCATACGAGCGTTTATCAGGTACATCAATGGCCACACCGAATGTATCTGGAATTGCTGCATTATTATTGCAAGCAAACTCAAAATTGAAACCGAATGATATAAAAGCTATTTTAATGAATACAGCACATCCGTTAAGTAACCCGTATAGTGTATTTGACGTAGGGGCTGGACGTGTAGATCCTTTAATGGCTATTCACTCAAGTATTGAAATCAAAGTTTCGGAAAAAACACCTATGATGATTCATGATAAAGTAAATCAGATTAAAGAAGAAACAGGTGCACTTAGCTTTGGAACAAAACTATTTAACAATAAAGATATAGTTGATAATCGTTCTGTTAAGATCGATAACAATGGAGTAGTAGCTAAAACTTTTGATGTAAGTGTGAAATTTCAAACCGATGTAAGAGGATCAAAAGATGGAGAGAAAAATGGTGTGAAATTGGCAACTGATCCTTCATTTACCATACTTGCTAATAGAAGCGTGAATAAGAATGTTTCGCTAATACAATAGATAAAGGTAGTATCAATGCCAATACAGTCATAAAACTTTTCTTTGATGGTACGAAAGAGATAACAGGGGATATTCCATTAGTAGATGTCACCGTTGAATTGCCAATTAGCACAAATATATATTATGATTCTACTATAAAAAACATGCAATCAACATTTACAAGCAGTGATGGGCAAGTGACAAAACCATTTACTGTCATTCCAAATATAAAGGTTTTACCTACATTCTCCAGAGTGAATGATTATTTAAAAGCAGAAGCGTTATCTAATAATATTGTAGATTACTCAAAAGCGGGAATAACTTTTAAAATTAGAAATACTCAAGAGAAAGAATTTACAAGTCCTATTGATCAGTTAGGATCTTTTGCTATCAATTTACCAGTTTCGAATGATGAATTTAGAGTAACCTTGGATGCTCCTGGACATTTTACAGCTACCTCAACTTTTACAGTTTTTGGTGATTTATATGGGACTCTTTATGGAAAGTCAAAACTTTTGGGTCTAGATGATCTAACTGCAGGAGACGTGAACAAAGATAGTGTCATTGATATCATGGATGCTGTGGCAATTCAAGTATATTGGGGAACAAATAAACGTAGCGCTGATATTAATTTTGATGGCAAAGTGGATGAGAAAGACCTGTTCTTTGTGGAAAAGAATTACATGAAGCAAAATGAAAAAATAGATAGTATACCAGAAACGCCAAAGAAAAAATACAAAGGAAAAACGCTTGAAGACATAAAAGAGGAATTAGGAGTATAATAAATTTTTGTAACATAAGGAAATATCAAATCATTAATAAATATATGTTCATATGAAGTGATAGAAGCTCAATCTTTTAGGTTGAGTTTTTTTTATTTTTTGACGCTATTCTAAAGAATTTTAGCTTTTAAGTATTTCAATTTTCGAGGCAAAAGTTGAATGGAATGGTCCGTAAATTTATTAGGAAAAAAGTAGTGATTTTTAGTTAAACAAACACGATCAAATAAGCGAACTTTAATAATGGATTAGATTTAATATTATTTTTTATAGAACTTTAATTGTATATTAATAAAATTTTAATTAAGTATTTGACTAGAAAGTAAAACGATAGACTTGGCTTAACTAAGTAGTTTTAAGATGAATATTATCATTCAATAATTTATCAATATTTTTAAATTTTTTAAAAAATAACTTGTGACAATTGTCTTAAGACAAATTTTTATCCCGAAATAAATAAGATTAACTTACCTTTCATTAAAAAAACTAAATTGCAAATATTCAGATAAATAACTAATCTTTTCTTAAGAGAGTGGTCGATTGTCAAAGCAAAAAGATTGTATGTTTGAACAGCTATCGTTCTTTTCCATATGAATTTTTGGTTTATTGAAAAAACTACTTTTTAAGAATAATAGATTGGAAGGTGTAGGAAAGTTGAAAAAAAAAAGTAAAGTTTTTCCGTACAAAGTCATTACATCTGTAGCATTATCGACAATGTTATTATCAACTCCTGTATTTGCAGAAGGAACACCAGATGAATCAGGAATTCCAAACGAATTGGGTCAAAAAGCCAATATCTCTGAAATATTGAAAAATGGCTTTTTAAGTAAAGAAGAATTGGCAAACGCTAAGGAAAAAGACAAATTTGGTTATGAAACGATGAAAGATAAACCAAATGAAGTATTAGCTGAATATAAGCCAAATGATCAAGTTAGGATGATCGTTGAAGTAGAAAATGCGACAGATTCAGCGAAAGATAACGAACAAACGAAAGAGAAAAAGGATAAGGCAATTCAGGACGATGTTATCTCTAAGCTTTCTAAAACGAAAACTAAGAAGACTATAAAACACCGTTTCTATAAAGGTTTTAATGGTTTTAGTATAGATACGCAGTTTAAGAATTTAGAAGAAATACAATCTATAGATGGTGTAAAGAAAGTTCATCTTGCAAGAACGTTCCAACCTTCTATGGCTGCAAGTAAAGAATTAGTACAAGCTCAAAAAGTATGGGAGTCATACGGATACAAAGGTGAAGGGCTTGTTGTCGGAGTAGTTGATTCAGGAATTGATTGGACTCATAAAGATATGACAATAACAGAAAAAGGAAAGAAACTGGAGAAATTAACGCGAGAAAACAGTGCATCTAAATTTAACGAAACTGCAGTTAATGAAACTTGGTACAGTGATAAAGTTCCAACTGGATACGACTGGGCGGATAATGATACAGATGTCATTCCACACGGCGCAAATGGAAATCCTCATGGTACACATGTATCCGGAACAATTGGTGCGAATGGTGATGAAGCAAATGATGGTGTACTTGGTATTGCACCTGGAGTCCAATTATTAGCAGAAAAAGTATTCTCTGATCAAGGCGGAGGAGCATGGGAAGATGACATTATTGCAGGTATTCAGCATGCAATGACGATGGGTGCTGATGTCATTAACATGAGTTTAGGTAGTGATGCGGGATGGGTAGGAGAAGACGATGACCTTGTTCAAAAGGCGATTCGTGAAGCTACTGAACAAGGGACGTTAGTAGTTGTAGCTGGAGGAAATGCAGCTTATAGTACGCAGAATAATCTTCTACCATGGTCTACTCAACCATTTGCAGAAAATCCAGATATTGGAACAGTTGGGCAACCTGGAGTAAGTCCGTATGCTTTATCAGTGGCTTCATATGAAAATACGAAAATTCATATGAATGCTTTACAATCCTCAGATGGATTTACTTTGCCGTATAGAAATTCATCGGGAATGCCGTTTTCTAATGCATTAGTACATGATCAAAGTTATGATCTTGTTTATGTAGGCGAAGGTACAACTGCAGACTTTAATGGGAAAGACGTGGCTGGAAAAATCGTCGTTGCAAAACCGATTCCACCAAATGGATATGGAAGTTATTCGTATATTCAAGGGGAAGCCAGAAAAAGAGGGGCATTAGCAGTAATCGTAGTACCACCATCAGCAGTAAAGGATTACCCGAATTTTGTCTTCAGTTCTTACTTTATTCCTTCAGCAACGACAGGTAAAGCTGTTGGAGATGCATTAATCCAAAAACTATCAAACGGACAAATCGTTAAAATGAAATCATCCATTGGGATTTATGTAGATAACCCAGATAAAGATACGATGTCCTATTTCTCATCTTATGGAGCTCCTTATACATTAGATTTTAAACCGGAAATTTCTGCTCCTGGTGGAAATATCTATTCGACAGTTCCTGGTAACCAATATGATGTGTACAGTGGAACTTCTATGGCAACTCCACATGTCGCTGGTGGTTCAGCACTTGTGCTGCAATCTTTATATGATAAAGGGCTTAAACACTCAGAAGAAGCTGCATTAAAAACTAAAATAGCATTAATGAATACGGCAAAGATCGTGCAAGATCCACGTACGAATAACGAAGTACCTTACTCTCCTCGTATTCAAGGGTCGGGCTTAATGCAAATCAAAAATGCGATTAGTACACCTGTACTTGTAACTAGGAAAAATACACCTTTAGAGCAAGCAGGAGCGGTTGCATTAAAAGAAATTAAAAATGATAGAGCGGTCTTCAATTTGAATGTGGAAGCACTTCAAAATCTTAAAACAAAAGAAGAATTAGAATATACTGTAAATGTTGATTTATTAACAGATGGAACAGAAACGAAAAATTTTGACTTCAACAATGATGGGAAATCAGATTATTCTAATGAATATTTAACGTTAAAAAGTAAGCGCGTCGAAGGAGCTTCCATCTATGTGAACGATGAAAAAATCACTGATGTACAAGGAGCCGCATTAAAGATAAAACAAGGACAAGAAAAAAATCTAAAAATAGAAATTCGACTGCCAAGAACTTTAAAGAAAGATGCTTTTTTAGAGGGATTTGTACGTCTTGTGCCAACCGGAAAAAACAGTAGTTTGGCTGTTCCATTAACTGTTCCTTATATGGGATACAATGGCGAATGGGACCAACCAAAAAATATTGATCCTGTTGCTTGGGATAATGATGCTTTCTTAGGATATACAGCACTTTGGGATGATATGACGGAAACCCCAATTGGATATAACAGAGCAATCGGAGATTTTGATGTAGTAGATCATATGGCTGTTTCTCCAAATTCAGTTGCACCTGGTGTCTTCCCATCATTTACTGCTTTCCGTAACTTAAAAGAAACAGAAATGTACGTGGAAGATTCAAAAGGAAAGAAAGTAAATTGGCTTGGCAACTTAGGAGAGTATACTGAAAATGGTTCTCCACTAAAATTAAGAAAAAACAGCATGTTCTCTGGAAACTATTTCTACAAATTTGATGAATTTGATTTTCCAGATTATACATGGGATGAAACAGATGAAAAAGGCAATTTAGTACCTGACGGAAATTATAATTATGTTTTAAAAACTACATTAGATTATAAAAATGCGAAGCCACAAGTAGTGAAACTTCCGATTAAGGTCGATTCTGGACAAGTGAAGGTTACGGATATAAAAGTTGAACCAAAAGATGGTAAATATGAAATTTCATTTAAAGCAGCAGACAATAAAGGTGGTAGCGGTTATAAAGGAGCGATTCTTTTTGTTGATAATCAGTATTATGAAACAAAGATTGGGGAAACTTCTGTTCTAGTTCCAAACAATCCTAAGAGCATTGTCGTCATGGGAGTTGACTACGCTTATAACCAAAGCTACTCAGTATGGGGAGATCCTTCTTTTATTAACGAGAACATGGTCTTGACTTTCTTTAATGTATCTGGAACAAATGTAACTACTAGTACACCTGCTACTATTACCAGTTACGCGAATAATCGAGTGGATTGGAAAGTGTATGTGAAGGATGCGAATGGGAAAGTAGTTGATACAGCAGTGGTAGAAGATGAGCATACGTTACGCCTGAAATGGACTCCAGCTGAGAAGGTTCAAAGTGGCACTTATTATATCTCGGCTGATGTTGTTACAAAAGATGGATTTAAAATAACAACGACACCGAAAAAAATTACAGTAGTAAAGTAATAAATTAGTAATATAAGTCAATTTTTAAACGTACCCCGAAGTAGAGCTAAATAGAGCTACTTTGGGGTATTTTTGTTTATAAGTAAAGTAATAAGGATGTA
The DNA here is from genome assembly GCF_002556365.1 of Bacillus sp. AFS002410. Taxonomy (NCBI): domain Bacteria; kingdom Bacillati; phylum Bacillota; class Bacilli; order Caryophanales; family Bacillaceae; genus Bacillus; species Bacillus sp. AFS002410. Next base: position 32,463 of record NZ_NUEU01000017.1, read on the forward strand.
AAAAAGGTAATAAGAGTTCCAAACCATTAGGTTGACATTTCTAAATTCCTGAATTATCATCTGTAATCATTATAGTGAAAAAATATTATAGATTAGTTTTTAAATAAGTAATGAAATTGTTAGCCGAATTAGAAAATTGTTTTTGTCTTAAACAAACTGCCCAAAACTCATTACTAATATAGGTGGACTTGGTTATTAAAGGGATTATTTTGATTGACCCATTAAGAACATCTACATCATTTTTTAATGTTATATTTCGTGCGAGAGCAATAGCTATGCCGTTTTTTACGGCTGAACGAATATTATCTGAATTACTAGAAATGAATAGGAATTTGTTTTTGTTAAAAATTAAGCGATGAAAATCTACAAATGAATTCATTTTATAAATAACTAACTGTTCGTTTTGTAAATCTTCAGGAGTAACTTCATCATAATGGTAGAAAGGTGATGTTTTTCCGACAAGAATGCAAAGCTGAGTACTGCATAACCATTCATACAATATATCGGATTCCTGACTTAGGGTTTGTTCAGTTGCTGGCAATAATGCAATATCTGGATGATCAGTTTTGATGAAATGTACTATCTCCGTTGGGTCAACTTCTTGAACATGGACATCAATATCTGGATAATCATTTTTGAATTTTAAAATGGATTCGGTAACGATATACGTGATTCCTGGAACACAAACTATCTTTAGTTCATTTTTGATTGAATTATTTTGAATTTTTATGCTCTGTTCTAACTTTTCTATTTGTTCTAATACCTTACTAGCAAGGTCAATAACGACTCTTCCTTCTTCAGATGGAATCGTTTTCGATTTTAACCGAATGAATAATTTGAAATTTATATTTTTTTCCAATTGGAGTATTGATTGACTGACTGCTGACGCAGATACATGAAGGTTTTTTGCTGCTTTCGTAATTGATTCTACTTTTGCAATTTCCACGATATACCTTATTTGTTCTATATTCATATATACCCCCATTTTTTGATTTCCCGTAATTTCTATGAGGCTATTAAAGCATATAAATTCTTTTTTGTATATTAGTTATTTCAATTCGTTCGTTACTAAATTTTAACTTATTTCATTATCTTGAAATATTAATGTGTATATTAAGTATGGCTTTATATGGAGTCCTGAATTCCTCGATTTACATAAAAAGATCAAGTAATTAGAATAAACACTAGATAAAGAGAAGGGGGATTATGCTGCTAAGATATTTCAGAATATTTTAAATGATTAGTCTTGATTTTGTTATTTTTTATTGATCGAATTTAGAAGGATAAGATTAAATGGGGTGTAAAAGCATGGAAAAGTTATTAAAGAAAAAGAATGTTTTAAAGAACATTACTGCGCTTACTTTAGGAGTAGGGCTAGTTACAAGTAGTTTTTCAGCTTCATATTTTAATTCACCATCTAAGGTTCATGCTACTACTCTATCAAACGCAGAAGCGATTTTAGCTAAACTAACACCAGAACAGAGACAAGCATTGGCAAAAATGAATACCGAAGATCAAACTGGGTTATTTTTAAATCCAGACGTTAATCTAGATAAATCGGATAAAGTATCAGTTATTGTTCAATTTAATCAAAAGCCTCATAAAGTTGCAGTTTTAGAAGCTGCATTAAAAGGTGATAATTTATCTGATGTAAATGCTCGAGGTTTAGTTGATTCAGATCATGTGACATTCAAAAATGACTTAACTAAATTGATTAAAACTGAAAAAAGTAACTCTTCTTCTTTTAAAATCAATCGTGAATATAAAAACGCGTTTAACGGTGTTGCAATGCAAGTTCCTGCAAATCAGATTAAAACGTTACTTAATTCAAAAGCTGTAAAAGCAATTTACAGTAATGATCAAGTTCATGTAGAACAACCTATAAGTGATACTAGCCCTTCTACTGAGGCTCGTGGACAAGGTATGGCTGCAGAAAATGCATATTTGAATATTAATAAATTACATGATGAGGGTTATACAGGTAAAGGTGTAAAAGTCGCGGTCCTTGATACAGGGGTTGATTATAATCATCCTGACATTACGGGTGCTTATAAAGGTTACCGTGCTCAGCCTGGTGTTGATCCTAAATCAATCGATATCAACTCAGTAAAAGGCTGGGATTTTGTCGATAATGATGCAGATCCGATGGAAACGACATATGCAGATTGGGTAAAAGCAGGAAAACCTGGAGATTCTGATGGTGCGGATTACTATACTGAACATGGAACGCATGTTTCTGGGACAATTATTGGACAAGGTAAAAATAATAGTGAATACGCAACAAATGGTATCGCTCCAGGTGCTGACCTTTATGTTTATCGTGTGTTAGGACCGGGTGGTAGCGGATCTTTTGATGGCATTATAGCGGGAATTGAAAAAGCTGTAACCGATGGAATGGACATTATGAATTTATCTCTAGGTGCAAATTATAATGATCCGATGTTCCCAACAAGTATCGCGATTAATAATGCGGTATTGAACGGAGTAACTGCAGTAATCGCAGCAGGTAACGCTGGTAATGGGATGTATACAGTTGGCTCACCTGGTAATGCGTCATTAGCACTAACGGTTGGAGCAAGCGATGTTCCAAATGTGATTGCTACAATGAAAGGTAAAATCGATGATTCTGCTTTTGACCTACGACTGATGGCTAAAGGTTTTAGTGATAATATCTCTTCGTTACAAGGTCAATCATTTCCAATTACTAGTGTCGGAACTGGTCAATCATTTGAATACTCTGGCTCGAACAAGCGAGTAGACGGAAAAATCGTACTCATTCAGAGAGGAACAAATACGATTAATGATAAAGTTTTACAAGCAAAAGAGCATGGAGCAGCTGCGATACTAATTTACAATAACAATCCAACGGAGGGGCATCTCCAAGTAAACTTAGGTGAGGGTACTGATTTTATCCCTTCTTTTTCTTTAACAAATGCTGATGGTCTATCATTAGTTCAAAAAATAACATCAGGTAATGCTCAAATTTCGTTTAGTGACTTAGGACAAATGACAACCGGTGGTGATAATTTAGCGGATTTTAGCTCACGTGGACCATCTCGTGTAACATATGAGATTAAACCGGAAATTACTGCGCCTGGGGTAAGCGTTTTATCAACGGTTCCAGGATTTCTTCATGACCATGAGAATCCGAATAATTATGAATATGCATACGAGCGTATGAGTGGTACTTCAATGGCGACACCAGCAACTGCAGGTATTGCAGCATTATTACTTCAAGCAAAACCGGACTTACAACCGGAAGATGTGAAAGCCATTTTAATGAATACGGCTGATCCATTAAGCAAGCCATATAGTGTATTCGAAGTTGGTGCAGGTCGAGTTGATCCGTATAAAGCAATTCATTCAAATATCGAATTGAAAGTTGAAGAAAAAACGCCAACTATTATTAATAATAAAGTAAAACAAATGAAAATTGATACGGCAGCATTAAGCTATGGAAATATAGCCTATAGCGGAAAAGATATTGTTGATACACGCTCTGTTACATTACTAAACAGAGGAGAAAAGGCAAAAACATTTAATGTTAGTGTTAATTTCCAATCTAATTTAAGAGGATCTAAGGATGCGGCTAAAAATGGTGTAACAGTCGATACAATTTCTACGATTACATTAAAAGGAATTAGTCAAAAGAAAACAAATGTATCACTTACAATTCCAAAAACAGCTGAAAAGGGAATCTATGAGGGGTATGTTGTGTATACAAATAAGGATAACCCTAATGAAACGTATAAAATCCCTTTCGGTGTTCACTATGTAGAGCAAGGTTTCGAAAGTATGAGTAATGATCGAGAATCCGTTACGACATCTTTAGCACCGGGTACACTGAAAGACAGACGGTTTTTAACAACATTGACACTTAAATCTCACATGAGGAATATTGATGTCATTGTATCTGATGCAAAAACAGGTGAAGATTTAGGGGTAATTGGATCAATGGATGGAATCGGAATAGATGAGGGAGTACCTAATACTATGACTCTATGGTCAGGATATTATTATCCATTCACTAGCGATCCAAATAATCCAGTGTCATCGAAATCTTATTCACCAAAAGAGGGGCAATATAAATTAAAACTAATTGGATACGATGATAATGGAAAAACATATACAATCTCTCAAGACTTCTTCGTAGACAATCAAATGCCTAAATATGATATCCATGTTGATGGTGAAAAAGAAGGTAATCCATTTATTGAGTTTAAACCAGATCAACAGTTTGTTGATATGACAGGATCGATCTCAGATAAAAATGTCGATGTAAGAAAAACAGCAGGATTTATTGCAGACCAATCACAAAATCAAATTTGGTATTACTATAATGGACTTTACCCAACAGCAAAACTAGAATTGGACAAGGATGGAAATGCAATAGACAAAATTGCGATGTTACCATCTCAAGCTTATTTACCTGTTTTGTTTGAAGGAATCGATGAAGCGACAAATAGTGCTGGTCAAAAACGATATATTTTTATTAAAGATGGTACGTCTTATGTTTACGGTCAACCAACAGGCCCAACAAGATTAAATCAAGTGATATCACATCCTGGTGACAGCGTCAAAATAACACTTACTGCCAATAACTTGAATAAAGTGATGAAAGCAAATTACAATTTTACAACAAATGATAGTGACACAAATATTATCGATATTTCCCTTAATCCAGAGGCGAAAAAACTAGGTGGTACAATAGTTGTTACTGCAACGAATCCATCAACAACAACGACTAAATCAGATGTAAATGTTACATTCGATGGAAGTAAAGATGTGTCTGGTGACGTACCGATGGTTGATGTAACACTTAAAATAACAAATTCAAATCAAACGTATTTTACTTATAGCTCAAGCTTTAACAAGGTGACTTCTACTTTCACAAGTATTGATAATGTAGTAACGAAACCACTTACTTATGTTGCTCCAATTGCTATTCTTCAAGATTTTTCACGAGTAGTTGGATATATCCAACCTGAAGGATTATTCGATTCAACTAATCAAGTTGATTCGTCGAAGGATGCAACGAAAATAGGTGCAAAAGTAACCGCAACTGATAGAAATGGAAAGAACTATGTAGGAACTATGGAGGCAAGTGGCCAGTTTACATTAGATGGATTGCCAGTTACAAAAGATGATTTTACACTTGTTCAGGACATTCCTGGTCACTTTACAACGTATGGTCATTTCGATGTTTACAACACAATTGATGACTCAATCTATGGAAATGCTACTAGAATCGGAACGGAAACAGTTGATCAAGCAGTAGCTGGAGATGTAAATAAAGATAATGTCATTGATATTATGGATGCGATAGCAATCCAAACATACTGGGATACAAATAAACGAAGTGCAGATATTAACTTTGATGGAAAAGTAGATGCAAAAGACTTTGCATTTGTTGAAAAAAATTACTTAATGCAAAATTCAACAATTACTAATCCACCAAAGCCTGTTAAAAAATATAAAGGTGAAACAATAGACAGTATTAAAAATGAATTAGGATTACAATAAATTGGTAATAGAGTAACTACTCGTTTGGTAGTTACTCTATTCATGTTGTTGAAAAAAGAATCTGTCATTGAAATGCCACGATATTATGTAGGAGTTTATTGACAGGGTGTTTTTGTAAACTATGATGCTTTTAATAAAGAGATTTGATGATTTACGCTCCAAGATGCTCGTTTTCCGTGGGATGGGCGATGGGCCCTCCTCGTCACATTCATTCCTGCTAAGGTTCACTTGTTCCACTTCTCGCACAGGAGTCTCGCACTTTCTGCTCCAATTTCTCTTAGTATTCTTTTTTTGAATTTAGTATTAATTAGTAAACTTTTATACTTCACTTCTTTTGAACAATTTATGCTATGAAAATTTGAATTCTAGTATTAAGTATTGCTTTATACAGAGTCCTTAAATGCACGTTTTACTTAGAAGGGACAAGAATTTACAATAAATATGATTAATAGACAAGGGGGGTCTATATTACAATTTTATTTCAGAATATTTTAAATGATTAGTTTTGTTTTTGTCGTTTAGTTGTTACTGCAATAAATCTAATGTGACAGGATTCGATGAAAATAACGTAATTTAAGCATTTGATGGTTTGGAAAATTTTATTAGATGAAATGGGGGCAAAAAAGTGAAAAAAAAGTTAAAGCAACAGAAAATCATTAAGAATGCAACTGCTCTTACTTTAGGTTTAGGGCTTGTTACAAGTAGTTTTTCAGCTTCGTATTTTAATTCTCCATCTAAAGTTCATGCTACTACTCTATCTAACGCTGAAACGATTTTAGCTAAATTATCACCAGAACAAAGACAAGCTTTGGCAAAAATTAATACAGATGATCAATCAGGATTATTTTTAAGCCCAGATGTCAGTTTAGAGAAATCAGAGAATGTATCAATCATTGTTCAGTTTAATCAAAAACCTCATAAAGTCGCTGTTTTAGACGCGGCATTAAAAGGTGATAGCTTATCTGACACTGATGCAAAAAAATTAGTAGATTCAGATCATACTACATTTAAAAATGACTTAAATACGATCTTGAAAACTGATAAAAATGATTCGGCTTCAATTAAGATAAAACGTGAATTCAAAAACTCCTTTAACGGGGTATCAATGCAAATTCCTGCAAATAAAATTAAGACTTTATTGAAATCAAAAGCAGTAAAAGCAATTTACAGTAATACTCAAGTACATGTAGAACAACCAGTGACTGAGGCGACACCATCAACTGAAGCTGTAGGAAAAGGGATGGCTGCAGAAAATTCATTCTTGAATATCAATAAGTTACATGATGAAGGTTTTACAGGCAAAGGCGTAAAAGTTGCTGTTATTGATACAGGGGTTGACTATAACCATCCAGATATAACTGCTGCGTATAAAGGTTATCGTGCTCAGCCAGGTGTTGATCCAAAATCAATCGATATAAATTCAGTAAAAGGCTGGGATTTTATCGATAATGATGCAGATCCGATGGAAACAACCTATGCAGATTGGGTAAAGGCAGGAAAACCTGGTTCAGCTGATGGAGCAGATTATTATACGGAACATGGAACGCACGTTTCCGGAACAATTGTTGGACAAGGTATAAACAATAGTGACTACGCAACGAATGGTATTGCTCCAGATGCTGATCTATATGTTTATCGTGTACTAGGTCCTGGAGGCGGTGGTGCAAATGATGGCATTATTGCTGCGATTGAAAAAGCAGTAACTGACGGAATGGACATTATGAATCTATCATTAGGTGCAAATTATAATGATCCATTGTCTCCAACTAGTATTGCAATTAATAATGCAGTATTAAACGGAGTGACGGCTGTGGTAGCAGCTGGTAATGCAGGTAATGATATGTATACACTTGGAAACCCTGGTAATGCTTCATTAGCTTTAACAGTTGGAGCAAGTGATGTTCCGGATCAAATTGCAACAATGAAAGGTACGCTTGACAATACAGTTTCTGATCTGCGACTTATGGCAAAAGGGTTCGCTGATAAAGTTGAGACATTACAAGGAAATCAATATTCAATTGTTAATGTTGGGTTAGGTACATCAAGTGAATATACAGGTAACAATAAAAGTGTGGCAGGCAAAGTTGTTCTAATACAACGTGGAAATACTACAATAAACGATAAAATTTTGCAAGCAAAAAATCGCGGTGCAGTTGCCGTACTAATATACAATAACAACCCAGCTGAAGGGCATCTACCGTTTAATTTAGGAGAAAGTACTGACTTTATCCCAGCATTCTCTATAACAAATGCAGATGGACTAGCATTAGTACAAAAAATATCGACAGGCAGTCCTCAGTTTTCGTTTAGTGATTTAGGACAACTGACGACTCAAGGTGATAACTTAGCTGATTTCAGCTCAAGAGGACCAGCTAAGACCACATATGAAATTAAACCTGAAATTACAGCACCAGGTGTAAGTGTTTTATCAACTGTACCAGGATTCGTACATGACCATGGTAATCCAGGAAATTACCAATATGCTTATGAGCGAATGAGTGGTACTTCGATGGCAACACCAGCGACTGCAGGTATAGCTGCATTACTACTTCAAGCAAAACCAGATTTACAGCCTGAAGATGTAAAGGCGATTTTAATGAATACAGCAGATCCTTTAAGTAAGCCATATAGTGTATTTGAAGTTGGTGCAGGTCGAGTTGATCCTTATAAAGCAATTCACTCAAGCATTGAACTTAAAGTGGAAGAAAAAACGCCGACGATCATTAACAACAAAGAAAAACAAATACGAATTGATACGGCAGCATTAAGCTATGGAAATAAAGCTTACACCGGATCAGATATTAATGATACTCGCACTGTAACGTTATTAAATAGAGGAGAAAAGTCAAAAACATTTAATGTTAGTGTTAATTTCCAAACTAGTTTAAGAGGATCAAAGGATGCAGTGAAAAATGGGGTAACAGTTGATACGAATCCAACCGTTACGTTAAAAGGAATCAGTCAAAAGAAAACAAATGTAACACTTACGATTCCAAAATCGGCTGAAAAAGGCATCTATGAAGGGTATGTTGTGTATACAAATAAAGATAATCCTAATGAAACGTATAAAATCCCTTTCGGTGTTCATTATGTAGAACAAGGGTTTGATGCTATGAGTAACGCTCGTCAATCAGTATCAACTTCATTAGAAAAAAACCAATTTAAAGATCGAGAAATTCTTACTACCATTTCATTAAAATCACATATGAGATATATTGATGTCGTTGTAGCGAATGCAAAAACAGGTGAAGATTTAGGCGTAATTGGAACTGTTGATGGAATCCCATTAAATGAAGGAGTTTCATATAATGCGCATTTGTGGCAAGGATATTACTACCCGTTTACTAACGATCCAAATAATCCAATTTCTACGAAAGCTTATGCACCAGATGAAGGACAATATAAGCTTAAGTTGATTGGGTACGATGATAATGGAAAATCATATACAATTTCACAAGACTTCTTTGCCGATAATCAAATGCCAACATATGATGTTCACGTTGATGGAGAAAAAAAAGGTAATCCATTTATTGAATATAAACCAGATCAGCAGTTAATTGATATGACCGCATCGATTTCTGATAAGTATGTTAACGTAATGAATGCAGCAGGCTTTAAAGCTGACCAATCTCATAATCATATTTGGTATTACTATAATAGTATTTATCCTACTGACGAACTAACAATAGATAAAGACGGAAACGCAAAAGATCAAATTGCGATGTTACCTTCTCAAGATTTTCTATCTGTCATGTTTGAAGGGATTGATGAAGCAACAAATGGTGCAGGTCAAAAACAGTACATTTTTATTAAGGAAGGTACACCATATGTTTACGGACAACCAAATGATCCAACTAGATTAAATGCAGTACTTAAACATCCTGGTGACACAGTAAAAATAACACTTACTGCAAATAACGTAAATAAACTGATGAAAGCTAATTATAATTTTACGACAAGTAATGGAGATACAAATATTGTCGATATTTCACTCAATCCTGAGGCGAAAAATCTAGGCGGTACTTTAGCTGTGACATCTTCTAATCCATCTACTACAAAAACAAAATCAGATGTAACGGTTACATTTGATGGTAGTAAGGAAGTGTCTGGTGATCTTCCAATGGTTGATGTAACACTTAAATTAACAAATTCAAATCAGACTGATTTTTCTATGGTATCTAGTTTTGCTAATGTAACTTCAACTTTTACAAGTGTAGACAATAAAGTGACGAGACCATTAACTTATGTTGCTCCTATCGGTATTATGCAGGACTACTCAAAAGTAACTGGTTATATTCACCCTAATGGATTAAAAGGTGTAGATGGATTATTGGATAAAACGAAAGACTTCACAACAGTTGGCGGGAAAATTACTGTTATTGATAGCAAAGGAAAGAGATACGAAGGAACAATCGATAAAATTGGACAGTTTTTAGTGTCTGGATTGCCTGTTACAAAAGAAGGTTTTACAATCGTTCAGGACATTCCTGGTCATTTTACAACGTATGACGATTTTAAAAACGTTTACAGTACAGTGGATGATACCATTTATGGCACTAGTAAGTATCTTGGAACAGAGACGGTTGATAATGCGACTGCCGGAGATGTGAATAAAGATAATGTCATCGATCTAAATGACGCTTTAGCTATTCAAACGTATTGGGGAACGAATAAACGAAGTGCAGATATTAACTTTGATGGAACAGTTGATGCGAAAGATTTTGCGTTTGTTGAAGAAAATTACTTAATGCAAAATTCAACAGTTGCAAATCCACCAAAACCTGTCAAAAAGTCAAAAGGGAAAACAATTGAATCCATTAAAAATGAATTAAGTATTCAATAAATAGTTCAATAGACTAAAAAAATTGGTCGTGTCTATTAAGTTACTTTAAAAATTTATTCAAACTATAAATAAATGCATGAAATTTCCAAAGCTATCTGCTTTCACTTGGACAGGAGGCAGATAGTTTTTATAAAAGCTTTAGATGTTGAATTGTTTTATAGATTAATAGGAGGATTTGATGAATATCGAAAAATTACAATATTTCGTTGAAGTTGTAAATACCGGTTCCTTTTTATTTGCAGCACAGAATCTATTCGTGAGTCAATCAGCCATTAGCCAATCAATTAGTAGCTTAGAAAAAGATTTAGGCGTTAAACTATTTGATCGATACCGAGGGCAAGGTGTTGTACCAACTGCAGAAGGGTTACGCATCATCCCACTAGCAAGAGAATTACTAATAAAATGTCAAGAGTTAGAGGAACTAGCCAAATCGATACATGATCGAGTTCAAATGGAACTAGATGATCGATATCAACTCAGTATACTCTAAAAATTTTAACTAATTTACCATTTTATCTAATACAACAATAGACAGGGGAAAGTTAAAAAATGAATAAGAAAAAGAAGTTTATTCAGAATACTACAGCCTTAACATTAGGGGTAGGATTAGTAACAAGTAGTTTTTCAGCTTCATATTTTCATTCACCATCAAAAGTTCATGCAACTTCTTTATTTAATGCAGAAACGGTTTTATCTAAATTAACAACAGCACAAAGACAAGCATTAACTCAAATATCAAAAAATGATCAATCAGGTTTATTTTTAAATCAAGATATAAATTTAGACAGCCCACAAGCTATTTCAGTTATCGTTCAGTTTAATCAAAAACCACAAAAAATTGCCGTTTTAGAAGCTGCTTTACAAGGTGAAAGTTTGTCAAATGACGAAGCAAAAAGTCGAGTGGAAGCAGATCATACAGCATTTAAAGAAGATATACACCAATTTTTAAATACGAATAGTAAAGCTTCTAGTACTTACAAGATTAAAAGAGAATATAAAAACGCATTTAATGGTGTATCGATGGATTTGCCTGCAAATCAAGTCGAATCTTTATTAAAATCGAAAGCTGTAAAGGCAATATACAGTGACGAGACAGTAAAAGTAGAGCAGCCTAATAGTGAAATAACTCCTTCAAAAGAAGCTGCTGGTCAAGGAATGGCAGCAGAGAATGAATATCTCAAAATTAATAAATTACACGAAGAAGGATATACAGGTAAGGGAGTGAAAGTTGCTGTTATTGATACAGGTGTTGATTACAATCATCCTGATATTACAGCAGCATACAAAGGATATCGTGCACAACCAGGAGTAAATCCACAAACAATTGATCCGAGTTCTGTGAAAGGTTGGGACTTTGTTGGTAATGATGCTGATCCAATGGAAACAACTTATGAGGATTGGAAAAATGCAGGGAAGCCTGGAACTAGTGATGGAGCCGATTACTACACTGAACATGGCACGCATGTTTCCGGAACGATTGTAGGACAAGGTAAAAACAATAGTGAATATGCAACGAATGGAATTGCACCGGATGCGGATCTTTATGTATATCGCGTACTCGGTCCTTCAGGCAGTGGTAATACATCAAATGTAATTGCAGGAATTGAAAAAGCAGTAACGGACGGTATGAACGTTATGAATTTATCTTTAGGAGCAAATTATAACGATCCGATGTATCCAACTGGAATTGCAATTAATAATGCAGTTTTAAGTGGAGTAACGGCAGTAGTTGCAGCAGGGAATTCAGGTAGTGATATGTATACTGTAGGATCTCCAGGTGGTGCTGCATTAGCTTTAACAGTAGGTGCAAGTGATGTACCGAATGTGATTGCAACAATGAATGGGAGTGTTGATAGTACGAAGTTTGATTTACGATTAATGGCGAAAGGCTTTAGTGATAATATTACCTCATTACAAGGTCAATCACGTCAAATCGTTGCTGTTGGAACTGGACAAGCTACTGAATACAAAGGTGCAAATAGTCGTGTGGATGGAAAAATCGTACTGATCCAAAGAGGAACAAATACGATAAATGATAAAATTTTGCAAGCAAAAAATCGTGGTGCTGCCGCTATAATAATTTACAATAATAATGCTGCAGAAGGACATCTTCCATTTAATTTAGGTGAAAGCACAGATTTTATCCCTACTTTCTCATTAACCAATGCTGATGGACTTGCTCTATCGCAAAAAATAAGCTCGGGTAGTGCACAATTCTCATTTAGTGATTTAGGGCAAATAAAAACCGGTGGCGATAATCTTGCTGACTTCAGCTCTCGTGGACCATCTCGTATGACTTATGAAATTAAACCTGAAATTACAGCACCTGGTGTAGGTGTATTATCGACTGTTCCAGGATTTGTTCATGATCATGCGAATCCGAACAATTATCAATATGCGTACGAGCGTATGTCAGGTACTTCGATGGCGACGCCAGCTACTGCAGGGGTAGTAGCATTATTGCTGCAAGCAAAGCCTGATTTAAAACCTGAAGATGTAAAAGCCATCTTAATGAATACAGCGGATCCTTTAAGCAAGCCTTATAGTGTATTTGAAGTTGGGGCAGGTCGAGTTGATCCTTACAATGCAATTCATTCAACTATCGAATTAAAAGTTTCTGAAACAACACCAACAATTATTAATAACAAGGAAAAACAAATTAAAATTGATACTGGTGCACTAAGTTTTGGAAATAAAGCTTATAGTGGAAATGACATCAAAGATACTCACTCTGTTACATTATTAAATAGAGGGGAAAAGTCAAAAACGTTTAATGTAAGTGTTAATTTTCAATCTAATTTAAGAGGATCAAAGGATGCAGTGAAGAATGGTGTAACCGTTGATACGACTTCAACTATTACGTTAAAAGGGATTAGCCAGAAGAAAACGAATGTTACATTGATGATTCCAAAGGCGGCGGAAAAAGGAATCTATGAAGGATATGTTGTTTATACAAATAAAGACAATCCAGCTGAAACATATAAAATACCATTTGGTGTTCACTATGTAGAGCAAGGTTTAGCTGATTTTAACCTATCAAAAAACTCTGTCAGTTCATTGGGTACACAGTATTTCCAATATTTTTGGGAAAATAGAGTATTTGGTACATTTAGCTTGAAATCTCATATGAGATCTGTAGATATTGTTTTAACAGATGCAAAAACAGGTATGGATATTGGTTTGCTTAACTCGTATGATGGTGTAGGAGTTAATGAAGGAGTACAGTATAATGTTCTTGCTTATAATGGTGGGTATTATCCATTCACAAATGATCCAAATAATCCAGTTGATTATAATCCGGTGATAACAAAAGAAGGTCACTATTTTGTAAAATTAATTGGATATGATGATGCAGGAAAAACGTATATCTTAAAAAGAGATTTGTTTGTAGATAACACAATGCCAAGCTTTGATATGCATGTAGATGGAGAAAATCCAGGAAATCCATTTGTAGAATTCAAAGCAAATCAAGAAAATGTTCCATTGACAGCTACCATAAAAGACAAAATAGTTGATGAAATGAATTCAGCCGGATTATCAGCAAATCAATCACAAAATCAAATTTGGTATTTCTATAATGATCCATTTTCACCGTCTGGACAACTGACAGTAGAAGGGAATGGAAATGCAACTGATCAAATTGCTATGATTCCAAGCCAATCCTATTTACATGTGTATTTTGAAGGGATTGATCAAGCAACAAACAGTGCTGCACAAAAATCGTACTATTTCGTGAAGGATGACACGCCATACGTTGCAGGAACACCGAATTTACCAACGAGATTAAACGCACTTTGGTTGAAAAATGGAGACACTGTTACAATTACTTTAACAGCGAATAATATCGACAAAGTGAAAGAAGCTGTATACAATTTTGATACAACTAAAACTGATACAAAAATACTAAATATTGCATTAAATCCAGAAGCACAAAAACTTGGTGTAAAAGACTTCAATGTGACATCAACAGATAAATCAAGCACGGTTGTTAATTCAAATGTAAAAGTTTCATTTGATGGAACTACTGGTGTTTCCGGTGATGTTCCGATGGTTGATATCACTTTACAAATTCCAAAAGGTCAAGAACGTTTGGGTTCATCAAGCTTTTATAGCTCAGCAGTGAAATCGACATTTACGAATGTGGATAATGTAGTAACGAGACCAATCACAGAGACAGTGCCAATCAATATTTTATCTTATAATTCAACTGTAAATGGTTATTTATTTGCAGAAGGATTAAATAAAGTAACGAGTACTGGAACTGGCGTAGATTCTGCGAAAGATTACACGACAATTGGTTCAACGGTTCAAATTTTAGATAAAAATGGAAATGCGTACAATGGAACAATTGCTAAAAATGGTACGTTTAAAATCTTAAATTTACCAACAACGAAAGATAAATATACGCTTAAGATTGATATTCCAGGTCATTTCACTCAATACGGAGATTTTGATTCTTATCTACCATTAGATGATCAAATTGGTGGTAAGTATTGGACGAATATCTCAAACGTAGTAACAGGAAATGCAGTCGCTGGAGACATTAATAAAGATAATGTCATTGATGTGATGGATGCTTTAGCGATTCAAACTTATTGGGGGACAAATAAACGTAGCGCGGATATTAACTTTGATGGAAATGTGGATGCAAAAGACTTTGCTTTTGTAGAAAAGAACTACTTATTACAAAATAAACAAGTTGATAACGCGCCATCTCCTAAGAAACAATATAAAGGATCAACGCTTCAAAGTATTAAAAATGGATTAGGAATTAACTAATAGATTAGAAGATTCTTTCTACCTGTTTCTGAATATTGGAACAGGTAGATTTTTTGTTCTACGATAAGAAAGTAAAAATTAGCAGTGAGGAAGAGAACTTGAGGTAGATGCCAAATCTTGGAATAAAGTATAAGTGCAAGTACGCCTTTGTTTTCTCCTAAAAGGCTCGGTAGTCGCCGAGTTTTCTTTATATGCTCAATGCATTGAATAAAATGCTTTTCATTACGGAAAGGAATTCTTTGGATTTTTTTGTTTAAAGGAGAGCCTAATATGCTTAAAAAGATGAAGGAGCTAAAGAATGGGTGAATTGAAACAAATATCTTTATCGGTTAACTTTTTTAAGAATCTAAATCTAATCCAAGAACAATTTAATGAATCCTGACTTGAAATTTCGTTTATTTAAAATTAGAGGAAAGATTGATCGTGAGGCTGCGATTTTTTATCTCGATGGAATTACAAATAATGAAACTATACAGAACCATCTTCTTTCACCGTTGTTGCATGTTGGAGAAATTGAAAAATTAGAAGACATTGTTTTTTACCATCTTTCAATTTTAGATGCAATTGTAGTAAGAACGATTAATGAGATTTTGAGTGGATTATCAAAAGGGAAAACACTAGTTCTCATTGATGGATTTAATGAAGGAATTTTAGCAGATACTTCGGATTGGCAAAAAAGAGCCATTTCTGAACCAGATACACAACGTTCTATAAAAGGTCCATTGGTTAGTTTCAATGAGCAATTGAAAAATAATATCAATTTATTACGTAATATGGCACAGACGCATCAATTAAGTGTAGAAAGTTATTAAATTGGTCAGGAATGTAATACAGATGTCTCGATTTTATATATGAGAAGCCTTGTTAATCATCATGTTTTAGAAGAAGCTAGACAAAAAATTATGAATATCGATGTTGATTATTTATTAGAAGCTAGAGTAATAGAAGATGCATTAGAAGGGAAGAAGAAGCTTTTTCCACTTACTTTTACGTGTTAACGGCCAGATGTAACGGTTTCAGCTTTGTTTGAAGGCAGAGTAGTAATTCTGGTAAACGGTAACCCTTCTTGTATAATTGTTCCCTGCCTTTTTCTCAAAAATATTCATCAACCTGATGAATATTTTTCAAAATCAGGTCGATTTGGGTATCGTTTTATGCGCTTATTTGGTGGGTTCCTGTCAGTTTTCTTACTAGGATTATATGTGTCAATGGAACGGTTTCATCATAATTGGATTCCACATCATTTTGCTAAAAAATTGTTATCCAGCTCAGATACACTTTTTCCTATTTTGATTGAAATTTTTTTCGTTTTGATTTTGTTTCAATTTCTGACCGAAGCAGCACTACGAATACCAAAGTCAACTGTTATTATAGTGTCTTTGATTGGTGCAATTGTAGTAGGCCAGACCGCGGTTTCGGCTAAACTAATCCATCCATTAACATTAATTATAGTTGGAACTAATTTTTTAGCAACGATTGTAATCGCAGCAGGAGGGTTATATGGAACTGTACTAATACTAAGGTTTATTTTTCTACTACTTGGTTATTTTTTTGGAGTAACAGGTATTCTAATAGGATTCATCATTCTAATTGCATATATGGCATCACTTAAATCTCTTGGTGTACCATGTTTAGCACCTTTTATTCCATTTCAATGGAACGAAATGAAAGACGGCTTAATCCGAGGAGATTTGCGAAAGTTAATTAATAGTAAGCATACGTATCAAACTAAGAAAAATAAATGAAGCGAAAATAAGGTGAAGTGGAAGAAAACAAATGATTAAATGAGCCGGTAACGATGAATCCAATCAGTTACCGGTTCAATTAATAAAACAGCAGTATCATATTTGGCTGTGTAATTAATCCAATAATTCATGTATAACAATACAGCCTGCTCCAATGGCCGCTGCGTTTTCGCCAAGTGTAGGACGAGTAAATTTAAATTCATAATCAGGATAAACTTTTTTCATTCGCTCTTGTGTAGTTTCAATTACGATTTCATAAAATAAATCGATCTTTGCTATAGTTGGTCCACCTAAAATAACGATTTCGGGATGGACAATGCTTAAGTAGGTAGAAAGTCCAGCCCCGAAGTAAATAGCAGCATCTTTAATGACTTGGATACATAAAGGATCATTTTCTTGAACTGCTGAGCAAATATCATCAAAATTTATTTGTTCATTTACAGAAAACTTTTCATTTAATATCGAAGAATGACCTCTCTTTAAAGCGTTTATTGTATCATCAATCATCGCTGGAATAGAGGAATAAGCAAGAGCACAACCGAAATTTCCACAAATACATTTTCGCCCATGAATATCGACCACTATATGGCCATGTCCAAATTTTCCGGCTGTATCTGTCGTTTTACGGAGAATATGTGCGTTTGTTAAGATGCCAGTTCGAATACCAATCCCGCTATGTATAAATACAGCATTGTCTGAACCCTTCCATGAACCTTGTTGATATTCACCTAAAACTGCGGCATTTGAACTATTTTCAATCGATATTTTCATTTGTAACTGTTCACCAAGAATAGTACTAAGTACTTTTTTATCTAAATCGATGACCGAATTTTCGAGGGCAATTCCTATTCCAAGAATACATGAATGATTAATTTGATGTGCTTGTAACATGTGTGAAATGACTTGGGCAATTTTTTGAGCCGCATTTTCTGATGAAGTTCCTTGAGAGAGAAAGAGTACTGATTCAGCTGTGATTGTTAAGGAAAGATCCATCATCAATATTTTACTGGGTGTAGAAGATACGTCTATGCCAATAACAAAATAGTTATTTGGTGTAACTTGATAGAGAGTTGGTTTTCTTCCTCCTCTCGATTCACCAAAATTACCTTCACTAATTAGCTCTTCTTTTGTGAGATCTTCGATAAAGCGCGAACAAGTACTTTGTTTTAATCCAGTAAACTCCATGATTTTTCCTTGTGAAATCGGACCATATTTCCATATCAATTTGTAAATACGTTTTTGAGTGTGCGCTTTTTGTGATTCTTGATTTAAAAATTGGAACATGAAAGCTTTTCTCCTTAATTATAAGATTCACTATCGTCATTTTATCACTATTATTTTTAAAAAACAGTATCAATATTAGCAGTCATTTAATAGTTAAAGATCAATTGCAACTAACAATAATGTTTTTACTTATCGGTTTACTTAAGAAAAATGACTGTTTTTTACTACAAGAATGAGCATAATGTTAATCGGTTCCTGATTTTAGTTGTTTGTACTTGCATCCAAAATGAATATATCATTGGTGTTTTATCTATAAAATTAGATAATCTAAAATATTTTTAAAACGCTTATGTAAATGTATTGACCCAATATGGATATAAGTTTTATAATTGGATTAAGAATTATAATATCTGAAAATTTAGATTCATCTGAAGATTCCTTAGCGTATTTATGATGGAGAACTTGCAAAAATTGCATCTTAAGTGAAACAGTCAAAACTGAATCGAAGCAAGTCTATTGCTTCATCATTTACAGTAATTCAAATAGGAGGAAGAAAATGACTACTATCCAACAGAACACAGACTTAGAAAAAGAAAAGACAAGAAAAGGTTTACCCGTTATCGATTGTGATATCCATGAAATGCCAGTATCAGTGTTTGACTTATTACCTTACATGGAGGAGCCGTGGAGAGGTTATTTAGAAAGAGGACAATGGCAACCAAAAAGATTACCATATACTTGGCCACTTCCTGGCGGAGTAGACCGACTGGATTTAAAAAATGACGATAAAAATTGGTTTGCAGGAACAGATTTCAATTTAATGAAAAGAGAAGTTTTAGATAAATACAATATTAAATATGCCATCTTAACAAGCTTATTTTATCCTTCTGATACACCAAAGGCAGTTCAGCCAGAATTTCGTAATGCGCTTGCGAGTGCTTACAACGATTGGGTTATTGAAAATTGGTTGACTAAAGACGATCGATTACGTGGATCAATTTGCATTAATACACGCGACCCAAAGGCTGCGGCGCAAGAAATTGACCGCGTTGGTAGCCACCCGAAAATCGTACAAATCATGATGCCTGTATTGTATGACGTGGAATTTGGAGATCCATATTTCCATCCAATCTATGAAGCTGCAGAAAGAAATAATTTGCGAATTTCAATGCATCAAAGTACGGACACACAACCAGCGGGCGGATATCCGACTTATTACATGCAGTGGCATACAACGATGCCGCAAAATTTCATGACTCAAATTGTCAGTCTAATAACACATGGGGTGTTTGAAAAGTATCCAAGCTTAGGATTTATTTGCTTAGAAAGTGGATTCACATGGTTACCCCATCTAATGTGGAGATTCGATGTGAACTATCGCTCTCTTCGAAGAGAAGTACCATGGTTAACAAAAAATCCGAGTGAATATATCCGAAAACACTTCCGTTTCAGTACTCAACCGATGGATGACCCAGAAGATGCAAAACAGTTATTGCAAATTATTGATATGATTGGGCCTGAAATGCTTGTCTTTTCAACGGACTACCCTCATTGGGATTTTGATGATCCATACCGTGCGTATCCTAGTATTTTCCCTAAAGAATTAAAGCAACGTCTATTGTACGATAATGCTCGAGAATTTTACGGTTTTGAGTAATAGGGGAGGAGGGAAAATATGAAATTCGCAGTTGCCAAAATAAATGACATGAACCCAGGAGAAATCAAAGAAATTACGGTAAATGGGAAAAAATTACTTTTATGTTGTATGAAAGATTCTACCTATAAGGTATTAAGTGCCCTTTGTCCACATGAGGGAGCAAGAATGGTAGGAGCCAGAACATTAGAAGGTACAACACTTAGCCCTTGTGTAGGAGAAATCGAATTTGGTCGATGTAATGAAATCATTCGGTGTCCATGGCATGGATATGAATTTGATGTTAGTACAGGTAAGACATTATTTGAATCAAAAAATATGAATCTTAAATCCTATGAAGTGAACATAGATGGAGAAGAAATTTTTGTAGAGGTTTAGGTCTTGGGAAAATGTGTATCCGAAATGTACGGTTAAAAAACTTTCTTATGAAAATCTTTTAAGAGAAAAGGAGAATGTTTATGAATTTCTGGAATCAACAAAAAAATATATTTAATCGATCACATGTTACATTAATAAAGATGCTTAAGTCTATCGCTGAAGTGGTTGCAAATCATCAACCTAAAGGTTTTAATAATTCACTTCATTGGAATGTTGGACATATTTTAACGATTAATGAACAGCTTTTGTTTTTGTTACCTAATCATCCAACAGAATTTCCACTTCATTATATTGAATTATTCGGACAAGGAACGAAACCAACTGAATTTCAAGAAAACGTACCCTCATTGGAGACGTTAATTGACCAATTAATTGATCAAAAAACGCGAGTAGAAGAACTGGCTGTCCAAGGATTTGATCTGAAATTAACTGAGCCACTACTGTTAGAACCTCTCTCTTTAGAGACAAATGGGGAATTGTTTAATTTTGCGATTTATCATCAAGGAGAACATACCGGATTTATTAATGCACTAAAAAATATCGTTGAGATAGCAGAAGTTCAAAATTAAATTGAAGAAATAAATCCGTCGACTATGTAAGCCTCCTTGTGTTAATTGCAGATCATGTTGTCGACGGTTTTTAATAGTGCATGATGTGGCTGAAAGGTGAAGTATTCAAAAAGGGGGACTTACTTTGAAGAGAATTCGTGGAATCATACTTTTATTTTTATTTATCGGATTAATGATTAACTATGCAGATAAATCGGTGTCTGGATATGCTTCAATTGCGATTATGAAAGAATTTAAATTATCAGCTCCTCAGTGGGGAGTGGTCGGAAGCAGTTTTTTCTGGTTATTTTCATTGGCAGCAATCGTTGGTGGAGCATTGTCAGACAAAATTGGATCAAAAAAAATGCTTACAATTCTTTTGCTAGCATGGACAGTTTTACAGCTAGGGGCATTCGCCATCACTGGTCTTACTGGACTTATCTTGTACCGAATTTTACTCGGAATGTTTGAAGGTCCGAGTGCACCAGCGATGTACAGTCACGTAAGTAAATGGTTCCCAAAAGAGCAGCAAGGACGGGCTTTATCCATTCTGAACATAGGTGCTCAAATTGGGGCATTTTTATATGCTCCGATTGTTGTTCATCTGATTCATAATTTTGGGTGGCGATTTTCGTTTGCTAGTTTTGGTGTATTCAGCCTATTGTGGGTTCTTTTTTGGATTCCATTTGGTAAGGATAAACCGGTTGAAACAAAGAAACCTAATCTTAATATATCTATACAACCAAAATTGAAATCCTCTGAAATAGTCAAACTAGTATTCTCACGTAATTCAATACCATCGATACTAGCTTTATTCGCATGTTTTTGGTATGTAGTATGGCTACTTGTCTGGATGCCACAGTATTTGGTAAAAGTGATTCATCTATCATCTCAACAGATGGGCTATTCGGTATTAAGTATTGGCTTATGCTCGATGATTATTTCTTATGCGATTTGCACTTATTCAGATATATTGTATAAGAAAAGTGGGGATTCTCGTAAATCTCGTGTAAATTTATCAATCATTACGATGCTGTCAGCAGGAGCTATGTTGACTTCAATACTGTTCATTCATTCAACTGTTTGGGTCATTGTTACTATTGCTTTTGCAAGTGGATTTGTAAATGTGTTCTTAGCTTTAGGTCCCCAGTTATTAATGAGTTTTTCTCCTGAACGTAGTGGATTAATGGCAAGCTTAGGTACTTCATTTATGAATTCAGCAGGAATTATTGGCCCAATTGTAACAGGTTATTTAATCCAATCTGCCGGAAAAGGAAACGTAGAAATGGGGCATAATTATTTTATTTTTAGCATCATTGCATTACTTGTCGTTGCAAGTATATTATTATTGGTTTTTGTGCATCCAGATGAGCGTGTTATTAAGATGGCACAAGAAAATGACCAAGGAATTAATATAGTTTAATGGATAAGTAAAAAAAGAAGAAAAACGACCCTAGTACAGGTAGATACAATTTGTTTTATCAAAATTGAAAATCAAATAGTTTTGTATTTCGATAGATTCATAATAGTTAGAAAAAATAGCTAAAGAATAGGTGGCTATTACAATTTCGACTATAAGGAGTGTTTAATCATGGAACAAGTAATCGAAAAAACATTAGTTGATTCATCTCAATATGCTTCATTGGTTTCATCACAGAATGCTTTCTTTCAAACTGGAAAGACTCGATCATATGAATTTCGAATTCAACAGCTAGTAAAATTATATAAAGTAATTTCAGAAAATGAGAAACTTATTTTAGAAGCAGTAAAAAAGGATTTAAATAAGAGTGAGTTTGAAGGGTTTTTTGGAGACGTTGCCTTAATACTACATGAAATTACATATGTCAAAAAACAGTTAAGAAAATGGATGAAGCCTTCAAAAGTTCAAACGCCAATCACTCATTTTGGCAGTAGTTGCAAAGTTTACCGTGAACCTTATGGTGTGAATTTAATTATTTCACCCTGGAACTATCCATTTCAGCTAACATTTATCCCGTTGATTGGTGCAATAGCTGGTGGAAATACAGCTATTATCAAACCTTCAGAACTGACGCCGAACTCTTCTGCATTGATCGCAAGATTGATTAAAGAGACATTTTCAAGTGAGTTTATTGCCTGTATTGAAGGAGGAGTTGAAGAAAGTACAGCCCTATTAAATGAGAGATTTGACCATATATTCTTCACAGGTAGTGTTCAGGTCGGAAGTATTGTGATGCAATCGGCAAGTAAACATTTAACGCCTGTTACTTTAGAACTTGGTGGAAAGAGCCCAACAATCGTCGATTCAAGTGCGAACATTAAACTTGCTGCTCGAAGGATTGCATGGGGGAAATTTTTTAATGCTGGTCAAACTTGTATTGCTCCTGATTATATATACGTACACAAATCAATTGAAGAAAAGTTTCTTTCTACATTAAAAGAAGAGATTGAGAGATTATTTACGGAAAATCCTCTTACTTATAGTGATTACACACATGTTGTTAATGACCGCCATTTCTCAAGGTTAAAAAAATTATTAGCTGGACCTACTGTATTTTACGGAGGGGAAACTGACGAAATAACACTAGCATTTGAACCTACTATTCTTACAAATGTTACACTCGATCATCCCGTAATGAAAGAAGAAATTTTCGGCCCTATTTTACCAGTATTAACTTTCCGTTCAATTGATGAAGTAATCAATGACATTAACAGTAATCCTAAACCATTAGCACTTTATTTGTTCACGGAAAAAAGTTCAGTAAAAGAACGGATTATTAATAACATTCCATTTGGTGGAGGATGTATAAATGATACTTTATATCATATTACAACACCTCATTTACCATTTGGCGGAGTCGGGCATAGTGGACATGGATCCTATCATGGAATCCATTCATTTAAATGTTTCACACACGAAAAGAGTGTTCTAAATCAAACAACTAAATTTGATTTAAATGTAAGATACCATACTACAAAAGGAGCATTAAACATTATTCGAAAACTTTTTAAATAGTAACAAACCCCTAGTTTGCTTTTTATTAAGTTGGAACCCTAGTTTTTTATAAAAAACAGCTGTGATTATTTGAATTTTCGAAAAATAGTCTGTTACGTGTATGGATTTAAGATAAAACGAAATTAATAGTTTATATAGAAGGAGAGCAGAATAAATGAGCTGGAACTTAAATGAAAATTTAAGAAAAAGTACTGAAAAATTTCCAAATCGTTTGTCCCTTACTTTTGCAAATGAAAGTATGACATATCGTGAGTTGGATTCGACTGTTGATTTGGTTGCTTCCAACTTAATTCACTATGGAATTAAAAAAGGTGACAAAGTAGCATTATTATTAGGTAATTGCACTGAATTTGTCATTGCCTATTATGGTATTCTTCGTGCTGGTGGGGTTGTTGTACCGATTAATCCAATTTACACAGGAGATGAAATTTCCTATATACTATCTAATAGTCAATCGAAAGCTGTTATTGCAAATACTTCATTGGAGTTTGTACTAGCTAATCTAAAAGAGCAATTAAACGATTTAGAAATGACGTTTTATATCGAATCTACTTGGGAACTTCTTGTTCAAGCTGCTGATCGATATGATTACCCTTTAATCAATGAAGACGATCTTGCAATGATCTTATATACGTCTGGTACAACCGGTAAACCAAAGGGTGCCATGTTATCTCAGCGTAATATGGCTTCGACTGCCGCATCTTTTACTAAATTAATAGAATTTAAAGAAACCGATCGAATTTTAGCAGTACTTCCTATGTTCCATGTATTTTGTATGACTGTATGTATAAATGCACCAATTATGTGTGGAGCAAATATCGTTATTTCACAAAAATTTAGTCCAACTGATGTTATTCAAACGATTTTAAATGAAAAAATAACTTTATTTGCTGGTGTACCAACTATGTATAGCTATTTAATGCAAGTAAAAGATTTCTCAGCTGACCATTTTTCAAGTGTTAGGGTATGTTTATCAGGTGGAGCCTCTATACCTGTTGAATTACTTCTAAGATTTGAAGGAAAGTTTAATACTACTGTATTAGAAGGCTTTGGATGTTCTGAAACCTCCGCAATTACAGCAATCAATCCTTTAAAAGGAAATAAAAAGACTGGTTCAGTCGGAGTAGATATACCATATGTAGTAAATATGATTGTCGATCCAAATGGAGTCGAAGTTCCAAGAGGTGAAGTAGGAGAACTAATTGTAAAAGGTCCGAATATTATGATTGGATACTTTGGCATGCCTGATGCCACGGCTTCCTCTTTGAAAAATGGTTGGTTTTATACAGGTGACTTAGCAAAAAGGGATAAAGAAGGATACATCTATATTGTTGATCGAAAAAAGGATATGGTACTTGTAGGTGGATATAATGTTTATCCAAGAGAGGTCGAAGAAGTGCTCTATCAGCATCCGGCCATCGTAGAAGCAGCCATAATTGGAATACCTGATCATCATTATGGTGAAAGTGTGAAAGCTTTCGTTGTTTGTAGTAATGAAAGTGTTACAACTGATGAATTATTCTATTTCTGTAAAATTAAATTAGCAAAATATAAAGTACCTAAAGAAATCGAAATCATTTCTGAAATGCCTAAAAATAGTACAGGTAAGATATTGCGGAGAGGATTACTTGCGCCAGAAGAGATCCCTGCTGAAATGAACTAATTTATAAATGTTGAAATCAGTACCTTAAAATAACAAGTGCACCCTACCTCACTTATTCAATCATATTCATTGCACAAAAATTGCACAGACTTAATAGAAACAATAGAAATAACGGACAAGCTGTGCATAAAATTACAATGACTCCTTGATTTAATGGACTTAATTGACCTAAAATATCCAGTAATACTGAATAATCCGCGCATCCTGTAATTGACAGGGTAGGGGTCGATGGTTCAAGTCCAGTTCCATACTTTTAGAGAAGCTGTAGGCCTTGGTGTTATTGGGTTTTCAGCTTCTTTAATTTTATTAGTTCGCTATGAATCCTTTTAATTAAACCTCGCGGGTCATAAACTATTCTGAGCGTTATAATAGCTCAATTTTAATATTACCTGTAATTTAAAATTAATTTGAATAGATTTTAATTTTAGAGATAATACTATCTCCAATCTGATATTCTCTTATCAGACAAACTAATATTTAAAGGAGCTAAAACATCATGGCAAACAAATCTTCAAATCAATATGCTTCACCAAATGCTCAATCTGCAATTGACGCAATGAAAATGGAGATAGCTTCGGAGTTTGGAGTGCATCTAGGTCCAGATTCAACTGCTCGTGCTAATGGTTCTGTAGGTGGAGAAATAACAAAACGCTTAGTTCAAATGGCTGAACAAAGTCTTGGTGGCTATTCAAGATAAGTATTAATATAATATATATAGTTGAGAGACTCGCACAGAATGAGTCTCTTTTTTTATGTCCAATTTCTAATTACTAATTAAGATAAGGAACTAATTAATCAGGTATTTTACTTTATTATATATAGTTTTTGGGTATAATGGCACAAAATGGGTATGGAAATGGAAGTATATATAGTTCATTAAATTTATCGTAAATTCACATTAAATTCACAACTGTAGATTATAATAACTTCATCCTTTGAACATAAAGTATCAGAAAGAAGGCGGACTAATTGAAAACCCTTAAAATAAGCTCAGTAGATGAACTACAAAAATTTGAAGCAAACCTTAAGAAGTATAATTGGGTTTTGATGTTAATTGCAGTGATCACTATACCTTTTATTGTAAGCAATTTGTAAAAAGAAAAGACAACAAATTAGTCTTTTTGATTTGTGTTTAAAGACCTTTCCTAGTATTTAATACTTCTATTCTGAGAAATAATTGATAATTAGATGTTAAAAACATGTACGAATTAAGCCCTCTAAAAATTGGATTAGAGCAACTACTTGAACAGTAGTTGCTCTTTTTTATAGTACTTACAATTTAGTTTGCTCTTTTAAAATTTTTTATGGTTCACTTTAAAACTAGTAAATACACCCTACATCTTAAACAAGCAGCTACCAAATTACTAGGAGGAGGATTAGTATCAGTCCCAGTAGTCAACTCACCTGCTGCCAAGTTCATACTTGCCAATATATTAACAAGAACAGCAATCTTAATTGAACTTGGATACATTTCAAATTCAACTGATGAAGCGCGAATGACTTCAGAAGAATTTCAAACAAATACAACAAATTCAATTGTTGAAGGGATGCTCGAATATTTTAAATAGAAAATTTTTTACTAAAAGTAAAGGTCAACTAACACATTCGTTTGTATTAGAATGTACCTTTTTAAAAAGAGAACCAACTATCATTAATTGATCAGTCGGTTTTCAAATTTAAACATATTTCTAGAATGGATAGGCTTTTTTTCTCATCCCTACATTTTCAATTTGTATATTAACTTGTACTTTAATTTTTGCATCTACAAATAATTCATTCCAATGATCAGCAACTTTATTAAAAGTTTTAGCGTCTAATAAATGATATTTATCACCAAATCCAAAGCTATCGCCACCATACTGTTGAACTTTTTCAATTCCATTGACAATTATTTGATTAATTTCATGCTCAGCCTTTTTTTCATAATTTGATAAAGTCTTTGCTTTATCAAATTCATCATTACATAATACTTCATCAAAATGTCCAATTGAATTAATTTTTACTACAATCACTGGTAATTGATTCTTCATTTTTATTGTTACTTTACTTTTGATTCGAGTAAGCTCTATTGAGTCAAAAGTATCTTCATTACATCGAATTTGTATATTAGTCGTTTTTATATTATTGTCAATTATTTGGATGGTCTTAGCCGACGGACCATCCAACCATCCTACTAGTTTCTAATTTTTAAAAATACCTGTTCCGTTTATAAATGGATATGATGATTTAGCATTTTCCATATTTGCTAATGATTCGGACGTATTATTTTTATTTTCTATACTAACACCATTAATTGTAGGCTCTCTACCTTTACTTGAAATTTTACTAATTACTTCTCGTATCTCATTTTCACTATTTTCCCCCAAGGAAATAGAAGTATTATGTATTTTCCCATATATTGACTTTGCAGGTATTTTATCAAGAGTAGGGATAGTATTTAACACCTCAAAAACACTGTTATTTCGAGCAATAATTACTGGCACATTTACTCGTATTTTGGAATCTCTTTCAAATACATCGAATATATACTTTACAGATTTTTTCTTTACCAATGTTTCTCCTAGTGCAACCAAAGCAACATGTGAGTAAATATTTGTGCGAGAGTTTTTTCTTGAAGAAAGACGAGCAGCTTCTGAAATTGTTCTACCTTTCGCTACTACGGATATAACAGGGATCCCTTGCGAACCTGTTTGAGATGCAATTGCACTGGGATTTATGATTTGAGCAATCATAATGTACTTTTTTTCTTGGGGTAAATAGTCTAATCCCATTGCAACTACGATCGCTACTCCGTTTAATTCCTTATAGTTCGAATAACCTCCTCCAATCAGTAAACAACAGATAAGTAATAAACTAAAATATCTATTTTTCATATTTTTTTCCTCATAATATTTATTAATCTACGAATCAAATGTTTATTCTAGTGTTAATTTTCCCACTTTTAAATAGTATATTCAAATATTCAAATCTACATAAATATATGTTGTCAGGATGATTAAACTATGAGAGTATAGCTGGATGAAGAATTTCCTTTACCATTTTTGAATGGAAGAATTCTTTTCCAACTAAAAACATAAAAACATGATTAAAAAAGCAAATTTAAGGAGGAAATAAAAAATGGTTGAACTACCAAATTGTCCAAAATGCAACTCAGAATATACTTATCATGATGGTAATCTATTTGTGTGCCCTGAATGTGGATATGAATGTACACTGGATATTGGAACTGAAATGGATGATAAGAAAGTTGTAAAAGATGCCAATGGAAATATTTTAAATGATGGTGATTCAGTGACTGTCATCAAAGATCTTAAAGTAAAAGGAACTTCTCTCGTAGTTAAAATTGGTACAAAAGTAAAAAGTATCCGTCTGGTTGATGGAGATCATGATATAGATTGCAAAATTGATGGATTTGGAGCAATGAAATTAAAATCTGAGTTTGTAAAAAAAATATAGATGTTTAATAAATAAGACATCTATATGGGAAAGGACCTTTCGAAGAGGTTCTTTTTTTAGTTCTTTTTGTATTTGCTGAATATGTAAATTACTAAAAAATTTGTAGATAAATATGGAATAAACCTTTTGGTAAATAGTTACAAGAATAAATTATAAGATTTTATTTGACGGGGAAGTGATCTGTTATTATAATTATATTAAATATTTGTATATTCAAATAATCAAATATACGAGAAGGTGCAATAAGGTGAAATGGCGAGGTAGATTTGTACAGTATAAAATAGAGTCTTTTAGAAAAGATCTAATTTCTGGAATAATTGTTGGTATTATTGCAATCCCTTTAGGTATGGCTTTTGCGATTAGTTCAGGAGTGAAACCTGAATATGGAATTTATACAACGATTATTGGAGGAATATTAATATCTATTTTTGGAGGTTCTAAGTTTCAAATAGGGGGACCTACAGGCGCATTTATACCTATACTATTATCAATTGTAATTCATTATGGTTATGATAATTTACTAATTGCAGGTTTTTTAGCTGGTGTTTTTCTCACCCTAATGGGGATTTTTAAAATGGGTTTTCTAATTCAATTTATACCTCGACCTGTTACGATAGGATTTACCACAGGAATAGCAGTTATTATCTTTACTGGACAAATTGTTAATTTTTTAGGACTTCAAAATATAACTAAGCATGAGGATTTCATTTCAAATATGAGAGAAATTGGATTACATATTGCGACAATAAATCCGTATAGTTTAATAACTTCAATGTTATGTTTTATTTCTGTTATTACAGTTACTAAACTATACCCAAAAGTGCCTGGATCATTAATTGGTCTTATTTTTTCTAGTATAACCGCTTACCTTCTTTTTAAAGGGGAAGTTCCAACAATTAATTCCACATTTGGCGCTATTCCGAGTAGTATTCCAGCATTTCATTTTGTTGATCTGAATTTGGAAAAAATTCAAACACTAATTGGTCCTGCGTTTGTCATTGCAATGCTTGGCGGGATCGAATCACTTTTGTCAGCAGTAGTCGCAGATGGTATGTCAGGTAGTAGGCATAATAGTAATAAGGAGTTAATAGGACAGGGGATTGCTAATATGATTATTCCTTTTTTCGGAGGAATACCAGCTACAGGAGCAATCGCTAGGACTGCAACGAATATAAAGAGTGGTGCTGTTTCACCTATCTCTGGAATTATCCATGGTGTTATTGTCCTAATCATTTTATTAGTGTTTGCACCATTTGCATCACAAATTCCTTTAGCTAGTATGGCTCCAATTTTAATGTTTGTAGCATGGAACATGAGTGAAAGAAAAGAGTTTATTCATATTTTAAAAACTAAATCCAGTGACGCTATTATTTTAATCTTAACTTTTTTACTGACCGTTTTTCTAAATTTAACAACGGCCGTTGAAGTCGGCTTAATCGTTGCAGTTATTTTATTTGTTAAAAGAATGTCCGAACTTCATATCGTTAGAAAGGTATTACCAGATCGTTCCCGTCAGAATCAAAAATTGATGTCACATACAGTTAATGAGTACCACGATTGTCCTCAAATTAGCATTTTTACAATTGAAGGTCCAATTTTTTTTGGAACTGCCAATCTATTTGAACAATCTATTTTGAAGTTAATAGATAATAATCCAAAATTTTTAATATTAAGATTCGGAAAGGTTCCTTTTATCGATACAACGGGAGAAGCTAAGTTAGCTAATATCGTTAACTATCTCAGAAGAAATGACAGTTTTGTGTTACTAACAGGTCTTCACTCTCAACCAAAAGACTTATTAATTCGTACCAAATTGTATGATGTGATTGGTAAACAAAATATTTTTGAACATTCAGGTGAGGCTATTTCATACGCTTTATTAAATATTAATTATAATAAGTGTCTAGGTTGCAAGCACTATGCATTTTTAGAATGTTCAATCTTATCCAAACCAAACCTTTTAGATAGTAAGGACCAAAAAAAAGACGAAAAAGATCTTAATAGATTAGACTCTATTGAGTAATTATCTTTATAAAGTTTAAAATAACACTCTGAATAGGTATAGTTAAGATAATAAATATTTTGAAATTAGGATCTTTGATCATAAAGATAGTTTGGAGGAACACAATTGAATTTAGAACTACAACAATTTAAAGCAGAATTTTTTAAAGCACTAGGTCATCCACTACGAATTCGAATTCTTGAAATTCTGAGTGAGGGTGAGAGAAATGTAAATGAGATCCAAAGTATAATAGGTAGTGAAGGGTCTGCTGTATCTCAACAACTTTCAATATTACGAAATAAAAACATTGTATATGGTACGAAGGAAGGAAATAAAGTTACATATTCCCTTAGAGATCCGATGATTTCTGAGTTATTAGTAGTTGCCCGTCAAATTTTTAATAATCACTTAGTCGATACGATTAGTATGTTAGATAAATTTAAAGAAGATTAATAATGATAGAAAAATTTACTATTCTTAAGAAGGTATATATATTTTTTATGACAAAAAAAGTTGGACTTTAAATTTAAGTCTCGACTTTTTTTGTCATAGACCATAATTAGAATAAAATAATCATCATGGGTCTTTATTAAATGCTCTTACTAACATAGATTATACTAGATTGTTTAATAAGGATGTAGGCGAAGAAATAGTAACGTCTGATTATGATAATACTACTGAATTAATAAGATATGCGAAAGTTAAAGAAGTTATAGGACAACGTGGGTATATGGTTGTGAATTCGTAAAAGATGTTAGATGAATAACAAGTGTAATGGAAGGTGGACGTATGCATTTAAAATTAAAATATGAAATACAAAAAGGAGCAGCAGAGATCGTTAAAGAAATAGTAAAAGAGATGGATGGTTTATCAGAAGAAGGTTTTGTCAACAAGTTCTATCGAGACCCGTATTTTCGTAAAGGTTTTGACACATTAGTAGAATTTTATATACAAGCAAAAAGAGATGTGCATAAAGATGAACAAACGTAATTTCACAGGGTGGAATAAGAGTGGCTGAGAAATATGCTATTGGGTCGTTACACGGGAATCTAACAGGACAATTTCATATAATTGATAGGTATCTTGAGGGTGATACATCAAGGATCTACAGTATCGCAACAACTTTTTACGTAATAAAAGCATTGAATCTGGTACTAAAGAAGGTTACAAGGTCATCTATTTCCTTCGAGACCAAATAAATATCGATTACTCCTGTTGCTTTGTTAATGTTTAACAATTATTTGTTTGATACGATCTCAATGATTGATAAATTCAATGAGGATTAGTTTTTAAGTTTTAAAGATTTCAAGTGTTTTCAAAGAGCAAAACACTCTCTTTTAGTAAAAAAGAAAGGATTAAAAGTGATGGATTCTTATGAAAAGGAACGTCTCATGACAAGAGAAGAACTGATACACTTTGGACATCAGTATTTAGAAGGCGTTGGTATTTCATCCATATGTAATGTTTGTATTGCAATTGGTGGGTCTTGTTGTAAGTATTGCAATGAGTTAGAGGAAGGAAAAGGTTGTAAAAATAGAAATACGAGCTGTACTGCATGGTTATGTGGATATTTAAAGTTGATTCTTTATAAGGCAGGATTACTTGATGAATGGGAAGAATTTTGGGAGAAAATACCAGGTCAAGCATACAGGATGGATTACACACCTTCTATTGTTTCTATCCAAAAAGAAATAGATATCCCTAGTATTCAATCATTAAGTGAAGCTTTTGCTAAAGACTTAACTCGTTTGAATGCGAAACATAAAAGTTCAGATAATATTATCGAACTAAACGATAAATTAGATCGATATATCACAAGATTTTCGATATATAAAGATGAAGAAATTTTGGAGAAAGCTAAAAATGAATTAAATCAATTAATAAGTTGTTTTTACTCTTTCAAGTTTGCTCTTCAATCTAGTAAATACGGAGAATAAGTCCGTTAACTTTATTAAAATTTAATATTAATTTAAATATTTTTTTGAATATTAAAAATTTTTAGAAGTTAAAACTGATACTGTTTATGTGACATTCCCTTAACTCTTTATAGGAGACTCCTAAAGCATGCTTGAATTAAAGAAGCATTAGGAGTTTCTCCTTTTTGAGGTATATAATCATTATTTTGATCGATAAAATGTTTGTAGATCTGACCAATGGGATCTATAATAGTCTTTCTTTCTAAGCAATAGTCATGTGAAA
Source organism: Bacillus sp. AFS002410 (assembly GCF_002556365.1). Taxonomy (NCBI): domain Bacteria; kingdom Bacillati; phylum Bacillota; class Bacilli; order Caryophanales; family Bacillaceae; genus Bacillus; species Bacillus sp. AFS002410. The sequence continues at coordinate 65,472 of NZ_NUEU01000017.1, forward strand.
CCTCTATTTTTTAAGAGAATCAATAGGAGCTTCGTAATTTTTTAGTATAAATTTTATTATTAAGTAAATACCATTATTTGCTTTTATTAAAAAGTGTACATATCCCATCCTGTAACCTGGTTCCAATTAGGAACCAAGGCGGACTAACTGAAAACCCTTAAAACAAGCTCAATAGATGAACTACAAAAATTTGAAGCAAACCTTAAGAAGTATAATTGGATTTTGATGTTAATTGCAGTGATCACTATACCTTTTATTGTATGTAATTTGTAAATAGAAAAGACAACAGTAAACTGTTGTCTTTTTTACTTCTCCTTTATGTAAATTAACATTAATTAGGATTTCAAAAGGAATAAAAGTGCAAGGAAATAATTGTGACTACTATCAATGAGCTGGAATTGACTTTTCAGACGAATATACTAAAAAGTAAGTGCTTTATGGAAAAATAGAAGGTATTATATATATCTTTTTTATTTGAATTAATGAGTTTCTTCTATTATATATATGTTTTATTGAACCTTAGAAATTAGATTTATTCTTCCATACCAAGCCTACATTTGTATCCCTTTTTTCATGTTTTGCCAGGTAAATCTGAGTTGTTCTTATACTTTCATGCCCAAGCGATGTAGAAATTGAGTATATGTCTGCACCATTTTCTCTACTGAATATAGCATAGAAATGACGAAAGAAATGGGCTGAGATTTTGCCGTTTCGTGTATGGTGTAGCAGGAAAGGCAACTTTGTCCGACTGATCATTTCAGATACGAACTTAGATAAATGATTTGGACTATAAGGCTTCATTTTACTTGTTAAAATTAAATATGAATCATCCAACGAATCTAATTCTGTAGCCAATCCTTTTCTTTTTCTAAATTGTACTAGTGCATCAAACACATAATCCATTAAATATACTTCTCGTTCTTTACGACCTTTCCCCATAACTTTTAACCAATAACCACGATGATCCTTTGAAATATCTTTCCATTTAGCAGTCGCAAGTTCAGCTGCACGTAGGCCTGAAGTTGCTAAGGTAATTAGTATCGTGTAATGTAACGGAGAGTTCTTATAAAAGTCTAATATTTGTTTTACTTCATCATATGTAATATCTCGATTCGGTAAATCATTTCGAGTTACATTTGCTGAAACTAGTGAGTAGTGTAGTGGCATTTCTGTATATTTTTGCTCATACAAGTATTTGAAAAAAGCCTTTAGTACAACCGTCTTTTTAGCGATTGTTGTTTTTTTATAAGGTTGACCGTTACGACCTAACGGAGCAAGTACTAACCATTTTTGATAATTAAGAATATGTCGTGGTTCTATGATACGTAATATACTTTGACTTTTTGTATGAAATGTATCCTCCAATAGTACATGCTTATTTTCGTTTAAATGATTATAAAAAACTAAAAGTTCTTTTATGTAAGTTTTACGTGTTTGACGATTCTTACTTCCAGTATCTGCTTCATCATCATATAAATCTCCTATTTCCTTCTTCTGGTATACAAAGCGATAAATCATATCAATATCTGAAAATGCTTCATGAACATCTACTTTATACTTTTCTGCAAATTCTTGAGTTCGATCTAAAATTTGAATTTGTTCGTTAGTTAGTGCAAGTGGATATTCATTTATATTAACTATTATTTTGTAAATTTTACTAACAGGAAACAAACTGTGAAATTCCATTAACTTACACTTCCTTTCAATACTTTACCAAATAATTGAAATTTAATTATATGTTTCTATCTTAAACTATTTAAATATTAATTACTATATTTACGCTTTATAGTAATATATCGCGAATTTAAACTTAAAGTTTCATTATCTAACACATATGCCAATTTAAATAAAAGTAATAAAACCGTCCATTCTTTTACACTATATTACTATTAAATATTTAGTATTTGAACTTTATCTTTAAAGTTTGAGTAATGTTAGACTTGAAAATGAATCTTGAGTTATAATAATTATAATTACGGTTTTTACTAATGATACTATTCCTTTAATTAAAACTACATAATTCATATACTTAGTAATATCTTAAAAATAAGATGAAATAAAAAACACGAAGGGGATTTCAGAATGGATCCTCTATATTGAGAAATTTACTTAATTAAAATTTTTAGAAAGAAGGTTATTAGATTGATAGAATATCAAGAAAAAGAACAGGTCTTAACTACAAAGGAAGTTATTGAATATTTAGGTAAAGAGTGGGGAGAAGAACCTTCAACAACTACCATTTATTATTATGTTCGTATTGGTAAGTTGAAACAAAAGTATGAAGATAACTGGCGAATAGAAGGTACAATGCAGTTCGATAAACATGTTGTTGAAGCATTTGCTTTGGAATATAAGCGACCAGAAGGATATACTCTATCAGAAGTTGCGAAAATCCTCGGATTACATGTAACTACTCTTCAAAAATATATAAAAGATGGCTCATTAGCCGCATCGAAATTTGATTTTAAAGGTAAACCTACATATTTTGTTTCTAACGATTCACTAGCTAGTTTTCAAGAATCAGATTATGTAAGTAAGCGTAAATCGAAACGAAAATCATTCTTTACAAAGAATAAAGAAATTTATTTGTACCAATCTTTTAGAAATGAAATAACGAATGATTATGGTCGTATTATTCGAATTGAAAATAATATACCCACTCTGACGACTGCTCATGGTAAAGAATTAGTAGGAGCTGCTATTATTGCCAGTGGTTATGAACCTATTTATAAAGTAGGGTCATTCAAACGAGTTACAAAGAAAAATTATGCAACTTTTGAATTTATATTACTCAATGATATTAAAAGTAAAGATTATCGACTTTTCGATTTCATTTATAACTTCATTGGTGCTGAAAATATAGACATAGAGCAAGGTGAGAATAAAGTAACTATTAAAATTAAACCATTCTTTATACAACTGGATAAAGAATCCATTGATAATTACTATGAGACATTCAACATGTTAGAAACTCTTTTAATAGAAGGAACTGTTCAGTTACGACACAATGGTCTTTATATAGGAACTGATTTCGAGAGTATAACAATTAATGTTCCAAAAAACGTAAAAGAACAATTGCGTGAACTTGCCAATGAATCGGATTTATCTATTGAGGATTACTTAAAAGAGAAGTTATTTAATCAACTAAAAATCCTATAAATAATACATATATAATAGAAGAAAGTGGTGTAAATCTCCAATGAATTAGTTGACTAAATTAATTTATTTGATTTGAAGTTAGGAAGGATTCGCTATTAGAAAGACTAGTGAAGCTTCAAATGATGAAAGTATTGCATAATCCATCAAGGAAAATTTAGTAAAAACAATATGTAACCCTACGATTTATATTCTACTCTTGATTAACAAATTTATTAAATAAATAAACAGTTTTTGAAATGATACACTTAAACTAAACCAGCTAATAGTTGTCAATATTTTTCATTAAAAATCTTATAAAACACATGATATACTAAAAATAGACATGCCAAATAACCTTCCATCAAGTATGATTTGGAAGGTTTTGTATTTCTTGCCTTGTTTTTACATTTAGGCTATATCTTGGAATGTTGTATTGGTTTTTAATATGGCATAAATCCAGTGTAGAAGCTTATTTACACAAGCTATAACTGATACTTTATAGGGTTTTCCTTCATTACGTTTCTTGTCGTAAAACTCCCTTAATTTTTTATTTCTCGGGATGATTCCATCGGTAGTTTTCTTTTTACGACTATCTCGAATGGCACATTTAACAGCCAGAAATAAGGCATGTCTAAGTCTGCTAGATCCGCATTTTGTAATGCGATTTTTAGTTGCGGTAAATCGACCAGACTCAAAGACGCTTGGATCAACTCCAGCGAATGCCACAAGTTTTTTAGGATGATTAAACCGATCGATTTCTCCGATCTCTGAAAGTATCGTTGCCGCGATTTTTTTTCCGATACCTGGAATCGATTGGATGATAGTATATTCTTCAATTTCTTTTACGAGGACATCTAACTCTGCTTTTAAATTGGATAGATGTTCTTTGTATTGAAGAACCATTTTGATATGGATTTCAAGAGAAATAATAAGACTTTTATATAGATTAACTTGAAAAGGATTTTTTTCAGCCGCAGTAATTAAAAGCTTTGATCTTTCCTTTGCCCATTGTTTAGAGCGACTCGTACATAAAGATGCGATTCGTTTAGCTAGTTGCTCTTCACTTGCTTGTAACACAGCTTCTGATGAAGGGAACTCTAGTAAAGTTAAGAGCGAAACATTAGAGTACAAGTCGCCGAATACACCGCGATATTCAGGAACCACTTGATCTAGAATAGCTAGAAAATGTAGTTTTGCCTGAGAACTAATACCCGTTAAATGATCGTGCTGTCTCGTTAAATTTCGCAAGTTTAGTAATTGTACACCACGCTGTTTATATGGCTCTAACTCTTCTTTGTAATACAGCTCGCAGAGGTATTACGCATCGATGACATCAGTCTTAAACTTGAACTTTTAGCTCGATAAGAGATTAATGGATTAATAACGATATAAATATAATTTAAGTTATCTAAGAACTGTATAACATGTGAATGGTAATGCCCTGTCGATTCCAATATCAATACTGGTTTTGTATTCGTTGTTTCTTCGATTTTCTGTAAGAATTGAAGTAGCTGCTCAAATCCTTCAACCGTATGTGACATTTTAAAACTTCTTTTAAAAGGAGTCTTTTTATCTAAAAAACCTTGAACCTGACTCTCTCCTTTTGCGACATCCAGACCAACTACTGGATTCGTAACGATCTCCTCCTAAAACTAAATTTATCGGTTCCCCTAATACTCCCTTATAGTGTCATAGGTTCGCTTGTTATTCGGGATCCTTGTCCAAACGAGCCCAAAGCATTTTTCTATAAGTAGAGGGTGAACTGATTAGTTGACGGGATCTAAGCCCCACGCAAGCTTCGTTCTGCCCCGACTACTTTAATGATAAGATTATATGAAAAATGGTCAACCAGTAAATTAAACTGGATGACCTTATAGACGCATGCGTTAGTTCATATTTAACTCATTTGATTTTCCCATTTACTAGTTTTTTGTGGTTGACTTGTTCTTGCAAATAACATTCCTTTGTCACTAGTTACGAAATTAAGTTTGACCATAAAAATATGAAGGCTTATAATTATATATATCTATATATTCAAATAATCAGATATTTTATAAAGAGTGCAATTGCGTGAAGAATAGATGACGATTTAAAAGTTATATTTAGCTTCATAGATTGCTAACAAGGTAGAACAACTAAAGAAGATTTTATCGAAAACTTAAATATGAAAAATTAATTGAAACGAGGGATTATATGAGTACAATCAAAAAGCATAAGTCCAATAAATTAAAGATAATTTTACGAGGATTAATGGTGACTATCGGGGGATTTATAGCGGCATATGGATTAGAAACAGTATTAATCCCAAATAACGTATCTGATGGTGGCGTGACAGGTCTTAGTATCGTTGGTTCAGAACTATTTGAATTACCATTGGGAGTTTTAATTACAGCAATAAACATCCCTTTTATTTGGTTGGGATATAAACAAATTGGAAAAAGCTTCGCGGTTTTTTCAATTATTGGAATAGCTTCATTAGCCTTTGGTACAAGTATCTTTCACCATACCCCTGCTATTATAGAAGGGGACACTTTGTTAGTTACCGTTGTTGGTGGTATTATCCTCGGTTTTGGTATGGGATTAGCATTACGTAATGGAGGTGCAATAGATGGCATTGATATGCTTGCCGTACTACTATCTCGAAGATTACCGTTTGGGACAAGTGATCTCATTCTTTTCTTAAATATTTTTGTATTTATTTTTGTTTCAGTCGTATTCGGTCTACAAGGGTCCATTCTTTCAGCGATTGCTTACTTTATTGCTTCTAAGGTCATTCACATAGTTGAAGAAGGTTTAAGTGGCTCTAAAACCTTTCAAATTATCACAACTCAACCTGAAATAATGATAGAGACCATACGTGATCGTTTAGGTAGAGGTGCAACATATAAAGAAGCTTACGGCGGTTTTTCAAATGAAAAATTTAAAGAAATCACATGTGTCATTAACCGTTTAGAAGAAAACAAACTAAAGGAAATCATTAATGAAATTGACAAGAAATCCTTTGTTACCGTATATGACGTAGCAGAAGTGAAGGGCGGAAATTTCAGAAAGCATAATATTCATTAGAAAATACTTATTTACACCTGGGATGCTACTCAATGAAATGTTAGACTCATTTGAATTGGATGAAGTGGCGGGAGAAGCTTCAGATTACCTTGGAGATTTAGGTTTCTTTGGTGAAGAAGAATAAAAATAATAATTTTTAAAGGGTGTGCATATTGGGGCTGTTGACAAATTAAATAGGAATTTGTAAACCTGTGTAGAAATTAATCTATACAGGTTTTTTTATTGGGGGAATTCTTATGATGGGTCGAAAAGAAGATAGTCAAAATAAATTAGAGTTTATTGATTTAAATGATTTTGTACCTAGTAATCATATTTTACGTCAAATTAAAGAAAAGATAGATTTCACTTTTATCTACGAGAAAATGGAAAAATATTATTCAAAATTAGGAAGAAAATCTTTAGATCCTGTTCTTTTATTTAAAATGTTATTACTTGGCTACCTATTTAATATCGAATCAGAGCGTGAATTAGAACAGGAAGTTATTTTAAATATCGGTTATCGCTGGTTATTAGGTTTAGACTTATCAGGTCCAGTGCCGGACCATTCAACATTTAGCCAAAATAGACGTAGAAGATTTAAAGATAGCTCAGTATTTCAAGAAATATTTGACCATATTATTAGACTTTGTATTGAAAAAGGATTCGATACTGGAGATGTGATTGTGACAGATTCGACAAATATAAAAGCTAGTGCGGCCAAAGATAAAGTTCAAAAAAGTAGTTGTAGAAAAATCACCTTCACAATACCTAAATACTCTTGAAGAAGAAGCAAAAAAAATTGAAACAGAAAAAGAAAAAAAAGGATAGACTCAGGAAAGAGTAAGAGAGGAAGAAAACCAAAGGATCCTTCTTTAAATACAACCTCAGTCGTTCGAACAGATTCTGATTCAGGAGCGTTAAATCGTCCTGGAAAACCTTCAGGACCGCACTACTTAGCACATACTAGTATGGATACTGAAAATGGAATCATTATAGATATTCATCCGAGTGCTGGGAACATTAATGATTGTGAACCTTTTGTAGAAAGATTAAACGTCATCCAAGAAAAGTTTGAGTTAGATATAAAAAATGTCGAAGCTGACCGCGGTTACGATACAGCTCCTATTCATCATGGCTTAAAGAAACTAGAAATTACATGTTATATTAGCCCAATCAAAAGTGGAACAGCTTTTGACACAATGTCTTATCGTGAATTTAGATATAACAATGAAACAGATAGCTATATTTGTCCAAAAAATAAAGAACTTCCGTTTACTCATTTAAAGAAAAGTAAAGGACAATATTCAAAAGTCTTTTCAGCAAAGGTGAAGGAGTGTAAAATTTGCCCATTTCGAGAAAAATGCTTCGGAAAAAGTTCAAGCAAAAGAACCATTGAACGACCAATCGCACATGAATTAACTGAAGCAAATCGAAAAAGATCAAAGACAGATGAATATAGACAGATTCAAAAAAAAGGCGAGTATGGTGTGAAGGTACATTTGGGACGATGAAAACAAAACATAATTTATATAAAACTTATAAAAGGGGCATTCAAAAAATACTTGAACAATGCCTCTTTTCAGCGATGGGTATAAATTTAAAAAGGATGGTAAAAGCAATAAATTAAGTTAGATAATGTGAATAGAACAAATTAAAACACAATGTATTAGCCTAAAAAACAAAAAGGGAAAGGAGTTAATTCTCCTTTCCCTTTTTGTCAACAGCCCCATATTGCAACACCCTTTTTTATAACTAGAGGAATCTCTACATTTAATGAATAAATAGGAATAAAGTTTTGGGGGAAATATTGACATTTTTTGATATTGGAAATTTTCTTTTTAGCAAGTCTGATAGGAAAAATACCCGTACTAATTATTGAAACTTATGCTGTAAATGAAGTGTTAGAATTTACTTTATTAGGAAAGATAATTGTATGATTACTTAATATTCTATTATTTAATTTCCGAAATCGCCATGCAGGTGGAGGTTTCAAACTACCTTAATGTGCTTTAGTCAAAAGCTATGGTATTGAGCGTTAAGGAAAAGGCAATCAAGAATTGTCAAGTGAGTGTTATGGAGATGAACGAGCAAGTGAACCACTTACGGAAATGTCGAAAGCGTAGAGATTCCATCAAAACCAGGGGGTAGTCGTTAATCTGGGATAAGCTTAGAGGAAACCTGTTTACTGTCTAAGCGGTGGGCGGCATAAAGGTGGCATGAACATAACATAGGCGTTTGTACGGAACGTGGGAACCCACGGACTGATGACAAGGGAGTAATTCAAGCGGAAGAACCGTAAGAAGAGAGTACCAATGCAGTCATGGGGGCAGATTGGGTTGTAGTAGTGATGAAATTTCTGTAATGGAAATGGAGCGAAGAACCCGAATTATCCAGTTTCAAGGATAAGTCAACTTTGAGAGGAGGAGGAGCTTATGCAAGAAACAAAGCCATTCAATATCTCTAAAAACGCAGTAGTAACAGCGTTTGAAAGAGTGAAAGCAAATAACGGAACATACGGAGTAGATGAACAATCTATAGAAGAATTTGAGATTAATAAGAAAGATAATCTCTATAAAATATGGAACCGTATGTCGTCAGGAAGTTATATCCCTAAACCAGTAAGAGCAGTTGCGATTCCAAAGAAAAACGGAGGAACTAGAATATTGGGTATTCCTACTGTGGAAGATAGAATTGCACAAATGGTCGCAAAACTATACTTTGAGCCATCAGTAGAACGTATCTTCTACGAAGATTCTTACGGATATCGTCCAAATAAATCAGCCATACAAGCTTTAGAAGCAACGAGAACTAGATGTTGGAGAAAAGACTGGGTACTGGAGTTCGACATCAAAGGACTGTTTGATCATATCAGACATGATTATTTGATAGAAATGGTAAAACGTCACACCAAGGAGAAATGGATTATCTTATACATCGAAAGATGGTTAAAGACACCGTTTCAAATGGAAGATGGCACAATAGAACCGAGAACTGCGGGCACACCACAAGGTGGAGTGATTAGTCCAGTACTAGTGAATCTGTTCCTACATTATGCATTTGATGATTTTATGGAAAAAGAATTCAAATCAGTACCTTGGGCAAGATATGCCGATGATGGAATTGCACACTGTGTTTCACTAAAACAAGCAAAATATCTACAAAAGAGACTTCAAGAAAGATTTGAGTTATTTGGATTAGAACTAAATATCGAGAAAACTAAAATAATTTATTGTAAAGACGATGACCGAAAGGGTAATTATCATAATATTTCTTTTGATTTTCTGGGATACACATTCAGACCAAGACACTCAAAGAACAAATTCGGAAAGTTCTTTACGAACTTTCTTCCAGCAATAGCCGAGAAAGCGAAGAAAGCAATCCGAAAAGAAGTCAGAAGTTGGAGGCTCCAACTAAAAGTAGATAAAGACTTGTGGGATATCGCAAATATGTTTAACAAGAAGATACAAGGGTGGATTAACTATTACACGCATTTCTATAAATCAGAAATGTATGGTGTACTTCGTCACATCAACCTTTGCCTAGTTAAATGGGTTCGTAGGAAATACAAGAAACGAAAACACAGACGCAGAGCAGAGTATTGGCTTGGAAGCATTGCGAAAAGAGACAGAAAATTATTTGCACACTGGAAATTAGGTATATTACCAACGGCTGGATGATGGGAGCCGTATGAGTCGAGAGGTTCACGTACGGTTCTGAGAGAGACTAAGGGGGAGGTACCCTTGGTCTACTTACTTCGTGTGCTGTTTTCAATTTAAGAATGAAGCTGAGGAATTCTTTCAATCTCTAAAATTAAGACTCAAGAAGTTTAACCTGGAAATAGCCGAAGATAAAACCAAAATTATTCCCTTCGGACGGCTTGCGGAGAAACTTGGAAAGCACCAGGGCAATGGAAAACCAAAAACCTTCGATTTTCTAGGTTTTACCCATTATTGTGGCAAAAGCAAACAAGGAAAGTTTCGAGTGAAACGTAAATCAAGTAGGAAGAAAGTACAAAACAAGTTAAAAGAGTCTAAAGAATGGTTGAAGAAG
>NZ_NUEU01000023.1:0-177972 GCF_002556365.1 Bacillus sp. AFS002410
ATACATAACCCCAAGAAAAGTAGTAGCATTAACAGTTTTTTTAAATACCACGGTAATAAATTAACAATATATAAAAATATTACTCCTAAAACTTCTGAAGTGCTTGTATCAATAGTTTCATTTTGATAATACTCTTTATTTTTAAAAGTAAAAATTATCAAACCTGAAAATGAAATGATAGCGAAAATAATCATTAAAATAGTCATGTTGACTCCTCTTGATTCCCTCTTTTTTTACATTAGTATAGCATTCCTTATTCAACAAAATGGCAGTTTAGTTGCATAAGAAATTGCAATTATATGATTCTTTTGATGGATTAATGCTTTTTTGTTTAATAATAAAATAAAAATAATTCTACAAATATAAGTACCACTTATGTAACTTAAGCAATGCTTTAGTTGAAGGTAAACTTATTAAAGTTATCATCGTAATACGAGAGGATTGAGTGTGTGGTTAAGAAAATCTGTGATTATTTAGCTTTTTGTGGCTTAATTCTATTTATTGTTTATTCCGTTTATAGTATTTATGACATGTTACATTCTTCAACCAGAATTAATATGGTCACTTCATATTCATTAAGTTTAATTACATGTTTATTTGCTGGAATAAGTAGTCAACTGAGTAATAATAAAAGAACTAAAAAAATAGGGTTGATACAATTTTTATGTGTTGGAGGATTTGCATACTGTATCTTACTATCTATTAATTAACTACGGCTAATGTTATTTCAAAGAATTAAATTTGATTTTATGCAACTAACGCAATGCGTTAGTTCAACATTATAAAACAGCCACTGGCTGCTTTTTTGTATTTAGAGGTTTCTATAAAGATAAATTACAAAATCATCTAAAATTATTTAACCAAATGTAGGTATCATTGTGTTATATTCGATATACTGACTTTTAGTAAAATATTAAGGGGATAATAATTTGAACTATATTAAAAGCAACAAGTTGTTTATAGGATTATTAATTGCGGCAGTTGTCGCACTAGGTTTTTTTGCACCGACAATCTATAATTATACAAAACATTCTTTAAAGGTTCATAAAATAGAGTCTGAAAAGAAAGCGTTTTTAATAGAGATTGAGAAACAGGCAAAAGAAGGTAAAATGATTAACAGTCCTTTTAAACTTGGGGAATCTTCAGCATTGATTAGAAAAAACTGGGGAAAATCTGATATGTTTAAAGAAGAAGACATGAATAAAGAACCAACTAAGATGCATCCATTTTTTATGGATCTTTTTTCAGATGGACTAATTCCTATGAAATACAGAAGTAGAATCTATTCGAAACATGATACAAAATTTGAGATAACTCATGAAAATAAAATAAAAAGTATAACGTCAGTTGATAAGCGACTTGATAAACTGAAAAGGAATGAACTAACCAAATATTTCGGGAAACCTTCAATAGAAGGGAAAGATTACGTCGTATATCGGGTTGGAGATTATCAATTACTATTTAATTTCTGGCATGACGAAGAATTTTTTAATACGACTCGATACACTATTTTACGTAAAGACTCTAAGAAACAAATTGCAGAAATTAAAGAGATTGCTCAGTTAGCAAAAAAGGGAAAAGTTCCTGATGTACCTATTTCAATTGGAGAAACAAAAAATGGGGTATATAAGATAATGGGAGAGCCAGAAGATACAAATATACCTGGTTTAACATTAAGATATAAGAAAGCTTCCATTGAAGTTGATGAAAAAACAAAGAAAGTAATTGATATTTCACCCAATGCCCAGTTTTACCAAGCATCATTTGTAACTGTGAAAAATACACTCGGAGAACCTTATAAAGAAGAACAAAAACAGAAAGTTACAAGCCCAGTCATATCTTATCGATTTGGAAAATATGAACTAACATTTTTCTTTTTCACTGAATCAAGTAGTAATCCGGAATTAAGTGGTATTATGCTTAGCGAGATTGAATCACAGTAGTCATGGAAAATTAAAAAGTCATAATTTGAAATTACCTTATTCAACTAACTGATGCAATAGTTGAATAAGAAGAAGTTTATTTGTAGCTAATAGACTTTTAAAAAATGTTAAAAATCCTTTTTAATTTCTATATCTGAACAATTGTAAGCAATAAGATTAAACTAATAAAAATTACACTTTATTCGGGATGGGGTTAAATGAGTAGATATTTATTTATAGCAACAAATTATGAAATACCAGAATTAGATAATACAAATAAAAAAATTATTACTGTAAAAGAGGCAATCGAATCAGGAGTAAAATCAGATTATTATGAAGAGATGGACCCTGATGATAAATTAATAATATATGAAAATGAAGAAGACTTTGACGAGTTAGTTATTACAAAAGAAACAACATTTGGTGATTGTGGATTTACGAATCACTCATTCATTTATCAAATAGATTTTATTTACTCGATAAAAAGGGCGAATCAACTACTAGAGTACCTTAAAGCGAATATTAAAGAAGGACAGTTATTGGAACTATGGAAAGTTTGGCTAAGTGACGATATGAATAAGTTGAATATACCGTTTAGTAGATGTAGTTATGGGGAATTATCACATACTCATCTAGTCCAAATGTATAATTGGCAGCATGAAGAATACACTGAACAAGGTTGTTTAATAATAGATAGATAGACAGATAGATAAAAAAAGTACTTCTAATTGAACGAATGTATGATAATAATCGAACAACAAGAGTTGCATTAGCAACTCTATTCTTATTCAACTAAATGGCAGGATAGTTTAATAAGAATATAGAAACTTACATAAAACATATTATAAAATAGGGGATTAACCAAATGAAAAACTTTGGGATAATATTTGTATTTATGGGAGTTATTATGATGGTATTAGGTGGGTTAGAAAAGATACTTATTTCTTTATCTTTTAATGGTGATGGTAACGGTATTGATATGACCACTATTAAAAATTTAACACCTTCATATTTATGGAATATTACAAACTTCACCTTCTGGTTTGGATTATTATTTTTCATTATTGGTTTAAGTGTATTTTTCGAGGTCTCAAAATATTTTAAAGTGGAAAATGGATTTTATTACAATTCCTTATATAACTAACGCAATGCATTAGTTGAATAACACGATCGGCTTAAAAGTCGATTTTTTTTATTGAGCTAAATGGCAGATTGTATTGTTTTTAAATTTAAAAAGAAAAGGTCGATAAATATGATTATTAATGAAGATTTCTTTTATTTTTTAGGTTTTTTTGTATTTGGATACTTCCAAATACATATGGTTATATTCGTTAAAAAGAAAGATTTTTTATATGGGGAAAAATATAAAAGATTGAGAGATATGTTCTATCCTCTACCAGATATAGTTTCCTATTGGTTTTCTAAAATTTGCTTATTATTACTGGGTAGCTTTTTTATTTTCATTAGCTTCTATACATATTAATATTCCAACAATTAGGAGTTGATTATTGTATTTCTTATCCAACTAACGCATTGCATTAGTTGAAAATAAAAAGCAGTAGCTTTTTATTTTGACTTTCATAGACATCAAAGTTGATTTTAATTATCGTAACGATCATTTTACTTCCAATATATGTTAATGTATAATTGTTGAAAAGTTAGAATAATAGGGCATTTGGAAACTAAGTTTGTATAGGAGGTTAAAAATGATAGAACAAGTTACGGTTATGGCAAACGCTGCCTACCCATTGGAAGGGATTTTGACATTGCCAGATTCTCATACTGAAAAAGTCCCAGCAGCTGTATTTGTGCACGGGTCCGGTGCTTTAGATAAAGATGAAACCGTTGGTGCCAACAAACTATTTCGAGATCTTGCGGATGGACTTGCAAATCAGGGAATTGCATCGATTCGGTATGACAAACGAACCTTCGCCCATGGTAAGCAGATGGTTCAGGAACTTGGTGGTAAACTTTGTGTTAAAGAAGAGGTCATACAGGACGCGATTGAGGCTGTCAATATGCTAAAAAAAGATCCCCGTGTGGATGCAAATCGTATTTTCATAATTGGACATAGTTTAGGAGGAACGCTTGCTCCTAGAATTGATGCTGAAGGCGGTGATTTGGCAGGATTAATAATCTTAGCCGGCACTTCTCGAACGCTTGAAGAAGTCATCCTAAACCAAAATGCGGATTCCATAAAGCAGCTTGAGGCATCTCAACAAGAGTTAGCCTTAAAGCAAGTAAAAGAACTACAAAACATGTTTGATTCTATATCTGACATGACGGATGAGATTGCGCAGCAGACAATTTTGTTCGGTTCTGTTTATGCTTGGTATTTTAAAGAAATGAATCAACATCCTACTAAGGACTATTTATCGCAAAGCAAAAAATCTATTTTCGTTGTTCAAGGTGATAAAGATGTACAAGTTTCTGTCGAAAAAGATTTCAATCGATATCGTGAAATGCTAAAAGACCACCCAGATGCCACATTTAAACTCTATCCCGGTTTGAACCATCTGTTTATGAAAGCAGCTTTTGGTACGCTGAAAGACATTTGGAACGAATATAATATTCCTCAAACTGTGGACAGGAATGCTTTAGAAGATATAGCAAAATGGATCTTGTCGAAATAACCAAATCAAAAGGTGCTAATTCTTAATATTGTACTTACGAGAGCGTTAGTTTAACAAATATTGACTATTTCGGTAGTCTTTTTTTTTGCACTCTCGCGTAGTTTGGTTGAAGAAGTTTTGATGGAAATAAAAGAGGAAAATAGCGTTAAAGAGGTGACTAAAAAGTGATCATATGCTTTGAAGGTGCAAGTGCGGTAGGGAAAACAACAACTTCTAATGAAATTTCCAAAAGCACAAATACATATGTAATTCCAGAAGTTAACCTCTTATTTAATCGACCAAAAGCAGAATCTAACATATGGTATTTGGAACGACAAGTTGAACGGTGGCAGATCGCTAAAGAGAAAAGTAAAAGTTATGATACAGTAATTCTTGATGGGGATATTTTTCAACCATTAAGTTATAATTGGTGTTTTGATTTTAAAATATATAATCAAAGTCTAGATTTTATTGCTGATTTTTACCGAACTGAAATAAAAAATGGAAGAATTGGATTTCCAGATAAATATTTTTATTTATATACTGATACACATAGTTTGAGGTATCGCAAAGATAATGATACTACAAGACAGAGAAGGAATTTCGATACACATTTAGAGATTGCGAAGCCTCATCAACGCTTTTATGAAGCCCTTAACAATTTTGTTCCCGATTATGTTCATAGTATTGAGGCAAAAAATATTGAAGAAACTATAACTTCTATAACAACAAATTTGACTTCTGCATCATCAAGATTAGATATCTCATATTCATTGGAATTTTTTGATTGTATTGTAACTTGGCTAAGGAAAAACAAGGCTTAGTGAATTATTTCTTTTTCAAGTAAATCAGGGCCACTATTGGAACAGGTGTGGTCTTTTTATACTTAGTCTACCATCTCTCCCTAATGATTTTTTAGCCTTTCAAAATTAACTAACAGTCTTTTTTTCTCTTGATCATACGAACGTAATGCGTTAATTGCACAACATGAGTTGCCTTGGAACCTCTTTTACTATTCACCAAAATAACCATTTAATTTAAAAAGGAATGATATAATTAAATGGATAAATTTAGTAAAGCAATTTAATGATTGAACAGAATAAAAAGGTATTTACTTTTGTTAACCAGATTATTGAGGAGGGGATTTAATGGCAATTAAGCTGTGTCCCATGTGTGGTAATGAGAATAAGTGCTCAAGTGGGATGACTTGTTGGTGTAATGGTGAGTATTTCCCAAGAGAGATCTTTAATCAGATATCATCAGATGAGGTAAGAAAATCTTGTATATGTAAGTCCTGTTTAGATAAGTACAAAGAAGATAATAGAATAGAAGACATAAAACCTGCTGATATCGGACCAATGGTCTTTGGTCGTAAAAAAGAACCTAAACAAGACGGTGAAATATGTTACTGCTATGAGAAGTTTAAAGATAATCTTAAACCAGGAACAGTAACTAAGTGCTTCAAAGAGAAATGTGCTAATTACCTAAGTTGCACCTCTATCTAATTAGGGAAATTAGAATAGTTTTATTAAAAAAGTGGTGTAATTCTATGATTATATATAAATATAAAAAACTAATAGAAGATTTATTAACAAGGGAAATTACTGCTGATGAATTTCAGACTCGATCTTTTGAAACTTTTAAAGAGGCTAATGATAAAATTAATACAAGTTTATTTGAAATATTAAATGGTGTATTTGAATCAGCAGATTGTTATTGGCATGAGTGCCAAGCAGGTGAAGAAACAAATTTCGAGATTTCAGAAGAACAATTAAGAAAAGAAGTAGCCGAAGCGTTAGTAAAATTGAATAAGTTAGATATAAAGTAATTTCCTTGTGTAGTGCATCAGTTATATAAAAGTCCCCAAGGTTGTCTAATTAGACAATCTTTTTTAGTTTAAAAATCAACATTTAAATTCGACAGAGCCACAAAACAAAAAACACCCTTACCCCAAGATGAAGTAAGAGTGACAAAACATAATGCTTTTAAATATTTAATTTTCTTCTCTATTAACTCAAATCTTTCCTATTTCCCCGGTAGATTCCCTAATGATCAATCTAGTAGGCAATAAAATTTCATGTATTGGTTCATCTTTGTTTTCAATTCTCCAACATAGCTGTTCAACTGCTTTTTTGCCGAAGAAGTTTAAGTCGATATCCATCGTTGTCATTTTTGGTGATGCAATTTGAGACAGTTGTCCGTTGTCAAAACTACAAATCGATACGTCATCTGGTACATTGAATCCTCTTTGTTGCAATTCTGATTGAATGAGAAATCCAAGTCCATCATTTACACAAAAATAAGCTGTTGGTTGAGTTGTGAGCTGATCAAGTAATCCTTTGATGTGAGATTGTTCTTCTTTAGCATGATTTAAAAGGAATGCTTCGTTTTGTTTAATTCCATATCGTTTTAATGCTAAAAAGTAACCTTCTAATCTTTCTTGGTAACTTGGTGAAATATCGACATCACCAACGAAGCTAATTTCTGTATGTCCCAATTTAATTAAATGCTCAACAGCTGTAAATGCCGCGAAGCGATTATTCGTTAAAATTGAATCAGCATGAAGGAATGGTTCATGGTGATCAATTAATACGGTTGGAATTCCAGAGCTAATAACTTTTGCAGTATAGTCTGTACTAATATGAGATAAAATTAACAATCCATCAATTTCTTGATTTGTTAATAGATTAGGCATGATTAAATTTTCAACTGAATGCTGATCAATTGATTCAATTAAAAAATTCATGTCTCTAGCTTTTAATTCTTTTTGGATACTTAAGTAGATTTCACCAAAAAATCCAGTTAAAGAAAACGCAAGCTCTGAAGCGATTAATCCGATTGTTTTGACTGTTTTTTCTTCAATTGGTTTTTGCGTTCGATTATTAGAATAAGAATAACCTAATTCATCTGCAGTATCTTGTATAAGCTTTCTTGTCTCTTCGCTAACACCAGGCTTTCCAGATAATGCCTGCGAGACGGAGTTTTTTGAGATGTTCAAACGCTGAGCGATGTCTTGCATTGTAACTTTCTTTTCCATTAATAAATTTCTCCCCTAATCAATCTATCTAAATTATTATTCTAAAATTTCTATTGTAATTATATTGTAACGTTACAAAAAATGTAATGCAACTATTTGTAATGTACTTTGTTAAATTAATTAAAGTATAAAACTATTAAAATATTTAAAAATCACTTGACTAAAATTATGTTAGGTGGAATAATCAGTTTATAAGTTAATTAATAACGTTACAAATTATTATTTTATTAGTTTTGTAATGTTTTGGTAATGTGTTTTTGACGATTTGAAGATTAAATAAAGGAAGGGCACAAATAACTATTTATATTTATGACCTAACAACTATTATACCTTTTTTTCAAGTATTTGTTAGCGCTTACAGATTGAAGTAAATACATAAATGGAAATAGAAATAGTCAACGTGTTTTTCTTTTGGAAAGAAATTTGATTTTATCTTAATCATTGGAGGAAATACCAGATGAAAATGAAAAAAGTATCATCAGTCTTGTTAGCTGCTTCTTTATCTGTTGCTGGTTTATCTGCATGTTCCACAGGTAATAAGGAAGTAAAAGGTGGAGCGAAAAATGGCGTGACGACAATTGAGTTTTGGGCTGCACCAAATCCAACTCAACAAGTTTATTGGAAAGACGTAGCTGAACAGTTTACAAAAGAAAATCCCAACATAAAAGTAAATGTGAGTCCGATGAAAGAAAGTCCTACATCTGAAGCTAGTATTCAGTCAGCAATTGCAGGTGGAAGCGCTCCAACAATGTCTGAAAATATTAACCGTGGATTTGCAGCACAGTTAGCTGATAGTAAGGCACTAGTTCCTTTAGATGAATTAGATGGTTTCGACAAAGTGAAAGAAAGCCGTAACATGGAAAATACGATGAAGGGTTGGCAGTTTGCTGACAACCACCAATACGTTCTACCAATCTACTCAAACGCTATGCTATTTGGTTGGAGATTAGATATTTTAAAGAAATTAGGATTTAATGAACCACCAAAAACTTATAGTGAAATGTTAGCGGTTGCTAAAAAATTAAAAGAGAAATATCCAGATAAATATGTTTGGGCAAAAGCAGACCTTGCAGACCCAACAGCATGGAAAAGATGGTTCGACTTCTTCATGTTATACGATGCAGCATCAGAAGGTAACAAATTCGTAGAAGGTACTAAATTTACAGGTGATAAGAAAGCCGGAGAGCAAGTATTCGATTTCGTGAACGACCTACGAAAATCTAATGCATTACTAACAAGACAAGCTAAAGATCCATTTGAAACAGGATTAGGCATCTTTACTGATATCGGTCCTTGGACAATTTCTTATTGGGCAGATAAATTCCCAAACATGAAGTTTAATGAGACATACGCATTATCTACACCACCAGTTCCAGATGGTAAGTCTACAGAAAATGTTAAAACATTCGCCGATACAAAAGGCTTAGTTATTTATGCTTCTGCTACTAAAGAACAACAAAAAGCAGCGATGAAATTTATCAATTGGGTGTATTCAAATCCTGAAAATGATTTGAAATGGCTTGAGAAAACGAACTTACCACCAGCACGAGATGATTTAACAACAAATGATACATTTAAGGCGTTCTTTGATAAAAATCCAGCATTACAACCATATGCAGCAGCCGTTCCTAATGCGATTCCACCAATGGATAACGCAAAGTATAACGATATTCAAACTTATATTGGCCAATATGCATTCAATCCTGTAGTAAAAGGTGAAAAAAATTCTAAAACTGCATGGAAAGATATGAAAGAGGCAATTGAGGGGGCTCTTAAGTAATGAGCGCTAAACAAGGAAGGTTGGGCTGGCTATTTGCCAGTCCTTATCTTATTTATGCAGTTGTTTTCTTCTTAATTCCATTAGTATGGTCTTTGTTTTTATCATTTACTGATTGGAATTTAATTGCTCCAACATTTAGCTTTGTTGGAATTGAAAATTATACGGAAGCGTTTAAAAGTCCAGGCGTACAAAGTGCATTTTTCGTCGCATTCAAATTTATGGCGTTATTTGTACCAATGGTCGTAGCATCTTCAATCATTGTAGCTTTAATCGTTCAAGGTTTACCAAAGTTTAAAGGTTTATTTTTAATCGGATTTTTTCTACCGTATTTAGCTTCAGGTGTTGTTTCTTCATTAATTGTTAAAGGTCTATTATCATACAACAGCCCGATTAACGAGTTTTTAAGAAATTCACTTGGTTTAGATATTAACTGGCTAGGATCACCATTTGGTGCACTATTCACAGTAGCGGTTATTATTGCCTGGAAATTTACTGGTTACTATGCATTAATCTTAACTTCCGGTTTTGATAGCATTGATAAAGAAGTTTATGAGGCAGCTTTAATTGATGGAGTAACACCAATGCAACGTTTTTGGAAAATTACATTCCCTCTATTATATCCTGCATTATTTACAGTATTAATTTTAGCAATTGGTGTAACTTTTGGTATTTTCACAGAGGTTTACCAGTTAACAGGTGGGGGACCGAATTTCGCAACAAATACATGGCAAATGGAGATCTTTACTAGAGCATTCTCGAATCTTCAAGCTGGTTATGCATCTGCAATTGCGATTATTGCTTCGATTGTTACATTTATATCAATCTTTATTATTCGAAAACTTTTAGAAATGTGGGGAAGACGAAATGGTTGGAACTAAGAAAAAAGGATTATGGTTTCGTTACCTAATTGCCTCGATTCTCTTACTAGTTATGGTTTTTCCATATATTTATATGGTTTTAAATTCATTTGCTGATTGGAGCCAAGTAGACCGAAAGCTAATTCCAACAGGCTTTACTTTAAAATCTTATAGCTGGCTATTAGGTGGTGGTGAGTCAGCAATACCAAGACCTTGGATCAATGCATTTTTTAATAGTTTCTTTGTTTCTGCTGCATCTACATTATTAATGATGGTTACAGCGGTGATGGTAGCATATGCACTTGCTAAAATTCCTTTTAAAGGAAGGAACTTTATTAATAACTTTATTTTATTTCAAATGTTTTTCCCGGCGATAATTTTATTAATCCCTACATTCCTTGTAATCCAAAAAATTGGTATGTATGACTCATATTGGGGAATGATTTTACCAAAAGCGATGAGCTTATGGGCAGTCTTTATGTACACAAACTTTTTCAAAGCCATTCCCGAAACGTTTATTGAGGCGGCAAAGCTAGATGGGGCAAGTGAATGGCAAATCATGTTTAAAATTGTTTTACCGATGTCCAAATCAATTACAACTGTTATTTTCCTATTCTTATTTATGGAAAGATGGACAGAGCTTTTATGGGATATGTTAGTTGCGAAGAGTGACAATATGTTAACGCTAAACGTTTTATTATCACAAATGTTTGGTCCTTATGGAGGTTATCCAGGACCGATGTATGCAGCAGCAGTATTACTAACACTGCCAATCATTATTATCTTCTTATTATTTGCTAAAAAGTTTAAAGAAGGTATGCAGTTTACGCTTAAGTAATTCATGGATTGGAGTTCTAACGAAATGGCAAATTGGTGGAAGCAAACTACTTTTTATGAAATATATATGCCGAGCTTTAAAGATGGAAATGGAGATGGAATTGGCGACTTTACTGGCATCATCTCAAAACTCGACTATTTAAAAGAGTTAGGGATTGATGGAATATGGCTAACTCCATTTTATCCATCACCTAAGGTTGATAATGGATATGATATTTCAGATTATTATTCCGTTGATCCCGATTATGGAACAATGGAGGATTTCGAATTATTTATCCAAGAATCACATAAAAGAGGAATTCGTGTTATTGCTGATTTAGTTTTAAACCATACATCTTCTGAACATCAATGGTTTAAAGAATCAAAATCCAGTAAGAATCATCCAAAACGAGATTGGTATATTTGGAGAGATGAACCAAATAACTGGGAATCGTTTTTTTGTGGAACTGCGTGGGAGTTTGATGAATTAACAAACCAATATTATTATCATGCATTTGCAAAAGAGCAGGTCGATTTAAACTGGGCAAATCCCGAAGTAAAGCAAGCAATGTTTGATGTAATGGACTTTTGGCTTCAAAAAGGAATAGATGGTTTTCGGTTAGACGTCATCAATTTCTTAAAGGTAAATAATACGTTCAAAGGGAATCCAACTGATATTGAAAAAAATGAGCAAATTCATTTGCATGATAAAGATCAAGAGGGAATCTTGCCGATTATTTCTGAAATCGCCGAGTTTGTAAATCGCTATGAGGATAAGTTTTTAGTTGGTGAGGTCGGTTCAGATGATTTATCGATTCTTAAAGATTACTCAGGACTTAATAAATTAGAGGTCGTTTTCAATTTTAATATTGGTAGTATTGCTGAGTTTGACGCTAAAGAGATTTTTCAACAATTATACGAAACAGAGAAAATTTATGATGAAACACAAACTCCTACACTGTTTTTCTCTAGCCATGATATGTCTCGTTTTATTTCAAGATTTGGTGGAGATGAGGATCGAGCAAAATTAGTAGCAACATTGATGCTTACAGCTAAAGGTGTCCCATTTATTTATTATGGTGATGAAATAGGCATGCGAGATTGGATTACTGATGACATCCAAAAAATGAAGGATGTTCAAGGGCTTACAGCATACGAATTAGAAATGCAATCGAATGCGTCAGAAGAACAAGCTTTAAAAATTGCAAATGAAAAATCGAGGGATAAATCTCGTACACCGATGCAATGGAACTCAGAAGTCAATGTAGGTTTCTCGAATGTTGAACCATGGATTAATGTCCCAAATCATACTCTTTCGATTAATGTTGAGGACCAACTACAAAACTCAAATTCAATTCTTTCTTATTATAAGAGTTTACTGAACTTAAGAAGCCAGCATGCATCATTACAGTTAGGTCAGTATGAATTATTAAAGTATGAAGAAGAATTATTCTATTACATTCGCTCGAATTCTGATGAAAAAATAATCGTTATTTTAAATTTTTCAGATGAACCAAGATCAATCATGTTTGATGGTTATAAAACATTTGAATTACTACTTTCATCTAAGCGAGAAGACTTAGAATTTGCGAAAGATATAAAGGTTTTACCAAACGAAGTACTCATTTTAAAAGGAGAACAAGAGAATGACATTTAAACAAAAGCAAAATGCTCAAACTTGTGAAGAGTTAATTTTTGAATTCACAACGAAAAAGCAGCCAACGAATCCAGAAAAAATCGTTTTTACTGGTATTGGTAATCATGATGTATACAATATTAGTGCTCCTTTTGAAGACGAAGGTGAACTAGTTATAGCTGGGAGAGTTGAATCTCGTGATAGTGAACATTCATTTGTTTATTTCTTCGTTGAAAAAAATGGTGAATGGGTACCTAGAGAAGGATCACTTATTCTTGAATTACAAGATCCATTTTTTACGAGAATCGCTGGTGAATTAGTGCTTGGAGGCGTACAAATCTTTCCACATCCAGTAAACGCTGGGCAATTAGGTTGGAGAACCGTTTTTTATAAAGGTGATTCCATTGCAAATTTAGTGGAGTTTGCAAAAGGTCCAGATGGAATGAAAGACTTACGTCTAGTCGAGTTAAAAGATAAAAGGATAGGTGTATTAACTAGACCTCAAGGGGAAAAAGGTGGTAGAGGAAAAATA
Organism: Bacillus sp. AFS002410; assembly: GCF_002556365.1. Classification (NCBI taxonomy): domain Bacteria; kingdom Bacillati; phylum Bacillota; class Bacilli; order Caryophanales; family Bacillaceae; genus Bacillus; species Bacillus sp. AFS002410. The sequence goes on from NZ_NUEU01000023.1 coordinate 13,193, forward strand.
GGTTGGACAACAATTCAATCACTATCAGATTTAACTCTTGATGTGATTGATAACGCTCCATTACTTGAAACTCAATTTATTGATGAGCAGTGGGGCGGAGCAAATGAGGCCCATCTTTTATCAAATGGAAAGATTGGTGTGCTAGGTCATATTGCTAATTTTGATGAAGAGGGAAATCGTCATTATTATCCGATGGTATTTTGTCTTGAGCCTGAATCAGGTGCATTTTCAAAGATGGAATTAATCGCGACAAGAAGTCACTTTTTACCTGGACCATCTAAACGTCCTGACTTAATTGATGTTGTATTCAGCGGTGGATTAGTTCGTCATGCTAATGGCACAGCTATACTATTCGCTGGCATAAGTGATGCAGATGCTCAAAAAATTACGATTGTAGATCCGTTTTTACAATACGAACAATAAGTACGAATCATAGACAGACAAAGGAGCTAATAATAATGAATGTATATAGATATGAGGAAAATCCAGTCGTAACACCTGCAAGTGTAAAACCACATCGTCCTGACTTTGAAGTAATCGGTGCATTTAATGCAGGGATCGCAAAATATAATGATGAAATTATTATGCTTTTACGTGTCGCAGAACGTCCAATTAGTGAAAATCCAAATATTATCAAATCACCTGTTTTTAATCCAACTACAAATGAACTGGAAATTTTAGAGTTTAATGTCAATGATCCGAAATATGATTTTTCAGATGTACGTATGATTTGTGAAAGTGGAAATCAAAGCTTCACATATTTAACTTCACTATCGTATTTACGAATTGCTCGAAGCAAAGATGGCCATCAATTTACAATCGATGAAACTCCATTTGTATACCCTTCAAATGAATTAGAAACATTCGGGATTGAAGATCCACGAATTACACAAATTGACGATACATACTATATCTATTTTAGTGCCGTTTCACCTGTAGGTGTTGGAGAGTCAATGGTTTCAACAAAGGATTTTGTAACAGTTGAACATCATGGAATGATTTTTGCACCTGAAAATAAAGATGTATTAATCTTCCCGGAAAAAATTAATGGTAAATATTATGCACTTCACCGTCCTGTACCGAAAAGTGTAGGTGAACCTGAAATCTGGATTGCTGAATCTAATAATCTATTATATTGGGGCAATCATAAACATTTATTAGGTTTAAGAGAAGGAATGTGGGATAGTGCTCGAATGGGCGGAGGAGCTGTTCCGTTTAAAACAGAAAAAGGTTGGCTGGAGCTATATCATGGTGCAACTGAAGATCACCGTTATTGCATGGGTGCAGTTTTACTAGATTTAGAGAATCCAACTAAAATTATCGCTCGTTCAAATGAACCGATTCTGCAACCAGAAGCTGACTATGAAGTAGAAGGATTCTTTGGAAATGTAGTCTTTTCATGTGGCGCATTAGTGGAAGATGATGTTGTAAAAATGTTCTACGGTGTGGCAGACACTTCAATGGCATGTGCTGAATTAAGCTTACAAGAAATACTAGATTCACTAACTTATTTATAATCTAACTCTAATAGGAAGGATGTCATAAAGCTAGGAAATGAATTTACTCCCAATCTAACATTTTGGAATGGTGTAAAAGAAATCCATTATGCATCCTTTTTTCTTTATAAAATTTTTGGGAGGAATAAAGAGATGAAAAAGAATAATGACTGGATACTAGAAAAATTAAATAAAGAGGTAGCTAAAGGCTAGGAGCTAGCGTCTCAAAAATATTGATATTTTTGGAAGGTAAGTAGTCATCTTTGTAAATAGCCCCTCTTAAAAGAGGAGAATCATGAATGCTTCAAATTTTTAAATCTTTTTCGACAGAATTAAAGTTCTATTTAGTAATGAATACATTTTTTTCATTTGGAGGAGCGTTATCGGGGATCTTTCAAAGTGTATTTTTATGGAAGCTCGATAAAACGTACTCACTATTAGCGCGTTTCAGCTTGCATTGGTCAGTTGCCATTATTCTTTGCTTTGGTATTTGTGCATGGATTGCTAGAAAAACAAGTCCAATGATTACGATGCGATTAGGCTTCATCTGTTATTTAATCACCTATTTAATCATGCTTTTTTACCATGCAAATTTGAATGAACATATATTATTACTAGGATTTTTAAACGGATTGGCAATGAGCTTGTACTATGTTGGTGTTCATTTAGCCATCTTAGATTTAACAACTAATGAACAAAGAGATAAGTTTTTGTATGTTCAAGGGATCTTAATGACAATCGGAGGGGTTATTGCACCTCTTTTGTCAGGAATCATCATTTCTCAATTTAATGGAATGAAAGGGTATTATGTTGTTTTTACCGGTACATGTATTTTCTTCTTTATTGCATTTTTAACGTCCTTAAAGGTAAAAGGAAAACCAGTTTCTTCAAAAAGCCATTTTTGGGATGTTGTAAAAAAACCTTCACCGGAATGGAAAAAAATGTACTTAGTAATGTTTTCCGACGGAGTAGTATCTGGGGTATACACGACCTTTTTAATTACGATGATGACGTTCAAGGTAGCTGGCGGAGAGCTAAATCTAGGAATCTATAACACGTTCGCTCAACTAGTTGCGGTTTGTGCATTTTATTTTTTAGCTAAACTTACGAATCAAAATGATCGAATAAAGATTTTTGCAGTCGGTGCAATTTGTATCTTGCTCAGTTCTATTCTAATTTCTTCGCTACCCTATCTTATTTCATTAATTATTTTCGGCATTGTTTCGCCAGTAGCGATGAATATGATCAATACATCAATGAATGCAATGATTTATGAATCAATTGAACGAGATCCAAATTATAAGAATAAGCGATTGGATTATATTATTATTCGGGAAATTCCGCTTGGTATTGGAAGAATAATCGGGGTATTTATATTCCTAGCATTGGGGAAATACTTTAATCTCGAAGCACTTTTACCAATTTCCTTTAGCTTCTTTCCGATTATATATGTGGTGATGATTCCAATTCTTTATTTAATTTGGAAGAAACCACTCTCAAAATCCGTTCTTCAATCAAAGGAAGTATAAAAATTTAACGACATTATATTGGAGGGAAATTTATGTTAGGAGCAATCGAAGCAGGTGGAACAAAGTTTGTATGTGCAGTTGGTGACGAAAATGGCAATTTAATTGAAAGAATTCAAATTCCAACGACAATACCGGATGAAACAATCCCAATGGTGATTGAATTTTTCAATAAATTTCCGATAAGAGCAATTGGAATCGCTTCATTTGGTCCAATCGATGTAAATATAGAAAGCGCTACCTATGGGAATATTACATCAACTCCGAAAACAGCTTGGAAGGACTATCCTTTTCTTCAAGTGTTTAAAGATCACTTTTCGGTCCCAATTGGATTTAATACTGATGTCAATGCAGCGGCATTAGGTGAGGCTACTTTTGGTGCAGCAAAAGGTTTAGATAGTTGCCTGTATATTACTGTTGGTACTGGGATTGGTGCTGGTGCAATAGTGAATGGCGAGTTACTACAAGGGATTACACATCCGGAAATGGGCCATATTTTAGTAAGACGTCATCCAAATGATCAGTATGAAGGGAAATGCCCATATCATCGTGATTGCTTAGAAGGATTAGCTGCTGGTCCAGCAATTGAAGCAAGATGGGGAGTAAATGGTGCAAATCTTGTTAACCGAGAAGAAGTATGGGATTTAGAAGGCTACTATATTGCCCAAGCGCTTATGCAATATATTTTAATTTTATCGCCTAAGAAGATTGTTCTTGGTGGAGGAGTAATGAATCAAAAACAAGTCTTTAATAGCATCTATAAATATTTAACAGAATTAGTTTGTGATTATGTTAGTTTACCAGAGTTATCTGAATATATCGTACTACCAGGCTTAGGAGATCGAGCTGGAATCACAGGGGCTCTTATGCTTGCACAAAACGCTTTAAATAAAAACGCACTAGTTTAAGTAGATTATAGGAGGAAATTACCATGCAACCATTATTTTTAAAACCAGTATTTAAAGAACGAATTTGGGGCGGTACAGCTTTAAAAACGGATTTTAACTATGAAATACCAAATAAAAATACAGGTGAATGCTGGGCAATTTCAGCTCATCCTCATGGGGCCTCTATCATTGAAAATGGCCCATTCGCAGGTACGGCTTTAAATGAATTATGGACGAAGCAACCAGAATTATTTGGTCACCCAAAGGAACAGGTATTTCCACTATTAACAAAGATATTAGATGCAAATATGGATTTATCCGTTCAAGTACATCCTGAAGATACGTATGCAAAAATAAATGAAAATGGCGACCTTGGGAAAACAGAATGCTGGTACATTCTTGACTGTAAAGAAGACGCAGATATGATCTTTGGTCATAATGCCAAATCAAAAGATGAATTAATTAACCAAATTAAAAAGGGAGAATGGTCTCACTTACTAAGAAGAGTGAAGATTAAACCAGGTGACTTTTTCTATGTACCTAGTGGAACTATTCACGCATTATGTGAAGGCACACTCGTATTAGAAACACAGCAAAGCTCTGATACAACTTATCGCGTTTACGATTATGACCGAAAAGATCAAAAAGGAAATGTAAGAGAACTGCATTTAGATAAAGCAATCGACGTAACAACAGTACCTCATAAAGAAGCACAAGTGGAATTTAAAACAGAACAAAAAGAAAATATAAAAATTAATACATTTGTAGATTCAGAGTTTTTCACCGTCCATAAATGGGATATTACTGGAGAAGCCTATTTAACTTATAACGATCAATATTTACTTTTAAGTGTTATAAAAGGGAATGGAAAATTAATCCACAGTGGTGAAGAATATCATTTAACAAAAGGATCCAACTTTATCATTCCTGTTGGATTTGGCGAGTTTGTTTTAGATGGGGATTGTGAAATAATAGTTTCTCACACTTAAATATGTTTGAATATTGAAAAAAGAATCAGTGCAGATTTGCACTGATTCTTTTTTATGTTAAAAATTGAATTCCTCTGCTGTTTGTATATTAGCCATCCAGCGTAAAGTTTGATTATGATGATGAATGATTTGCTCCGCAGAAAGTGCATCTGAATTCCAAGTACTATGAGCATCTGTAATTAAAGTAACTTCATAGCCTTTTCCAAAGGCACTTCGAGTCGTCGTATCTACACACATATCTGTTTGTATACCTGCCATGACTAAGTGATGGATATCTAGCTTGCTGAGTTCTTCTGATAAATTTGTCTTAAAAAATGAATCAGGCGTTTCTTTATGTATAATGATATCATTTTCAGAAGGTGCAATATCCGACTGAATTTCCCACCCAGGAGTACCATATTCAAGTGGAGATCCTTCTTCAGAATGCTGGATATAAAAGATAGGTGTATTTGACGCTCTTGCCTTATCAATTAATAGATTAATATTATGTAATAATTTTTCACCGTTATATACTGGGTCAGATTCATTGAACATAAATGCCTGTACATCAATTACGAAAAGTGCTGTTTTTTTCATTGATCATCATCTCCTTTAGAAATTGGTCAACCTAGCTATATTTAGAGTGTAATCTAAAATACCCAACCATAGTATTCTTTTTTCTAATTAAGAAACCCTTTTCTAATTGAATTAAACTTACTGCTATTTGCATAAATAAAAAAGAGTCAAAAAAATGACTCAGGATCGGTAATTATGCAAGATTAATTCTCTGCTTATTCGTGGGGATAGTTTAAATGTGTCTACTTGATGGGGGTAAGTTCATTTCTAACAGTCTTTACTTTTCTATTTGGCAATAACAACCACTCATTCACACTTTCAACTAGTTTAAATAAGCAATTGACCAAAATAATTGCTGCGATTACATCCATAATCGCATGCTGTTTAATAAATAATGTCGCAAGGATAATCGAGATGGAGAAACATTTAATTCCCCAATCAATCCACCACTTTTTCCAAGAACAATGACGAACTTCACGGATCATTAAATAACTGCTCATAACATGGATGCTTGGAAAGCAATTATATGGTTGATCAATTTTGTATACATACTTTAAAATGCGAGACAAAAAATCTTCACCTGTAATCTCAGGTCGTATTGGGACGACAGTTTGGTAAAAATAATAGATAATGAAGCAAACTAGCAATCCTAGGTCAAATACTAGAATCGTTTTAATTGCTAGCTTATAATCTTTGAAACAAAAATAAATTAACGTTATGGTTAGATAACCAATCCAGGCAATATAAGGAACTACAAACATCTTCACAACAGGAATCTCTCTATCTAAACTTGTCACTAATGTATGGACACCGCGGGTTGAAGTATTTAAATAGGGATAAATCATCATTATGGCTGGGATGCTCAGCAAAAAAAACAGGCTGCTGGCAATTTTTAAATTTTTATTCATCTTCATAATCCTCCTCGTATGACTGTATAGTAACAAAAAATTCTTAAGGAAAAAGAAGATTAATTCTTAAGGTTTTCTTAATAGGAACAGACGAAACTTGAGGAAATAGAAAATCCGACTAAGCCTATAGTCGGATTCTAATTGTTATCATTTTTATCGGATCTTAACAAAGCATAACTTCACGGAACATAATCTTTGTATTAAACTAGTAGAAATAATCAAAATTTAAGAAGGGGAAGACAAATGAATATAAAAACGACAGAAGTAAACGGACACGTAATAGCAATCGCTCATGCAGATTCGGTTATCCTTATTGATGAACAAAGTACATTAGATATGATTATGACGATTTCTTATGATCATCGTAGTAACCGTATTGCATTAAACAAAGAGGCGATTTCAGAAGATTTTTTCAATCTAAGCACTAAACTTGCAGGAGCAATGCTTCAAAAGTTCGTTAACTACAATATTAAGTTTGCAATTATTGGAGACTTTTCGGGTTACACAAGTAATGCACTAAAAGATTTTATTTATGAATGCAATAAAGGAAATTATGTATTTTTTGTTTCAACAGAACAAGAAGCAATGGATAAATTAGCGAAAGCGAAGTAGTAGGTAAGAGGGGGCAGGATTTACTTAGTTATTTGCGAATTCAAAGTGAAACCGATCATAATAAAAATTACCTTTTAAGCAATCTTCATGATCGATTCAAAGTATACTCGCTTTTCTTAATAGTTCACAATTAATTTTTTTGACAAAAGATAAAATGATCGTTGGAATTCCAAACATGAAGATCATCTGCACGATATCCGCGTAACCATAACACGTTGTCAATTCGTCGAATATAAAAGCCCTTCGGAAAATCTACGTCATCAGTTAATGCTTCAGAAGCAACAGTAATCGATCCTGGTGGAGCTTGATGTTGTGTCACTGGATTTCCTAAAAACCCTTCTGGCTGATCTAAATATTCCAGTCTTAAGTATGGACCTAGCTCCATTGGACATAAATCCAAGCCGAGTTCGCCTGCTTTTTTATAAATCTCAGGTGTGGTAGCCCCATCAATAAAGCCAAGATCATAAACAGTTAGTTCGACGGTCTGAAGGTTGTACTTTTTTTCAGAAGTCGTAAACTTATCATCTGCTAGGATCCTCTCACCAGACTCGTTGATCCAGATAGAATTTTGTTGCAATTTCTCAATTAACTGGGATTTTGATAGTCCACCAATCTCTACTTTTCTAGTAATAAATGGACAATTTGGGTATACTTTTTTATTTTCAATATGCATATGTAGTCACTCCTAACAACTGTAATTCAAATGATGGCATGAACTGTAATAATATTCTATACTATTTTTTATTTTCCTTGTTTTAATAATTTTAAATTAATTTAATAAACAAAAATAAAAGGAATTGGAGCTGATTCTTTATGAAAACAATCGGACTTATAGGTGGTATGAGCTGGGAGTCCTCATTACTCTATTATCAAATTATGAACGAAAGTGTAAAAGAAAAGCTAGGCGGGCATCATTCTGCAAAAAGCTTAATGTATTCGGTTGATTTCGGGGAAATTAAAACGCTCCAGTTTGAAGATAAATGGGATGAATTAACAACAATAATGATTGAAATTGCTAAAAAGCTTGAGACTAGTGGTGCAGATTGCCTTGTTATTTGTACGAATACAATGCATAAGATGGCTAAAGAAGTTGAAGAATCAGTTACAATACCTTTATTACATATCGCGGATGCAACTGCTAAAGAAATTGTAAAGAATGGAATTAAAAAAGTTGCACTCTTAGGAACAGCATTTACGATGGAGCATGATTTTTACAAAGGAAGATTAATTGATCAATTTGGACTTGATGTGATCGTTCCAAACGATGCTGAAAGAAAACTTGTACATAATATTATATATGAAGAACTTTGTCTTGGTATTGTGAAAGAAGAATCAAAACAAATTTATTTAAACATAATTGAACATTTAGTCCAGCAAGGTGCGGAAGCAGTTATTTTAGGCTGTACAGAAATAACGATGTTAATCTCTCAATCCAGTTGTAGTATACCTGTTTTCGATACAACAAGAATACATGCCGAAAGTGCGGTCGAGTTTGCTTTAGAGAGTAAATAAAAAAAATCCCACAAGATTAAATCTTGTGGGATTTTTTGAATTTTACAACTCGGTAGAACTGGGCTGAAACATATATCAATATGAAAAATGAGGATATCAACGAGATTTAGAGATATATCAACGAGATTTAGCGATAGATCAACGAGGTTTAGTGATAGATCAACGAGATTTAGTGATATATCAACGAGATTTAGAGATATATCAACGAGATTTAGTGATATATTAACGAGATTTAGTGATATATCAACGAGATTCAATGATATATCAACGGAGTTCACAACTTTATCAATATTGTTCATATTTTGTTCGTGTTTATGATCGTTCTATTATTCCAATAGAAGTCCTCTGTTAATTATATATTAATCTCTTGAGTAAGGTTTTTCTCTTTTTTCATCATAAATAAATTAAAGACAATATAGTATGCGAACATGATTAACATTAATCCAGCTGACCAACCAGACGCCATGCTTTGTAATCTGTTTGTTAAAACATCATTTGACGCACCATGTAATTTTTCAATTGAATAAATATCATAAATACGATAAATTAAACGACCGAAGAATAGTAAAGTAACAGTTCCGCTAATCCAAATATTAGTATTGTAGAACCATGAGCCATTTCTCATTTCAAAATTTGTTTTAATTGAAGCGAAGTAAGCAAGCCCAATTCCGATTAAAATACCAACTATATCTGAAGTTATAATGATCGGTTTTAAACCACTTTGTAATAGGACTAATGCTCCAATTATTAAGAATATAATGATACTTCTGCGCATTCTATTTTTATTTAATTGTTGCCAACCGATACTTCGTTGAACTCTTTTGAAGATACGATAAACTAAAAGTAAAATAATAATACCAATAATCATATATTGTTGTTTCATTGTTTTTCTCCTTTAATGTGTGATTTATATTCCTATCATATTCTTTTATTTGCTCTGAAACGACTTCTAAATGATAGAATTTTTTTCGAAAAGTCTATAACTATAGATAGAGGAAATCAGGAAAAATATTGTTTAAAATTAAGAATGAATTTTTATAGGTAATTGAGAGGAGTAAGTTTATTTTGAAAGAGAAGAATGCCTCCTTATTAAGACCAATCATGGGTGCTGCTATTATATTGTTTTTTATGAGTACGGGGAAGTTATTTAGTGGACCACCTATTAAAACGCTACTTTATTTAGCTATTTGGGCTACTATAACTTGTATATTATTGATTCCTAAATATAAGTGGACTAATGTAAATTTAGTCATTGTGTTTAGTATAATGGCGATTGAAAGTTCAATTGGTTTAATAATGTTTAAAGAAATAAATGTATTATATTTGTTAGCCTTTATGTTTTACGTAACGATCATACGGTCATCATTATCTAGAACACCTATTGCTTCAATAATCGTTATGATTATTATTGCCTTAATTTATTCACGATTTGGCCATCAAGATTTATTGAGCGTTTTAACATATATTTTAATTTCAATTATTATTTATTTAAATGTAAAAAGTAGAATGCAGCGTAATGAAATGTATGATTTGAATAAACAACATTTAGTTAATTTAGAAAAAGCATATAGCCAACTACAAGAAGCATCTTCTACTGTAATGCAAAATGCAATTTTAGAAGAAAGAAACCGAATTGCTAGAGAGATTCATGATGCGGTCGGCCATAGTTTGACTTCTCTAATCGTTCAAATGCAAGCTTTACAATATATGGTGAAGAAGGACCCTAATCAAGCTGAAGATAGTTTAAAGGATATGCTAGTTGTTGCTCGAAAAGGTTTAGAAGATATTCGAAAATCTGTGCACTCACTTGCTGATGAAATCCCTCAATCTGCAATTGGAACGTTAGAAACCCTACTTACACATATGGAATCCTCTACAAGTATTCAATATTCCTTTCAAGCTGAGATTGGTGATGTTGAACTTGATGTAGAGGTATACAAAATATTATTTAGAATTTTACAAGAATCAATTACGAATGTGATTCGCCATTCTAAAGCTACAAAATTAGACGTATTGCTAAGTAAAGAATCTGAATGCATCATTATGACAATTAGAGATAATGGCTATTTGGATCATGCTCAAAACATTAGTGAAGGCTTTGGATTAAAATCAATGAGAGAAAGACTTGAAAAAATGCATGGAAGTTTATCGTATTCAGTAATTACCCCACACGGCTTCGAAATCGTTGCAAAAATACCGTTGTAACGAAAGAAAGGGTGAGAAAAATGTCTAATGAAAAAATAAAGGTTTTGCTAGTAGATGATCAAACGATGATTAGGCAAGGCTTTCGTTATGTAATTAACTTACAAGATGATATGAACTTAATCGGTGAGGCTTCTGATGGATTAGAAGCAATTAACATAGCAAAAGAAAAGCTTCCAGATGTTATTTTAATGGATATACAAATGCCAAATCTTTCTGGAATTGATGCTACAAAAGAAATAATGAAACAATTACCTACAACGAAAATTGTTATTCTAACAACGTTTGATGATCAAGAATATATTTACCAAGGCATTCGTTCAGGCGCAATAGGCTTTTTATTAAAGGATGCGGATGTTGAGGAAATGCTTGAAGCAATACGCTCAGCATATCGAGGTGAAGCAATTTTTAAAACAAAGCTAGCGGCTGATGCACTATCGAAAGCGATAGTTTCAGGTTTTGCGATTCCAGGAAAAGAGGGCGAATCAATACTAATAGAAAAATTAACAGATCGTGAACAAGAAATTCTGCAAGAAATGGCATATGGCCTTCGAAATGATCAAATTGGCAAGAAATTATTTATTACAGAAGGTACAGTGAAATCACATGTCCATCGCATATTGCAAAAGTTTGGTTGTGAAGATCGAACACAAGTTGTCGTAACGGCACTTAGGAATGGAATGGTTAAATAGGCGGTTTACTTCGTATGTAAAAAGTAGATGTTATTTCTAGAGAAATAACATCTACTTTAATGAACCAGAGTCTATAAATGAAACTTTTTATGATTGCTTGTATTACTTTATAAATTAAATCGGAGGAAAGAGTTGGAAAGGGTAGTTTGGGGATAAAAGCTCGAGTTAGACGCATTTGAATGATATGGCTAAATTTTTTAGTAATAAAATTTTGTAGAAGTTTTTTGAGTTATAGACTCGGTATGATATTTTTAATAGCTATTATATTAAATGCTTGTACAGGAGAGTATGTGCTAGACTATGAACTATTTTTATAAAAAAAGCTAGATTTTTTTTTTGCAAAAAAGAGGAAAAAATAAATATTCTACGAACTATATTATTAATAATTTATTCTGTTAGTCCGAGGTACTTCTTTTATTAAAAATTGTATATGTATTTAATGAAGTAAGTTTGTTAACAATACAAAAATTAAATAAAATTTACTAAAGAGGTGTAATCAATGAGCGTCCATGAGCCAAACGAATTTGATGAATTGATAAAAAATGATACCGATTTAAATTTTATTAAGAAGTTTCCAGAAGTTGAAGATGCAATTGGAATTGATGAAATACTTAAGTGGCTAGAAGACTAACTTAATGAAATGAATTTTAAAAAAGTACTTTCTACAAAGGTAGAGAGTACTTTTTTTTATTTTCATTATCTTTTATTGTGTTTGATTCTTCTCTTGACCATTTATATTCATTACATAATTTATTTAAAGGTATTGCTCTCTTATTTCTAGAAGTAGTTAAAGTGGAAAATTTTGTAAAGGCTTTCATTTTGGGATTTTAGCTTTAATTAACGTTTTTAATTAATCAATCACTTAATTAAGGAGGCATTTAAAAATGAAGGGAAATAGGTTTGATACAAAGTTAATACACGAAGGGTACAAAACTAGTGAGTATCACGGGAGTTTAACTCCACCGTTATTTCATACGTCAACGTATACATTTCCAACAGCGCAGCATGGTGAACAATCTTTTAGTGGAGAAAGAGATGACTTTATTTATTCAAGGCTAGGAAATCCAACCGTTCAAATTTTAGAGGAACGAATGGCAGCTCTAGAAGAAGGCGAAGCAGCTTTAGCATTTGGTTCTGGCATGGCAGCTGTTTCAGCCACGATTTTCTCTTTAATAAGTTCAGGCGACCACATCATCTGCTCGAAAGGAATTTACGGTTGTACGTATGGATATTTAGAAATGCTAGAAAACAAGTTTGGTATTCAACATAACTTTTGTGAAATGGATACAGAAGAAGAATTAAGTGAATTAATTCAAGATAACACAAAGGTCATATTTATTGAGACTCCAATTAATCCAACAATGAAAGTGATCGACATTGAGATGATTGTAGAGGTAGCAAAGAAAAATAATATAACGCTTGTAGTTGATAATACATTTTGTTCCCCTTATCTACAAAAGCCACTTACGCTAGGATGTGACATTGTTCTTCATAGTGCCACTAAGTACATTAGTGGCCATGGAGATGTAGTTGCAGGAATCGTAGTTTGCAAAACAAAAGAGTTAGCTGAACGAATGCTCCCTATACGAAAAGACATCGGAGCAATTATGTCTCCGTTTGATGCATGGCTGCTGCTTCGAGGGTTAAAAACACTAGCAGTTCGAATGGATCGCCAATGTGAAAACGCTGAGAAGATCGTTGCATATCTACAATCCAATCCAATCGTAAAAGAAGTGTTTTACCCTGGCGATACAAAAAATAAAGACCATTATATTGCCAGTAAACAAATGAAAAAAGGTGGAGGTGTCATCGCCTTTACCATCCATGGCACGAAAGAAGAAACACAGGAATTTATAAACCAATTAAAAATGGTAAAAATAGCAGTAAGCTTAGGCGATACAGAAACATTAATCCAACATCCAGCTACAATGACACACGCAGTCGTACCAAAAGAATTACAACAAAAAATGGGTATCACAGATAATTTGTTACGAATGTCCGTAGGCCTTGAAGCATGGGAAGACATTGTGGCTGATCTAAGGCAAGCTTTTACTAAGTCTAGTGGTAATAAGGTATATTAATTTAGGATAATAGATAGAGGCTGTCCCGAGTGTAGTATTTAGGGGCAGCCTTTTTTTTATATTTGTAGGTTAAGGCGTAGTACAAATAAGGAAGCGGGAAGTGCAAATAAAGGTCAGAGTGCAAATAAACCTGTGAATAGTGCGAATAAGATAGCGGGAAGTGCAAATAAACCTTGAGAACGTTGCAAATAAGAAATCAGAAAGTGAAGTGAAGGTCGGAGTACAAATAAACCTGTTGAAGAAGCAAATAAGAAAGCGGGAAGTGCAAATAAACCTGTGAAAAGTGCAAATAAGAAATCAGGAAGTGCAAATAAAGGTCGAAGTGCAAATAAAAATAGAGAAACTGCAAATAAAATCAGTGAAACTGCAATTAAAATTAACAAAACTGCAAATAAATTTAGTAAAACTGCAATTAAATGATCTAGTAACACTAATTCCAAAGAATAATACCTATACCGGTAAGGGTATCTAACCTTGATATTTGCTCAAAAGTAGATGAACATGAATAAATTTGCTCAGGTTTCTTCCTAAACCAATTAAAAAAGTGAAGAAATATACTAAAAATCTATAAATGAAGATTATAAATTCAAGTCTAACTGAAAAATGTCACTAAGATACCCCCATTTTCCATCTAGACAGACTTAAATCGTGAAGTTAAATAGGGGTCGGACCTAAACATTGAAACGGTCAATTTAATTAGTTGAAATATTATATGGTACAAGCTATCTACATAGAGAAATTAAGGGGATTTTTTTGTAGAAAGATGATTCAAAAAGGGGGTATAACTAGTCAAAATCGTAATATTAATATTAAAAAAGCATAGATAAAGACTAAAAATATTTCTGGATAGACTTATCTCATTAATGAAAGTAGCTCATACAATCCCCACCAAAAAACAAAAAAATCAAGCAACCCAAGTAAATGAATTGCTAGATTTTAAAAAAATTTACTTATTCAAAGATTCAACTATCGGATATAGTTCTTCTAAATGAGTAATTTCATATGAAGGAACCACTTCATTCCGTTCTTTTTTATGTCTGTTAATCCATACGTTCTTCATACCAATTCGGTTAGATCCTAGAATATCAGTCATCAGATTATCACCGACCATTATTACTTCATCTTTAGAAAGTTCCATCAATGAGAGAGCATGTTCGAATATGCTTGGGTCGGGTTTTCCTTTTCCGAAGTCGCCGGAAATTAGGATTTGATCAAAATATTCTTTAATTTCAGGAGTGATTGAAAGTTTAGTGTGCTGTAAATCAGGTGAGCCGTTTGTGAGTAATAGAAGTTTATACTTTTCATTTAATTGATTGAGCACAGCAAATGTTTCATCGTAAACAAATGGATTTCCTTTGCGTTCTTCAGGGAAAGTATCAGCGAGTAATTGTCCAAATTCTTGGTCTTCAATGCCAAAGGATTTTAATGCAAGCGTCCATGCATTTTTTCGATATGATGAAGAGTTCGCTCTCATTTTTGGGAATTGATCATGTTCCTCTAGGAAATTTCCCCAAAGACCTTCAAAAGGGTTAATGCCAATTAATTTAGTGAATTCGTATGTATCGTATGATTCATAAAGATTTCTAGCTGAGTCACGTACAGCTTTTTCAAAATCAAGCGGGTTAATTCCGTATTTTTCTGTAGCTAGTTTACATGTGTTGGCAAATGCTACTTCTACACTTTTTTGATCCCACAGTAATGTATCATCTAAATCAAAAATTATTCCTTTAATCATAAGATAGCTCCTTCTTAATATGAATTGTCTAAATTATCCATAATCGTACTAGGAAAATGTAAATTAGTAAATAGAAAGTCTACTAAAATTTTAAATTTTTTTTTATAGGATCATTGTAATGATTATCTATTTTAAATTAATAATATAGTACACTGGACGTCTCATCGGAATATAATACCTTATTGATTTTGTTTTAATTAATGATGAAAAGAGTGAGTATATGTCATTTGAGGATTTTGTAAACTGTCATTCAATGCAGATTAATACGAAGGCCGTCTTTGATAAACAAAATAAATTAATGCGATATTCGCTTACGAGAACTTGGGATGAGTCAAAAAAGAAAGCTACACTTGTATTACTTAATCCTTGTAGAGCTAATCATCTAAAGAGTGATTATATATTGTCGAGATGCCTTAACTTTTTTATAGATTATAAGAAAAGTAGCTTCGGATCACTAGAACTAGTAAATCTTTTTGCATTAATGGAACCTGATTCAATAAAGCTTAAAGGAAAAGAATGCGAGGTTGGCCCGCATAATGATGAGGCAATAAAGCTAGCGATCAATAATGCTGATATTATTATTGTTGGCTGGGGTTCAAGTAAGCGGTTTAAATGGCGAATAAAAGAAGTTCTAGAGCTTTTAGAACCTTATAAAGATAAATTATATAATTTTTGTGACGACTCAAATCGTAAGGAAATATTGATTCACCCTTTCATTTTAGCTGAACGACATTGGTTAGAAAAACTAAATTTTGAAGCTCTTTATGATTGGGCATCAAAAGAACATCTTTAATAGTAAATTCTAATAAACAACTCATTTTTGGGTTGTTTTTTTTGTTTAATTTCGGGCGAAAATTTTTAAAAAATTGTTATAATTAAATTACTACTTAAAAAAATAAATCGATTAAAATAAGCTATTTTTTATGAATTCAATTAATACTTGAGTCCATTTTTAAGCAATTCAAGTAATGCTTGATTTTAAAAAGTCATGTAGCTAGATACAATTAAATTATCTTATGACAAGAGGTGATGTAAATGTTTGATATGAAAAAAGTAGGTAGACGAATCGCACAATTAAGAAAAGCAAACAAGATTACACAAATGAAGTTAGCTGATCAATTAGGTGTTAGCTTTCAAGCAATTAGTAACTGGGAACGTGGGGAAACAATGCCTGATATTTCAAAGCTACCCGAGCTTGCAGAGATTTTTAATGTAAGTATTGATGAAATTTTAGGAAACGAAAAAGGGATTAAATTAATTAATAATTTAATCGAAAAGGATCATGATGATACATCGATTGTGATTGAAGTTGAAAAAGAAGAATTTTTAAATGTAGCACCAATACTTAATATTGAACAAGCAGACTTAGTGTTTAAAAATGTTGAGAATGAGCTTACTTTGAAGGATACTTCAGAAATTGCCCCGTTTATTAGTGAAGAAATTATCGATGAATGTGCTAAGAAAGAGTTCGATTCAAACGGAATTAAAGAATTATCTCGAATGGCATCTTATATTAGTAAAGAAGTGACTGATGGATTTGCAAAGAAAGCGTTTGAGTCAAAAGGAATAGGAGAATTACTACAAATTGCTCCATTTATTAGTAAAGAATTAATTGACGAATTTGCAATGAAAGAATTTGAAACCACTGGTATTAAAGAATTAACAATGTTGGCACCCTTTATAAGCGAGGAAGTAATCAATGAATGCGCGAAGAAAGAATTTGAGTTAAATGGAATTAAAGGATTAACGACATTGGCACCATTTATCAGTGAAGAAATAGTCGATGAATGCGCGAAGAAAGAATTTGAGTTAAATGGTATAAAAGGATTAACGTCAATGGCACCATTTATAAGCGATGAAATGATCGATGAATGCGCAAAAAAAGAGTTTGAGATAAATGGAATAAAAGAGTTAACAGCAATGGCACCATTTATTAGTGATGTAACAATTGATGAATGTGCAAAGAAAGAGTTTGAAATAAATGGTATAAAGGGATTAACATCAATGGCTCCATTTTTAAGCGATGAAATAATCGATGAATGCGCAAAGAAAGAGTTCGAAATTAACGGCATAAAAGGATTAACATCAATGGCCCCGTTTATAAGTGATGAAATAATCGATGAGTGCGCTAGAAAAGAGTTTGAGAGAAATGGTGTAAAAGAATTAACATCAATGGCAGCATTTATTAGCGATGAAATGATTGATGAATGTGCAAAGAAAGAGTTTGATACAAATGGTATTAATGGATTAACATCAATGGCCCCATTTATAAGTGATGAAGTCATTAATGAATGTGCAAGAAAAAGCTATGAATTAAATGGTATTAAATCTTTAACATCGATTTGTCCATTTATTGAAAGTGACCTTCTTAATGAACTTGCATTAGATGCCATATCCAAAAATGGTATAAATGAAATTATTACAATTATTCCATTTTTAGATTCAAACATTTTAAAGAATGGTGTTATTAAATAGGTTTTACTTTTTCTAAGGGGGCGCACTAGTCCCCTTTTTTTTGCACATTAAGAAATAACCTACGTAGGTTTCAATTTTGTGTATAAGTACAGGAAAGCGAGAATCCTGTAGTGGAAATCAACACATACAGCTTCTTTTCCCTGGGTTAAATTTTTGATTAATTAACAATTTCTTTTTCAACAGCATGAAAAGAGATATCTTTTGGACAATTTGTTAATATCCTTTATGATAGATAAGAGAAAATAAAGAAAAGGTGACTTATGAAGAAATTAATTATTATCGGAGCTTTGGCCATTTGTCTGATCATATCAGCTCAGACGAATCCTACGAAGGGTGAGTTTGTTAGTTGGGCAAAAGATGAACTTAAATCGGAATCAAAAAATAAGTATCTTGATTTTGGAATTGATTTATTAGGTGAAAAATTAATTAGTTCAGTGACAACTAATAAAGATTATGTCTTTTTTTCGATTTATGAGGTTAAGGCTTTTGACAAGCAAATAAAAGTAGTAGGTTTATTTAATCACTTTATTCCGATTTCAAAAAAATAAGGTAGAGAGTTAGTGGAAAATTTTGATAACAAGTATATAATAGAAAGATAAAATGAATGAGGTGAGAAAGCATGAGTAAATCAAGAGCAAAAAAATTGAGAGAAAAGTTAACTAGGGAAGGGAACCGTAACCCTGAATTAAGTAGAAGTCCATTTTCGATGTTAGATTTAAATACGCGTAGAACGAAAACGAAACAAGAAAAACTAAATCAAGTGAAACATAAAAAACAGTCCTTTGGAAAAGATGATTTTCAAAAGGACTGTTTTTATTTACGGACAAATAGCCTTATTTTTTTACTTTACTAGCGAATTTAACAGTTAGGTTTGCTTTATATGCTTCAAGCTGAGCTTCTGCTTGATTATATGCATCATTGAATTTTTTATAAACTGCAGTACCTGAAACAAGAGCATTTTTAGCTTTTGTAACATCTCTATTATCAATTGCAGAATATAAGCTTGAGTCTTCATCCTCTTCTAAATCATCAATCGCTGCAAAATTCTCATTAAATAATTTAGTAAACATCTTATCGATATCAGTTTCGATTTGATGGTGTGTTGAGTAATCCATATTAAGAACTTCATAAGCATAGTTTAAAACATCATGTTCTTTGCTTGATAATCCATATAAATTCTGCATTGCAAGATCTGATTCTACTTCAAAGTTTTTATATTCAACAGGTAACTTTTGACGAATATAAACTTCATTTTCTGTATAAATTTGATCCTCGATTTCGTATACATATTCCTCAATGCTATCATATGTATGATTTTGGTAATTTCGAATTGCCATTAATTTATTTTTTTGTGTTGTAAAGTATGTTTTAGCGCTTTTTGAATCTACTTTTTTAACATAAGTATTAAATTGTGCTGTTACTTTTTTCATATCAATTGCTGCATTATCTTTACGTGCTTTTTCAATTCGTGTTTTATAGCCAGCAATTTTTTTAACTAAACCATCTTTGTTAGTATAGTTATATTTTGTAAATAAAGTTAGATCAGTTCGTAATTCCATGTAATAATCATGTATATCCTGATCATCTGAAGCTATTGCATTTTTATAACTTGTAAGTGTTTTAATATAAGAACTTACTTGTTTTTTTAAGTTGTTTTGGGCTTGAACAACTTTAGGGTTAGTTGCTGCATGAGTTTCTGTAGGAAGAATACTAAATAAAATACCAGCTGATAAAGTTGTTGCAGTTGCTAGGGTTGCGATTTTTTTTAATTTTTTCATAATAATCTCCTGATAATAAAATTGTTATACATTTCGTAATATTAGTATAATACAAGTTACAAAAATATTAAATATATATTAATAGAATTAAGAATACTTTAAATTACCTTTAAATGAAGTTTGATAAGTCACTTCACTTAAAGGTAAATAAATTTAGTGCTACAATCATAAGCTAGTAAAGTCTTTTTTAGTCTCGGGAGGCACTTATAATAAGCTGGGCAATTCGTCTTGAATACAATTTTGCTGTAGACATATGATCGCCACTTCCTTGAATAAACCGATAAACTCCTAATTTACTAGCCATGTAGGGGTACCAGCCAGAGTTTTCGCCCGCAGGAACAGCTGTATCTTCTTGTAAATTAATAAAGCTTCTAGGGATAGATAATTGGTAAAAGGTTTTTAAATCTAGTTTTTCAAAAAGCGGAGTAGCTGGTTCTGGGGTGGTCGCGCTATAAATTTGCTGTGCCGTTTGTAAATCAGCTAAATTAACAAATACATCTCTGAAATATTGGAATGGTAGTTTTATCGTATTGTCAGTAGACTGTTGTGCTAAACCTAAAAGGAATTTTTGTGCTTGTGCTGGATATTGATCAACTAAGCTTTCACCATCATTTAAAACAAAAGCATTCCAGAATACTAGTCGTTTAATTCTGTCGTGCAGCTGTTCAGCAACTTTTTGTATGACTGTTCCGCCAAGGTTATGACCTACTAAAATAATATTATTAAGTTTATTTGAAGTTATATAATGTACAACTTGCTTCGTGAGAATTTCATGATTTACATTTTTATCTTTATCTGTTCCATGCCCAGGTAATTGTGGTGTATGAACAATATGCCCCATTTTTTGTAATTCACGTGTAATCCCGTGCCAGAAGAATGGATCAACCCATGAACCGTGAACTAGTACAAAAATAAGTTGAGCATGTTGACGGTAAAAAAAGTCGGTTTTATCATTTAAATGATACTCTTGCTGTATAGGATATGGCTGATATTCGTTATGCCAATTTTGGTGATAATAATAAGGATTATTTAAGTTAGGATTCATATTTCGATGTTTATAGTTAATAGGATGATTCAATTCATGGGATTTTTTACTGGTCATGCTAATTAGTCCCTCCTCGTTAATCTTTCTCATCGTATGCACCTGTTTGTTAGAAGGTGCCCATTCTAGTTACTGAAAATGAATGTAAAGGTTTTCTAGGATTAAATAATAGTTTAGGAGGAGATTATTATTAAAAAAGCTGTTTTTTTAATTGTTGTTGTGTTAGTCGTTTGTACTAGCATTTATTTTGCAGTGAAAGATAAAGTATTTAAAGAAACACCGGCTCAAAATTCACATCATCAAAATGAAGTGGAAACTAGTCATAATAATCATCTTTCAACTGAAGAAGTATTAAATGGAATTTTGACAAGTGCTAAACAAGGGGAAATACCAAATCAAAATAAAATAACAGTCGGGAAGACTTTATTAATGGATATAAAAAATCAATTTGGTGAGCCTGCTGAGAAAGCTGAGGTTGCTAACGGCACCTATTTAACCTATCAATCACAAGAATTCTCAGTCGGATATGACAACGAAAATCGAATTTTTGAAGTAAGATCATACGATCCTAATTTAAAACAAGTTCACTATAACGATATTATTAATCAATTAAATAAGCCAAGTGAGGTTAAATATTATAAGGATCAAGAAGTTGATCAAATTATTATAATTTACAACTTGCCTAACAACTATGAATTGAAATTTATTTTACCGAAGCCAACAAAGGAAAATGAGAATCCGGCAGTTGATCATACTTCAGTCTTACTCATTGAACAAATACAACCAAGCACGGGCTCAAACATTGATCAAATGATTAATGAGATGTCACTACAAGAAAAAATAGGTCAAATGATTATAGCCGGATTTAATGGACCAAATTACTCTAATAGTTTAAAAGAACTAGTTGAACAATATCATATTGGAGGATTTATTTTTTACAATGAAAATTTAAATAATATTTCTCAAACAGTGAATCTAGTTAATTCGATTAAGGCTTCGAATAAAAATAATCACTTACCAATATTATTTGGAGTCGACCAAGAAGGTGGAAGGGTATCTCGTTTACCTGGAAATATTGGAAAGATACCGACAAATGAACAAATTGGAAAGAAAAATGATGGGAAATTCTCATTTGAAATTGGCCAAATTCTTGGAGAGCAGTTACAGGCTTTTGGCTTAAATATGGACTTCGCACCAGTTTTAGATGTAAATAGTAATCCTAATAATCCAGTTATTGGCGACAGGTCATTTAGTAATAATCCGGAAACTGTTAGTAAATTAGGCATCCAAACAATGAAAGGTATTCAATCAGAAAATATCATTCCAGTCGTAAAGCATTTCCCAGGTCACGGTGATACTTCTGTTGATTCACATTTAGAGTTACCTGTTGTAAACAAATCGTATACTGATTTAAAATCGCTAGAATTAATCCCGTTTAAAGATGCTATTAGTCAACATGCAGATGCTGTTATGATCGCTCATATTTTATTACCTAAAATTGATTCTAATTACCCTGCTTCTATGTCAAAGGTGGTCATTTCTTCTATATTAAGAAATGATTTAAAATATAATGGGGTAGTTATGACAGATGATATGACAATGTCGGCAATTGGTAATCATTATAATTTGGAAAAAGCAGCGGTTACTTCAATTTTAGCTGGAAGTGATATTGTTATGGTTGCTCATGATCCAAACAAAACAAAAGCTGTATTTAAAGCAATTGAAACAGCTGTAAATAATAAAACAATCTCAGAGGAACGAATAAATGAGAGCGTAAAAAGAATTATTTTACTCAAACAAAAATATAAACTAAATAATAATCCAGTAAAACTGACGGATACTCGACAGCTAGCTGAAAAAACAAATAAATTATTAACTAAATAGAAAAATTAGCAAAAAAAGGAAATTACCACCTTCTGGCGAATTAATAACCTAAAAAGGTGGTGTTTTTTCTGTCTACTAAGATTTCAGATGCAGGGCTAATGCTTTTAGCTATTTTTAATGAGCTTCAAGAAAAAGAGCCGGACTTTGATAAAGGACTCCATAATGATGTTGGAGTACCAATTGATGACGTCGAATCTGCATTAATTGAACTAGAGATGAATGGCTTTATTAGCGGTTTAATATGGATCAAAAGTGACATAGATCAAAAGGAAATAGCTTCATTATATAAAGTGTCAATAACACCAACAGGTTTAGCAAGAGTAATTGATCTGTTAAGATGAACTAACCTCAAATGTATTAGACATTTGAGGCTTTTTGACAGAAAAGGAGGAGAAAATGTGGAAATCAAAAAAGTAAACCCTGAAGCAGTTGCTGCACCACTTGGACAATATAGTCATATAACAATCGTCCCAAGAAATGCAGAACTTGTAGTATTATCAGGACAAGTGGGAAACGACAAAAATGGAAACTTACCAAAGGATATCGAAAGCCAATTCGAGAATGCACTTGAAAATATTAAAAGGATACTTGAAAGTGAAAAAATCGATTTAAACAACATCTTTAAAATTAATTTTTGGCTAACAGAGAATATCGATCGCCAATTCTTTTTAGACTGTTGGGGTCAGTTTCACGCAGGTAACCCGCCTGCAACAACATATGCCTATGTATCATCTTTAGTAAATCCAAACATCAAAATTGAAGTTGAAGCTTGGGCAGCAAGATAATCAATTTGATTGTACATAAATTACTCATGGTAATGACTGGTATAACATAGTGTGCTTTGGGAAACTTAAGTGGAGGTAATCGGTTTGAAAGCGAGATGAATAATTGAAATGGAAGAATTCGAGTCTCAATTAAATCCTATTATAAGGAAAAATATAACTCAAACATTAACTCAACTTAATACAAGAATAGAAGGTATGATTGGCAAAATTGAAAATAAAGGATGCGGCATTTTAACTGAATTTGAGAATATCCATCGCGTTTTTAATAATTTACAAATGGATGCTGCCTCATTTTATTTAAATTCCTATCTTTCACCTTATACGGATGTCTTTGAAGAACTGACAATCTCCGTACAAAACCTATCCAAACGTAAGCATGGTGGATTGATTGTTGTAAAAAGAGATGACTCACTTGAAGAATTAATGAGTTCAGGGATTCACGTCGGTGCAAACTTATCCCCGGCCTTATTAGAATCAATTTTTTATCCAGGTAGCCCATTACATGACGGAGCTGTACTCATTGACAATAATATGATTATTTCTGCGGGTAATGTGCTCCCACTTTCAAAAACAACATATGATAATAAAAAACTTGGAACAAGGCATCGGGCTGCAATTGGAATATCCGAGCAAAGTGATGCACTTGCTTTAGTTGTATCAGAAGAAACAGGCAATATTTCCTTTGCTTTTAAAGGAAGTTTATATCCTGTTCAATATGGTGCTCCGATTAATTAAAAAAAACGATCAAATAGATCGTTTTTTATTTTTTTCAAATTTTATGGATTGTATTGTCTTTCGAATCATATTATGATTATACTTAATTAATCCGATACGAAAGGTTGGTTTTTGGTATGTCTAATGCAAAATTAAATACAATCCCATTACCTTTAGTTCGTACAAATCAATGGACGATCTTTATTTCTGTTATTTTGACTTGGATCACGGGTCAGTACTGGCTATTACTTATTCCTTTAATTAGCGGCGTTAGTGGTTTACTTTTTGATTTTCACCCAATCATAAAGTTTGCAAAACAATTTCTAAAAAAGAAACCATCAAGCTACCCACAAGAGGATAAAGTGCAACAAAATTTTAATCAAACAATTGCAGTCTCATGTTTGTCACTTGCATTGATCGGGGCGTTACTTGGCTGGAACATTTTGTTTTATGTGTTTTCAATAATGGTCGCATTGGCATCGTTTATCGCAATCAACGGATTTTGCGTCGGATGCTATATTCATTTTCAATGGAACCAATATAAATACCGAAAGAGTTTGAGGTAAAATCTGAGTCTTCTCATTGAATGGGAGGGCTTTTTTTGTGAATTGTTAACAAAATTCGGTATACTAGTTATTGAATATTAAACGAAAAAAATTAAAATAGAATTGAAGAAAAATAAAATAGATGAATTTACTGCATCAGGAGGGAGATAAGAAATGATTCAATGGAAAGAAGACATTATGATTGATACAAATATCGAGAAAGTGTGGAGTTTATTTTTAGATAAAAATATTAAGAAAATAATGCCAAAAGTTGATGAGCATAATTTAATCGATAAGAACGAGAATGAAGTAGGGGCAAAGCATCATCAGAGTTATCGTGAAGGTAAACGTGTAGAAAGTTATATCGTTGAAACTTTAGCATATGAGGATACAGAAACATATAAGAAAAAGAAAATTCAGTTCGTTTTAGCGAATACATTTGAATCGAATTTGACGTTTATTCTAGAAAAAATCGACGACACACACACGAAATTTACTTATGAAGGTACGAATGCCGGGGTTAATTTTATGGGACGAGCAATGTTAAAACTTGCTAATCCAAAGGGAAATAATTTAAAAGCTGTTCATGAGTTTTTACAACGAGTGGAACAAGAGTCATTAAAAGGACAGGAATAGTTATCTCATAACGAACAAAAAGGAGAGCAGTGAGCTCTCCTTTTTTATGATTGATTTGAAACTTTACTTAACAGCTCATAAGAATTTAAACGCGCATTATGATCGAAAACAGTAGCGTTTACCATGATTTCATCAGCTTTTGTAATGTTTAAAATTGCTTGTAGCTTTTCGGTTACAGTATCAACCGTCCCAATCGCAGACAGTCTCATTTGATTTTCTAATGTTTGTTTTTCATACGGACTCCAAATTTCTTCCATATCGTCAACTGGTGGTTTTAATAATGCTGGTTTACCACCGCGAACTAAATTTAAAAATGATTGTTGTTGTGTTGTGAAAAGTCTTTTTGCTTCTTTATCTGTATCAGCAACAACAACATTTAATCCGATCATTGCATAAGGTTCATCTAAAAATTCAGATGGTTTAAAGTTATTATGATACATTTGCATAGCTTGAACTGTGTAGTCTGGTGCAAAATGCGCTGCAAAAGCAAATGGTAAGCCTAATTCAGCAGCTAGTTGAGCACTAAAACCGCTTGATCCTAATAGCCAAATTGGTATATTTAATCCTTCACCTGGTACAGCTTGAACTGTTAAACTTCCTAATCCACCAGGGGGATTGAAGTAATTTTGTAATTCTTCTAATTGAGCAGGGAAGTCCTCATGAGTACGTAAATCTCTACGTAGCGCTCGTGTCGTTGACATATCGCTTCCAGGGGCACGCCCTAATCCAAGATCAATACGACCTGGATGTAATGATTCTAATGTACCAAACTGTTCAGCTATGACTAATGGAGCATGATTTGGTAACATGATACCACCAGAACCAACTCGAATAGTTGATGTCCCACTTGCGATATGTCCAATCACAACTGAAGTTGCAGAACTTGCAACTGCTGGCATATTATGATGTTCAGCAAACCAGTAACGGTGATATCCCCATTTTTCAGCATGCTGTGCTAAATCAAGGCTATTTTTAAAAGCATCAGCAGGAGTGCTTCCTTCAACAACAGGAGCTAAGTCTAACACAGATAAAGGTATTTCATTTAATTTCTTAGCAACTTTATCTTGGAAACGATTATTCATCATAAAATTTTCCTCCTATAAAACATTATTTAATATATGGAAATATCGAGACTTTTTTATTCTAGAAAAACTGTGTTTAAATTATATACAGTATGCTAAGATTATAGAAAATCTAAGGACATAATACAAGTTTTTGAACTTGAAAATATTTATACAATAAAACCTACATTTGGAAACAAGAAGTACTTTTGGTAAAAAGAAAAAAATTTGTAAATAAATGTATAGAATAATTTTTAAGAATCATACTATCTTTAATCTGATAAACAACATCAGAGCATCCAAAAGACAAAGGAGTCAACAACATGGCAAACAGAAGATCTTCAAATCAATATGCTTCACCAAATGCAAATTCAGCAATTGAGCAAATGAAGTTCGAAATAGCTTCTGAATTTGGAGTGCACT
Organism: Bacillus sp. AFS002410; assembly: GCF_002556365.1. NCBI lineage: Bacteria > Bacillati > Bacillota > Bacilli > Caryophanales > Bacillaceae > Bacillus > Bacillus sp. AFS002410. The sequence continues at coordinate 39,731 of NZ_NUEU01000023.1, forward strand.
TAGGACCAGACACAACTTCACGCGCTAACGGTTCAGTTGGTGGCGAAATTACAAAGCGTCTAGTTCAAATGGCAGAACAAAGCCTAGGCGGATATGCTCGTTAAATAAAAAGTAAGGATGGAAAGAAAACTTTCTATCCTTTTTTTTGCACATTTTTATAGTAGCAACAGTGAAGAATTTAGATGAAAAGGCTTGCCAATCGCCGAGTTAAATTACTTCTTCCATCCAACAAAACTGTTATTTCCTAGTATTTATATAAGAATGAAACTACTATATACTTGCAAGGGATACAAAAACGGGAGATAATAATGTCACTGGATGGTGATTAATATGTCAAGTTGTAAAAATTCCGTTACACCTAAGTGGTTCGGATTTGCTATTCAGGCATTAGTTTTACTAGCAACAACAGAAGGGGTTACACCAAGTAAAGCAATCGCAAAACATATTAGATCAGGTGTTTCTTTTATGAGAAGAATCATGGCTCCTCTCGTAAAAGAAAAAATAGTAGAAGCAAGAGAAGGACGAGACGGTGGCTACTTATTAGCCAAGTCACCTGAGGAAATTACCTTAAAACAAGTCTATATTGCCCTACAAATGACAGAACCTCTATCAACCGCACTAATCGAATCCACTTCTGACTGTACTAGCGGACGTGTAATGAACAATGTATTTTCAGACTTTGCAATTGAAGCAGAAGAACACTTACTTGGCTTTTTATGTAACTATACTTTGGCGGATTTTGTAAGACGTGCCAGTCATAAAACAATCGAATCACTTTGAAAATATCGTACATTTGGATGTACGATATTTTTATTTTTTTGTGGGGGTGTGTGATCGCAAATTATATGGGGGGAGCGAAATCAAAATAGTGTGATCGCAAATAAAACGGGAAAATCGCAAATAAAAGGTGCATCGCAAATAAAACGGGATAATCGCAATTAACACACAGGATATCGCAAATAAAAGGTGCCATCGCAAATAAAATTTGAGAATCGCAATTAAAATAGCATAATCGCAAATAAAAAACAGAAATCGCAATTAAAATGACGCAATCGCAAATAAAAAATGAAAATCGCAATTAAATTCGTAGAATCGCAAATAAAAATTGCAGAATCGCAAATAAAGCTTAAAAAGACTTAGATATTGCTAGAAAGGATCTTATTTTTCTATTAGTTGGAACGTTTTTGAGTTGAATCATGAACAAATTAAGTTTAATGCGTTCGTTTTAGTTGAAAACTTCTTCATTTTTGAATGATTCGTTGGTACTCATTTTTGTGAGTCGGAAGAACTGCAAATAAAGATCATTACTCTGCAAATAAGGCTATTAAAACTGCAAATAAAGTTTGAGGTGCAAATAAAAAAGCCAAATCTGCAAATAAAAATTAAGAAACTGCAAATAAAAAAGCCAAATCTGCAAATAAAATTAGGTAGGTGCAAATAAAAATTCTAAATCTGCAAATAAAAGTCAGGAAACTGCAAATAAAAAAGCCAAATCTGCAAATAAAATTAGGTAAGTGCAAATAAAAATTCTAAATCTGCAATTAAAAATACTGAAACTGCAAATAAAAAAGAATCATCATATAAAACTACTTAAAAGATCACTAAAATTTCTTCATAATGACTAAGCTCTACTTTAGAATTGCAAATTATCACCTAAATCCTCTAAAATTAGCCCATTTCAACAATAATTTATACTAATCCAATGAAAAATAAAAAATGCACTTGATATGAGAACAGTTATAGAATATACTAACATTAAGTTAATTACTTACAAAAAGTAACCGCTTGATTTTATTACACTTTTTTTATCTGTACCATTCTTAAATAAAGCGTTCAGATTTAATCTGTACTGTTCCTGGGTTAAGTAGTTAAGTTTTATCTGTACCGTTCCTAAATTAAGTAATTTAGTTAAATCTGAACTCTACACTAATTAATTAAGTAATCAGGTGTAATCTGAACTATTCTCAAATCAATAAACTAATCAGCTTTAATCCATACTGCACCTAAATCAAGTTCAGTAAACAACTATAATCTATACTGTTCTCATAATAAGTTCAGTAGTCAATTTTATACTTAACTGCACTCAAGTTAAGTTCAGTAAAACAAAAATATTAAATAAAGGGAGAGAATTTACATGAAATGGTTCACTAGAATTATCCAAGGAGTTTTAATTATTGCATTCTTAATGTCTGGGTTTGTGAAACTAAGTGGTAATGCTCAGATGTTACATGATTTTAAAGAGGTTTATGGTTATTCAAAGGGTATGATGTATACGATTGGTTCGTTTGAGGTGTTAGGTGCGATTGGTTTATTAGTTGGTTATTGGAAGACATTTATAGGTAAGCTTGCTTCAATTGGATTAGTCATTATTATGGTCGGTGCTGTATTTACTCATTTACATGCAGGTCAAGGCATGAGTGTTGCAATGGCTCCATTTATTCTGTTAGTGTTAACATTAATTGTTCTATTTTCAAGAGGAGGTAAATTAAAATGAATTTTCATGAAAAGCCACAAGTTTATGCTCCAACGGTTGAATTGAAAGTTGCAAGTTTAGAGCGTTCGTTAGCGTTTTATCAAGAGGTTATTGGTTTAAAAGTATTGGAGCATTCAACAACAACAGCTAGTTTAACAGCTGATGAGGTAAATGTTTTAATTAATTTAGTTCAACCAGACAATGTTACGCCTAGAAATGAACGAAATACTGGGTTGTATCATTTAGCGTTATTAGTACCAACTAGAAAAGATTTAGGTATTGTGCTTAAGCATTTAATAGAAACTAGAAATCCGCTTCAAGGTGGTTCTGATCATTTAGTTAGTGAAGCGATTTATTTAGCGGATCCAGATATGAATGGTATTGAGATTTATGTAGACCGTCCATCTGAGAATTGGCAATGGCATAATGAGTATGTTGTGATGGATAGTAAACGATTAGATGTAGAGGGATTATTAGCTCTAGCTGAGAATGAATCTTTTACTGGATTACCTAAAGGAACGATTATGGGACATATCCATTTACAAGTTTCTGATTTGGCTAGTACGGAGAAGTTTTATTGTGATGGGCTTGGATTTGATGTTGTGACGAAGTACGGTGCACAGGCATTATTTATTTCTACAGGTCGTTATCATCATCATATCGGATTAAATACATGGCATAGTGCAGGGGGTTCTGCAGCAAGTGAGAGTAGTGCAGGATTAAAGAACTTTACTTTGTTATATCCAAGCGAAGAAGAAAAATTAAAAGTTGTAAATCGTTTAAAAGATATGGGGGCGACAGTATTTGTAGAAGATGGTACTACATTTACGAAGGATCCTTCAGGCATAACAATTAAATTATTAGTTGGTTAAGGAAAGAAAGAGACATTTTCAACAGTTTATCTGTTTGAGTATGTCTCTTTTTTTCGTTTATTTCTATCATATTTTTTCATTGAAAATAATATATTTGAACAACATGTACATTTACTAACTTTGGGTGAGGGGACTAAAAAGGGGAGTGAAAAAGTGTTACATATTGTGGTTTGTATTAAACAAGTTCCAGATACGAAAATCATTAAGATGAATCCGAAAACGAATACGATGGATCGTTCAAGTGCGCCTGCGATTTTAAATCCGTATGATGCTCATGCAGTTGAGGAAGCTGTTCGAATTAAAAATAAATATGGAGGAAAGGTGTCAGTCATTACGATGGGGCCTCCGCCAGCAGTAAAGGCAATTCGGAAATGTATCGAAATTGGTGCAGATGAAGGGTATATGATTTCAGATCGTGCATTTGCAGGAGCTGATACTTTAGCGACAAGCTATGCGTTGACAAAAGCAATTGAGAAAATAGGACAAATTCAAGCGGTTGATTTAATTGTATGTGGAAAGATGACTATTGACGGTGATACTGGACAAGTTGGACCAGGTATTGCACGTCGTTTAGATATTCCTCCGTTAACTTCTGTTAAGAAGGTTCAAGAAATAAATAAAGATGATGGATATGCAATTGTTCATCGGAAAATTGAAGATGGACATGAAGTGATAAAGACGACATTACCTTGTTTATTCGCGGTTGAAAAGGAAATAAATGAAGTTCCATATTCACCGCTTCCAAATTTAATTAAAGCTGCAAGATATAATCCAACGATTTGGGCTGTTAAGGATTTAGAGAATATTGATATTAAACAATTAGGGTTAAAAGGTTCACCGACTATTGTATCAAAAGTTTGGGCTCCGCCAAAGGCTAAAGGTGGAACGATTTTTGAAGGAACATCACTAGAGAAAGTAAATGAACTCATGAAAATTTTAAATGAGAAGAAAGCATTATTTGAAGTGAAAGGAGAGGTATAAATGGATTTCTCAGAGTACAAAGGTATTTGGGTATTTATTGAAGAAAACGAAAAAGTCATTGCACCGGTATCGCTAGAACTTCTCGGTGCTGGTAAAGAATTAGCTGAAAAGCGTGGATGTGAACTAGCAGGATTATTAATTGGTGATAACGTGAAATCGTTAGCCCCTACATTATTTGAATATGGTGCTGACATCGTTTACGTATATGATGATCCAATTTTTAAAGATTATCGTACGGAATCTTTTATGAAAGCAGTACTTGAATGCTCCAACAAATATAAGCCCGAAATTTTACTATACGGTGCGACTTCAAAAGGAAAAGACTTGGCAAGCGCAGTAGCTACTGACTTACCTACTGGTTTAACGGCGGATACGACTGTTTTAGATGTTGAAGAAGATACTGGATTATTGTTAGCTAGTCGACCAGCTTTTGGTGGGAATATTATGGCAACGATTCTTTGTAAGAAATATAGACCTCAGATGGCTACAGTTCGTCCAAAGGTTATGAAAGCGCTCACCCCTACACCTGGTGCTGAAGGGGTTGTAATTGAAGAGGAAATTGATTTAAAAGAAGAAGATATTCGTACAAAAGTATTAGAAATTGTACGTGCAACAACTAAAAAGGTTCGAATTGATGAAGCGGATATTATCGTGGCAGGCGGTAAAGGGCTGGGTAGTAAGGAAGGTTTTCAGCTAATCAATCTATTTGCTGAATCAATTGGCGCAGCTGTTGGAGCTAGTCGTGATGTTGTAGAAGCTGGCTGGGTTGAACATCATCATCAAGTCGGTCAGACGGGTGTGACCGTTACACCTAAAATTTATTTTGCTATAGGGATATCTGGCGCAATTCAACATATTGTTGGGATGCAAAATTCTGGCCTTATTATTGCGATAAATAAGGATCCGAATGCGGCAATCTTTCAATCTTGTCATTACGGCATCGTGGGGGACGCATTTGAAATTGTACCAATGCTAATTAACCAATTCCAAGAAAGTTTATCTTTAAAGGAGGAAAATCACGATCATGCCGGAAAAATTTGATGTAATTGTCGTTGGAGCAGGCCCAGCAGGTATATCATGTGCATACGAGCTCGCCAAAAAAGGTGTTAGTGTTGTCCTTATTGAAAGAGGGGAATATCCCGGTTCAAAAAACGTTATGGGTGGCGTCTTATATCGAAAAATGATGGAGGACATTATACCTGAGTTTTGGAAGGATGCTCCAATTGAACGTGTTATTGTTGAACAACGTGTAATGATGCTTGATAAACAATCAGCTACAACCTTTGGGTATAAAGGGCTTGAATTTGCTGAAGAACCTTTCAATAATTTTACTGTTCTTCGCTCAAAGTTTGATCAATGGTTCGCTCAAAAAGCAGTAGAACAAGGTGCTTTGTTAATCAATGAAACGGTTGTACTAGAGTGTATCGTCGAAAATGATGTAGTAATTGGGGTAAGAACAGATCGTCCAGATGGCGATTTATATGCAGATGTTGTTGTTCTTGCTGATGGAGTAAATTCACTTTTAGGAAAATCATTAGGTTTCCATAAAGAATGGAGACCAGATGAAGTCGCATTAGCAACGATGGAAATTTTAAAACTAGACAGTAAAATTATTCAAGATCGCTTTGGACTAGAAGGAAATCAAGGGGTCGCAATTGAGCTTTTTGGAGATGCGACAAAAGGGATCGTCGGAACAGGATTTTTATATACAAATAAAGACTCGCTAAGCATTGGGGTCGGTACATTATTATCAGGTATGATTGAGCAGAAAATAAAACCATATGACTTACTTGAATATGTAAAGAATCACCCGATGATTAGACCATATATTCAAGGAAGTGAGCCTCAAGAATATTTAGCACATTTAATTCCTGAAGGTGGTTATAAATCGATTCCTAAATTAGTAGGTAATGGAGTATTGGTAATTGGTGATGCAGCGCAGTTAGTTAACGCAATTCATCGTGAAGGTTCAAATATGGCAATGACTTCTGGAAGATTAGCAGCAGAGACGATTATCGAAGCTAAAGCACTTGATAATTATTCTGATGTAGTTTTAAAATCATATGCTGATAAATTACTAGCTAGTTTTGTTGGGCAGGATTTGAAGAAATATAAGGATGCAACTCACCATTTTGAAAAATTCCCTCAATATTTCGAGCAATATATTCCACTATTAAATAAATCTGCTAGCCAAATGTTTACAGTAGATGGTAAGTCTAAATGGGAAAAACAAAAGAATATTATGAGTAATTTAGGAGGAGCAAAAGCTAAGTTTAAGCTAGCGAAAGACGTATATAAAGCATGGAAGGTGATGAAATAAATGAGTGAGACAAAAAAAGAAAGTACTATCGAAGAAAAACAATATCTCGTTCGTTTTAATGCTGATACTAAATCACACTTAACTGTATTAGACTCTGATATTTGTATGACAAAATGTCCTGATAAAATCTGTACGATCTTCTGTCCAGCGGAAGTATACAAATGGGAAAACATTCGAATGCATGTTGGATACGAAGGTTGTCATGAATGTGGAAGCTGTAGAATAGGCTGTCCTCATCAGAACATAAAATGGGAATATCCGAAAGGTGGGCACGGAATTATCTTTAGATTGGGGTGATAAGATGTTCTCGATAGGCAACTATGTTATGTTTAGCTTAGATGGTGCTGTGGGAACGGTTATGGAAACTAAAGACAATAAATGCTTAGTAGCTTGGGAGGATCGAGTTTGCAGCTGGGCAACGTTCGACCTTCTAAGGAAAATAAGTTGTGCTGAATTAATTCAAATTTTCACTCCAAAATAATTAATATTTTAATCGTGTAAATATAAAAGAACGTATAAAATATGTGAGACTATTAAAAGATATAGTATCTAAAAACTATATCTTTTTTTATTTTGAAATAATATGAGACAACTCGTATTTATACCAAATCAGCAATAAAACAAATGGAAGTTAAAAAAGTCTACAAGTAGATCATGATAAATTAAATAAAATTTAGAATAATATGATTGACTAAAGAATAGATTGAATTTATATTTAATTTTAAATATTCAAATAATAGGAGTGTTTAGATGGGGAATGCATTAGTGTTTCAGTCAGATTTTGGATTATTAGATGGAGCAGTTAGTGCTATGTATGGTGTTTCTTGTAGCGTAGATGATGATATTAAAATTTACGACCTAACCCATGATATACCTCAATACAATATTTGGGAAGCTTCTTACCGACTTGTGCAAGCAATGAATTACTGGCCGATTGGAACGGTTTTCGTTTCAGTAGTAGATCCAGGTGTAGGCTCAGATCGCAGAAGTATAGTTGCTCGAACAAACACGAATCACTTTATTATCACACCTGACAATGGAACATTAACTCACATTGGCAAAGTATATGGTATTAGCCAATTAAGAGTCATTGATGAAGAAATTAATAGACTACCAAATTCAAGTGAATCTTATACTTTCCATGGTAGAGATATTTTTGCCTTTACAGGTGCAAGATTAGCTACTGGGAAAATTGATTTCGAAAATATAGGACCAGAAGTGGATCCAAATTCATACATACAATTACCAATTAAAGAATGCCATAGCGAAAATAATTCGATAACAGGGACAATCGACATACTTGATGTTCGATATGGTAGCATTTGGACAAATATAGGTCGAACAGACTTTTTAAAACTAGGCATTACACACGGAGACTCAGTTGAAGTATTCATTACTCATCAAGGAAGAAAAGTATACAAACAAGAAGTTAAATATGGAAAATCATTTGCAGACGTGGCAATTGGTGAACCAATTCTATATGCAAACAGCCTTGATCAAATGGCAGTTGCGGTAAATCAAGGGTCTTTTACAGATGAATACGGAATTGATACAGGTATTGAATGGGAGATAAAAATTAAAAGTAATGGTTGAGAACAGGAAAGAAATAAAGATTTTAGTAATTTTTTAAATAAAAGTTTATCTCAGGAGTTTACTTATATATAAGTGGACTTCTTTTTTTTGTGTGAAATTTGGTTTGATAATTAAAATATTATTCATTTGGAATAAGATGTTTGAGATTTTTTTCACAAAAAAATCATTTTATACTATGTTAATTTTCTAATTTTACGGATATTTGTAAAATTAAAGGTAAAATTTTAGTGAATGTTTTCACAATTAATTCACAGACATTTGATTTTTTCTTTACTATAATTGGCACTAACTTCAAGCGAGATTTAGAACATTTATTTAAAAACATCATTTGAAGAATTTATTTTAAGGGGTTTTGATTAAATGAAAGTATCAAAAATTGTAGCGGTTGGATTAGTAAGTGCATCTTTTATAGGGGCAACAAAAACAACTTTTGCAGCTGTTACCTCTCAAGCAGAATCAAAGGTTGGCGTTAGTTTTACTACGGGTTCTGGTCCGGTTACACCAGTAGATCCAACTGATCCAACAAATCCGCTTGAGCCAATTGGCCCAACTGATCCAACCGATCCACCAACTGGTGAGACAGGTTCATTAACTTTAGACTATGTTTCTTCAGTTCAATTTGGATCAAAAGAGATTTCTGGTAGTGAAATGACTTATTCATCTAAATCTAAAAAGCCATTTATCCAAGTTTCGGATAGGAGAGGAACTGGTGACGGTTGGAAAGTAACAGCAAAAGCTAGTAAATTTAAAAGTGGTTCAAGTGACACATTACCTGGTGCAGTTCTTACGTTTAAGAATGGGACAGCTGTGTCACCAGGAGATGGAGCTGCTCCAACTCCTGCTCAAACAATCACTCTTAATACAGATGGATCATCTGCAGCGACAGTAGTCACTGCTGCAGCCGGTACTGGTCTTGGAACTTGGGTTACAAGATGGTTAGGTCCAAATCCAGATGTAAATGATGGCGCAGAAAACAATAATGTTACATTAACAATTCCAGGTGGCTCCGCTACAGTTGGAAATCATGAAGCTGTTGTTACTTGGACTCTTCTTGATGCCCCTGGAGTATAATTGTCTACATAAAAAAGCCTAATCGTATTATTGACCTGATAAAATACTTTAAAAAAGTTATTTTTTCAGGCTTTTTTTATTGTATTTAATGAGAATTCAATCTATAAAAATTGAAAAACATTCAGTATAATTTATTACATCTGAAATTATAGGAGTGGAATATTTTGGAACCATTAGCAAGCAGATCAAGTCGATTGTTAGCAATATTAGTTGATATTTTTATTAGTGCTCTTTTCCGGTTTGTTTTTTTATTAATTACGGGGATAGCTGAATTCTCAACATTTACTGATCTAAAAAAGGTAGAAAAATTAAGCGTAGGGAGTTCTATTATATCAATTATTTGTGTTGTTATATTCTATATTTTGATCCCAACATATGTTTGGAAAGGACAAACAATTGGAAAACGTTGGTTAAAAATTGCAGTAGTTAAAGAAGACAATCAAGAAGTAAATTTGGGTACGATGTTTGTTAGAACAATTTTTTCATTTTTAGGATACGTAAAAATAAAATATCTTTCATTTATTGTAGGTATTGTTGCATTTATCGATCCATTTTTTATATTTACTTCAGAAAGAAAAACGTTACATGATCGAATTGCTAAAACAAAGGTTATTGATGTTTAAAAAAAGAAAGCTAATTTAAGCTTTCTTTTTTATTACTATATTAATAAAATTCATCATGCTTATTTTAAAATTTTCATCTGGCGAATATGTTCGCGAGTTTCTTCTGTACCTAATTCGTATATTAATTCATATGCTTGTTTTAAAAAATAGTCGTATCCATCATTGTTTTCTTGACTCCAGTTTGTAATTGGAATGATGAATGCAGTTTGTATCCCTGCAGCTTCATCATAATTGTCAATTTGATGAAAAATTCTTTCGAGTCTGTGTTTATCATCAATCGTTCCGTCAATCTCTAACTCATATGCAGCATCACCTTGATTTGGAACAATTGTTTTTGCCTGAACTGATACGTAATATCTCCTTTTTTCCATAAATATCTCCCTTTTCAATATTGATTATCTTTTTTATTATCTTCTCAGACAATTGCTTTATTCAAAATTAGTATTTCCAAAAAGGAATTTCATAAATAATATTGAAATATAAATTTGATAAAACGATTGTTAAGTAGTTAATAAAGGGGGATAGAATATGAAGGGACTATATCGAGACTTTTTTCTTCATTTCGATATCATCGTGATGGGGGTACTTTTTTTAATTGGATTTATTTATAGTATAGGCTTTCACTTTTCTTGGCTTGTTGTTTTAATTTTTATTGTAGGTTTAGTCTTTTTTATGTTTAGTGAATATGCAACTCATCGCTTCTTTTTTCACCTAAAGGCACCAAAAAATAAACTATTTCTTAAATTTATGAAGCGAATCCATTATGATCATCACACTTATCCAGATGATTTGAAATTACTTTTTTTACCAATCTGGTATAGCATTCCGAATCTTGGAACACTTTGTATTATTTACTTTTTAATTACAAGGGATCTAATTCAAACTTTCGCATTTGGTTCAGGATTAATTTTTATGTTGCTTATGTATGAGTGGAAGCATTACGTTGCCCATCGACCAATTAAGCCAAAAACAAAATTAGGGAGAAATGTAAAAAAACTTCATATATTACATCACTTTAAAAATGAAAACTATTGGTATGGTGTATCAACGCCAATATTTGATGGGATTTTTGGTACATTGAAAGATGAAAAAGAAGTTGATACAAGTAATACTGCGAAAGCTTTAGAGGAAAGAATGTAAAATTAAATATTTAACTAAAATGCACAGTAATTTCTACTGTGCATTTTTCCATTTTAATCAGTGTTAATTTTTTATTAATTTTGAAAAAAGGGCAAATATTTGAACATTTCAATAACTATACTGAAAATAAGGGGGGATAATTGTGTCATTGATTCGAACGAAAAATAAAAATATAGAGATAATGGTAACGAGAATTTTCTATGGATAAACTTAATTACAAAAAAATTATGTTGCTCGGATTTGGTTTTTTTGCGATTAGTCTTACTTGGTCAGTTTATAATGCGTTTATGCCAAAACTTTTAAGTGATTATATAAAGTCGTCTGCATTAATTGGATTTATCATGACTTTTGATAATTATTTTGCACTATTTTTACAACCAGCCGTAGGGATGTATAGTGATCGTCTAGACTCAAGATTTGGTAGAAGAATGCCATTTTTAATAGTCGGTATGCCTCTTGCAGCATTGTTTACTTTTTTAATTCCTTTTCATCAAACGCTTTTCATGTTAATCTTCTTTATTCTTTTTATGAACTTAAGTATGAGTGTTTTTCGTTCACCGGTTATTGCACTTATGCCTGATTTAACAAGGCTTGAACAACGTAGTAAGGCAAATAGTGTCATTAATTTCATGGGTGGAATTGGTGCGTTAATTGCTTTTTTTATTGGATCAATTTTGTGGGATGAAAATAAAGGATTTCCTTTTTATTTAGCAGGGTCACTTATGTTAGTCAGCTTTTTAATTCTCTTTTATTTTATAAGAGAAAAAAGAGATGTTTTAAATTATGAAGTGGCTGAAGAAAAGGTAAAATTAAAAGAAGGTTTTCGTTCTGCTATTCAAAATAAAAGTGCATTATTTTTATTATTAGCTATTCTTAGCTGGTTTACTGGCTTTAATGGAATTGAAACTTTTTTTACGCGATACGGAGAAGTTTATTTGGGAGTTAAAGTAAGTGCAGCTGCGTTTTCATTTGCATTTATCTCATTAGCATTTTTACTTTTTGCAATTCCTGCTGGATTCATCGGAACAAAAATCGGCAAGAAACGTAGCATATTAATCGGCATATTTGGCATCATGATTGGTTTTATTGTTTTATTCTTCTTAAAGGATTTGTTTACAATTCGAATCGTTTTTTTAGTAATGGGATGCTTGTGGGCATTAGTAAATATTAATTCATATCCTTTTTTAACTGAAATGGCACCAATTGGATTTATTGGAACGTATACGGGACTATATTACTTATTTTCTTCAATTTCCAATATCATCTCTCCTCCATTACTAGGAGGAATTATGGATTTAATTGGATTTAAGTATATGTTCCTTTATGGTTGCTTATTTATAACAATTTCATTTTTTATGATGCTAAAAGTAAAAGAAAATCATATTACATTTAAAAAAAATTCGGATGCATCAATGTGATGGTCTGAGTTTTTTTTATTGATAAGGCAATTTCACATATTTAATTTTGAAATGACAAATACTTAATAATGCTGATGTTTCAGTGTCTTCTTTTGAAGGGGAATAGTTGAAAAAACTTTAGTTAGGAGCACCACAACATGACAACTAATATCAATAAATTGATTGACCATACAGTTTTAAAACCAGAAACAACTAAAGCTCAAATTGAAAAATTATGTCAAGAAGCAAAGGAGCATGATTTTGCCTCTGTTTGTGTGAATCCAACTTGGGTCAGTCTTTGTGCAAGTTTGTTAAAAGGTACAGAAGTTTTAGTTTGTACAGTAATTGGATTCCCTTTAGGGGCTAATACAAAAGAAACAAAAGGCTTTGAAACGAAAAATGCAATTGAAAATGGAGCACAGGAAGTTGATATGGTAATCAATATCGGTGCTTTAAAAGATAAAGATTATGACACTGTAGAACAAGATATAGCAGCAGTTGTAAATGCAGCAAAGGGTAAAGCTTTAGTAAAAGTAATTATTGAAACAAGTCTTTTAACAAACGAAGAAAAAGAAATGGCATCAAAGCTTTCTGTTAAAGCAGGGGCTGATTTCGTGAAAACTTCAACTGGATTTTCAACTGGTGGAGCAACTGTAGAAGACGTTGCATTAATGCGAAAAACAGTTGGTCCTGATATAGGAGTGAAAGCATCCGGTGGTGTCCGAGATCTTGCAAGCGTAAATGAAATGGTTAAAGCAGGAGCAACTCGAATTGGTACAAGTAACGGCATAACGATTGTCCAAGGAAATGTGGCAACTGAGGGCTATTGATTCTTTTTATAGCAAAAGAGTGTTAAGTTTCAAACTTGACATTTACCTGTTGACCTATCAATAGTTTATGTATTATAATCGTAAAAGACATGTAGAAAAGTGTTCTTTTTTGCAGTGTTTTATTGATTGTAAGTGGTAGCTTGGAGGGAGGGAAAAGTAAGATGTCTAAAACAGTCGTTCGTAAAAACGAATCTTTAGAAGATGCTCTTCGTCGTTTTAAACGTTCAGTTTCTAAAACTGGTACGCTTCAAGAAGCAAGAAAACGCGAATTTTATGAAAAGCCAAGTGTAAAACGTAAGAAAAAATCAGAGGCAGCGAGAAAACGTAAATTCTAAGAGAGGGTGTTACTATGAGTCTTCTCGAACGTTTGAATTCAGATATGAAACAAGCGATGAAGGAAAAAAATAAAGACAAGTTATCCGTTATCCGAATGGTGAAAGCATCATTGCAAAATGAAGTAATTAACTTAGGGAATAATGTAACATTGTCAGCTGATCAAGAGTTAACAATTTTAACTCGTGAAGTGAAACAACGTAAAGACTCCCTCCTGGAATTCGAAAAAGCTGGTCGTCAAGACCTTGTGGATAAATTAAAGCAAGAGTTACTGATTCTAGAAGAATACTTGCCTCAACAATTATCTGAAGACGAACTTCTTGAAATTGTACGCGTTACAATTTCAGAAGTCGGTGCTACATCAAAAGCTGACATGGGGAAAGTTATGAGTGCAGTTATGCCTAAAGTAAAAGGACAAGCTGATGGCTCTTCTGTGAATAAGGCTGTAGCAAGTCTGTTAAAATAAACGTCTATTTATAGACGTTTATTTTTTTTGTGTAATTAATTGGGCGACGTAAAGAGTCGTAAATAAATTTAGTAAATCGCTAAATTTTGGGAATCGCAAATAAAAATCAGGAATCGCAAATAAAATCTGGGAATCGCAAATAAAAATCAGGAATCGCAAATAAATTTAGTGAATCGCAAATAAAAATCAGGAATCGCAAATAAAATCTGGGAATCGCAAATAAAAATCAGGAATCGCAAATAAGATTCAGGAATCATCATTAAAATCCATGTAATTGCTAATAAAGTTAAGAAAATAAAGTGATTTGGTTCGTTTCATTATCATTTAAAGCAAAATGAACTGAAAATGAGATCGTTTCTTAGTATGATGGATCAAAATTAGTATAAAATGGTCAATTAGATTATTTAATGGTGGTTGGTGCATGGATTGAATTTCTTGAAAATTACGGCGTGCAAAGAGAAAGTTGCGATGTGCAAATAAACCTATGTAGAGTGCAAATATGTTGATTGTAGCTGCAAATAAAATCTTCCAAGTGCAAATGAAAATTGTGAAACTGCAATTAAAATCTTCGAAAGTGCAAATAAAAATTGTAAAACTGCAAATAAAATCTTCCAAGTGCAAATAAAAATTGTAAAACTGCAAATAAAATCTTCGAAAGTGCAAATAAAAAACGTGATACTGCAATTAAAACCTTCAAAACTGCAAATAAAAACCATAGAACACAAATTAAGAGCTCTTTATCAAAGAAAACAGCCATCATACCGCAAAATTATTTTAAATTTTTTTCGAAACTAATTCAAAAACACTAAAATTTGCTTGTTTCCATTAAAAAAGATCAAACCAGGGGTTAGTTTTTACACCACTTTCTAGGTTCCATCACAGAAAAAGAACACCACATTACAAGTTCCCGCGCTTACCGACCGAGAGCACACTTCCATCACAGAAAAAGAACACCCCACTATAAGTTCCTGCGCTTATCGATAGAGAGCGCACTTCCATCACAGAAAAAGAACACCCCACTATAAGTTCCCGCACTTACCATACTGAGAGCGCACTTCCATCACACTTCCATCTCTCAGAAAAAGAACCCCCACTACTCAATCCATACCTCATTCTTTGAATAAGGCATACACAAACCACCACACATCAAGTCTTAATCCCAGAACCCTTAAATAATCCCAACCTAATACACCTCACTATATCAATAACTAAATTTTATGCGTCTTAAATTTCCTATTTCCTTTTTCAATTTGTATCATACCTTCTTAAAATTCATCATAAATATGATATGAAAGGGGGAGGAGTCTATCTTGAAAAGATTAGCGCATAGTTTAAAAACATGGATGTCAAGTAAGATGGACTTACCACCAGATGTTCTTTTGGAATTGCCACGTATTACGATGTTAGGTCAACTACATATTTATATTGAAAATCATAGAGGTTTACTTGTTTATACGGATAATGAATTGCGTTTGTTAATGAAACAAGGGCAGTTATTGATTAAGGGTAAGGATTTTGTGCTGAAGACGATGTTGCCTGAGGAGATTTTGTTGGAGGGCGAAATTGAGCATGTGTATTTTATTAATGAATAGCATCTAGAACATACACCATGATCAGTCTAATGAACATGGGGGATTAGGATGAAAAACGAGTGGACTTCAAATTTAACAGGGATGGTTCAAGTGAAAGTAATGGGGCTTGGACCAGAACGTTTTTTAAATGATTGTATGCGTAAAGGGATTCCTTTGCGGGATGTGAAAAAAAGTGGAACAAATTCTATTACTTTTACGATTGAGTTAAAGGATTATAAACGGATTAAGAATATTCCTCGTAAAAAGGAGTATAGGGTTTTCTTTATTGGCAGGAAGGGACTGCCTTTTGAAATAAGACGAGCTTGGAAGTATTTTGGTTTTGTTGTTGGGATTGTTGGATTTTTGGTTGTTTTATTTTTGCTTTCGAATATGGTTTGGCGTGTTGATATAAAAGGTGCATCTCCTGAAATTGAGTATAAGCTTCGGAAAGATTTAACGGCAATGGGTGTTAAGACAGGAGCTTCTCAATTTTCAATACCAAAAATGCAAACAATCCAGAAGAAATTACAAGATGATAATCCTTCGTTGACTTGGGTAGGTGTGCAATTAAAGGGGACTACCTTTCATTTTGAAGTAGTTGAGAAGCATCTTCCAAAGCCAGAGAAAGCGTTAAAACCACGAGATATTATTGCTAGTGAAGAAGCGGTTATTGCAAGTTTGTTTGTTGAAAAAGGGAAGCCAATGGTAGTGAAAAATGATTTTGTAAAAAAAGGTCAAGTATTAGTATCTGGGGTCCTTGGAACGGAGGAGCACCCTATTTTAGTCCCGGCTGTTGGTAAAATTATGGGAGAAGTTTGGAGAGAGGAAATTATTAGTATTCCTTTGGATACTCCTTTTACTTTGCTAACTGGAGAGAGAAAAACGAGGTACTATATTGGGACTAAAGAAAATAAAATAAAATTTTGGGGTTTTGAAAAGAATAAATATAAATCTTTTGAAGGTGAAAGTAGTTCGTATCAATTTAAATTTTTAAAATGGAAATTACCGATATATTTCACTAAAAAAACAATTCTTGAAAGTAATGGTTTTGTTAGGTCATACTCTAAAGAGCAAGCTGCTGAACTTGGAAAACAATTCGGTCGGAAGGAATTAATGAAAAAGTTGAGTCCGGATGCCAAGATTTTACAAGAAAAAGTTTTGCACGAGTCAATAGACAATGGTAAAGTTAATTTAAGAATGTATTATAAAGTTTTAGAAGATATCACTAAAACGAAAACTATTGTTCAAGGGGACTGAGTAATGCCAGAACAACTACTAACGATTAATCAACAACTAGAGGATCCAAACGAAGCAATTGCCTTATTTGGTACAAATGATAAACATCTGGAAGTTATTGAAAATTTGCTTGATGTTAAAATTGTGTCACGTGGACAATCTGTACAGGTTTCAGGTGCGGATGAGAATGTGAAAACTGTTGAGCAAATCATCCAAGCTCTTTTAGAGGTTATTCGAAATGGAGTGAGTATTACATCAAGGGATGTGACATACTCAATTCAGATGGCTAAAGAGGGACGGCTATCTTCATTTGCTAGGTTGTATGACGAGGAAATAATAAAGAATTCAAAAGGGAAGCCAATTCGTGTTAAAACTTTTGGACAGAGACATTATCTTCGTGCTATTCAATCAAATGATTTAGTATTTGGAATTGGGCCTGCTGGTACAGGTAAAACATATCTTGCAGTTGTCATGGCTGTTCAAGCATTGAAAAATAATAAAGTGAGTAAAATTATTTTAACGAGACCTGCTGTGGAAGCTGGAGAAAGTTTAGGGTTTTTACCGGGTGATTTAAAAGAAAAAGTTGACCCTTACTTAAGGCCGCTATACGATGCGCTTCATGATGTTTTAGGACAAGAGCATACTGTTCGATTAATTGAAAGAGGGACGATTGAAATTGCCCCTTTAGCCTATATGAGGGGACGCACTTTGGAAGATGCCTTTGTCATTCTAGATGAAGCTCAAAATACGACAATGGCTCAAATGAAGATGTTTTTGACTCGTTTAGGATTTGGTTCTAAAATGGTGATAACGGGTGATCCTTCTCAGCTTGATTTACCTAAAGGAGTAAAGTCCGGTTTAATTTCGGCTCAACATACACTTAAGGGTGTGGAGGGGATCGGTATGACGATATTAGAACAAACCGATGTAGTTCGTCACCCATTAGTACAAAAGATTATTCAAGCTTATGATTTAGCAAAAGAATGATTCGTTGTGACCCTACAATATGATAGGGTCATTTCGTATTTTTATGATGAGGTGCATTTCTAGAAAGGGGAAACAATGAATAGTTTGCAAGCTTTAATTCTACGTTTTAAGAATCAGACTCTTGTCATATTACTATGTATTATTGCATTAGGCTTAACAAGTTTTCTTCTTTTAATTAGTCATGTTAGACCGGTAAAATACGATATTGAGCTTTTAGCAATCGCGAGTGACACTATTTATTCACCAATTACGATTGAAGATAAAGCAGCTACATATAAGAAGCGTCAAGAAGCAGCAGCAAGAGTAGAGGACGTTTTTAAATATGAAGAGGGTTATACGCAAAACCGAATTGACATAGTAAATTCAATTTTTGATATTGTAACAGAAGTAAAAACTAAAAATGCAAAAGATGATAAATTAAAAGGACAAGACCTTCTTGATAAAGAAATAAGCGATGTTAAGAAACGATTACCAGACGATGTTCGTAAAAATTTTGAAGACAGTGTCTATAGTACTTTATTAAGATCATCAGAGGAACAGTTAAATATTTCTAAAGCATCATTAAATACTTCAATTAATAATGTGATGAGTGAAGAAATTACAACGAGTCAAATTGAGGATTCACGTAGTAAACTAAGAAACGAATTATCATACGTTAGTGTGAATCCTTCACTAAAAGATGCGATGATTTCAATTGGCGAATATGCTATTATTCCAAACTACTTTTTTGATGCAGAAGAGACAAAAGAGCGAAGACGCATCGAGAGTGAAGGTGTAGATAGTGTTTATATTTTACAAGGACAAGTTTTAGTAAAAGCTGGTGAAACAATTACAAAGGAAAAATATGATCAATTAAAATTAGTCGGATTAATTCAAAGTAAACAATCGATTCAACCGTATATCGGCTTAATTTTATTAATTGGCGTATTAATGTATTTTGTGGTGAAGCAAACTGAAACGTTAAAAGAAAAGGGTAATGTTTATATAGTTGCATATTACAGCATCATAATTTTTACGATTTTAATTTTAAAAATTGTTAGTTTGTTTCAAAAGGTTGAATTTTCTGGTCTCGTATATGTAGCTCCAGTAGCAATAGGAACATTGTTAATTAAGTTTCTATTAGGTAATCGATATTTAATGGTGTCGTCGATTATTTTCTCCATTTGTGGCAGTCTGATGTTTAATCAAGATGTGAATGGTGCGATTAATTACTCGACTGGAATATATATTTTGTTTAGTTCAATCGCTGTTTTATTTTTAAACGAGGTAAAAAATAAACGCTCAATGATTTTACATGCTGGTTTCTTAATTTCGCTTGTTAATATTGCCACTTTATTTTCGTTAATTCTGATTCGAAATGGTCAATATTCTTCAGTTGAAATCGGAATTTATTTATTAATGGGCTTAACTTCCGGAGTTTTATCAAGTGTCATTACAATGGGGATTTTACCATTTGTTGAGGATTCTTTTGGGATGGTATCTTCATTTAAATTGGTTGAATTAGGCAGTCCTAATCATCCTTTATTAAGAAAAATTTTACTAGAGGCCCCAGGAACATATCATCATAGTATTATGGTTGCAAATTTGGCTGAAGGTGCATGTGAAGCGATTGGAGCGAATGGTTTATTAGCAAGAGTCGGTGCATATTATCATGATATAGGCAAAACGAATAATCCAGGATACTTTATTGAGAATCAAATGGGTGGCCGTAATCCACATGATCGAATTAAACCGATTCGAAGTAAGGATATTATTATTAGGCATGTAAGTGATGGAGTAAAAATACTAAAAAAATATAATTTGCCAAAAGATATTATTGATATTGCAGCTGAGCATCATGGGACAACTTTATTAAAGTTTTTTTATTATAAAGAAAAAGAAAACAATCCTGATGTAAAAGAAATTGATTTTCGATACCCAGGTCCAAAAGCTCATTCGAAAGAATCTGCAGTTGTTGGAATTGCTGATAGTGTTGAAGCTGCAGTACGTTCGTTAAAAGACCCGAATATGGAAAAAATCGAAGCATTAGTTTCTTCGATCGTGAATGATCGTTTGAATGATGGTCAATTTTCAATGTGTGAATTAAACTTAAAAGAATTACATATAGTTGAGAAATCATTGTGTGAGACTTTAAAAGGTACTTTCCATTCAAGAATACAGTATCCGGATGAAAGATAAGGTGAGGTAATGATTCAATTAGAAATTGATTTTATAGATGAAACGAATGAGGTTACAGAAGAACAACAATCTGATTTAACAGGGTTGATGGAGTGTGCTCTTGAGTATGAAGGTGTATCAGGAGAAGTTGAAATTTCAATTTCATTTGTAGACGATGAAAGAATTCATGAAATCAATAAAGAATATCGAGAAAAAGATCGTGCTACTGATGTCATTTCATTTCCTATGGAAGAGTTAGGTGAAGGTGAAATTGAAATCGTTGGTGTTGATTTACCACGTACTTTAGGTGATATCGTTATATCAATTCCTACTACAAAAAGACAAGCTGAAGAGTATGGTCACTCATTCCGACGTGAATTAGGTTTTTTAGCAGTTCACGGATGTTTACATCTACTTGGTTACGATCATATGAATGAAGCCGATGAAAAAGTGATGTTTACAAAACAAAAGGAAATATTAGAAAAATATGGCCTTGAAAGACTTTAAAAAAAGATCGCCATTAGTTAACTCTTTTGGATATGCATTTAGTGGCATTTTTAAAGTAATTAAAGAAGAAAGAAATATAAAAATTCACTTATTTGCAGCACTAGTTTCAGTCGGACTTGCAATTTATTTACAAATTAGTCGAATTGATTGGCTAATACTTCTGCTGATCATTACGCTTGTTATTTCGCTTGAACTTGTTAATTCTGCAATTGAAGCAGCTGTAGACTTAGCATCACCTGATCAGCATCCATTAGCTAAAAAAGCGAAAGACGTTGCAGCAGGTGCAGTATTAGTCGCTGCAATCATTTCAATCATTATTGGAGCTTTGCTATTTTTTCCGTATTTTACTATACTACGTTAATAAGACCCACTTCGTATTCGGGCGATATTAGGAGGCTACATAAATGGATAAACAAGAACTTATTAATGAGGCAATCAAAGCTAGAGTAAATGCATATGTACCATATTCGAAGTTTCAAGTTGGTGCTGCATTGCTTACAAAGGATGGTCAAGTTATTCGTGGCTGTAACATAGAAAATGCATCGTATGGCCTTACAAATTGTGCAGAACGTACTGCATTATTTAAAGCTTATTCTGATGGAATTACGGAGTTTACAGCTGTAGCTGTCGTCGCGGATACTAAGAGACCTGTCCCACCTTGTGGTGCATGTCGTCAAGTTTTATTTGAACTTTGTGGTCCAGATACAGTAGTATATTTATCGAACTTAAATGGAGTAATCCAAGAAACAACAGTAAAAGAATTATTGCCAGGAGCATTTACATCGGAGGATTTGAATGAATAAAGTAAGTTATAAATCAGGTTTTGTTTCAATTATAGGTAGACCAAATGTTGGGAAAAGTACATTCCTTAATCGTGTTGTTGGTCAAAAAATCGCTATAATGAGTGACAAACCTCAAACAACTCGTAATAAAATTCAAGGTGTGTTCACAGAAGATGATGCACAAATTGTCTTTATTGATACGCCAGGTATTCATAAACCAAAGCACAAACTTGGTGATTTCATGGTAAAAGTAGCTCAAGACTCAATAAAAGACGTTGATGCTACGTTATTTATGATTAATGCTAATGAAGGTTTTGGTCGTGGAGATGAATTTATTATCGAGAAGCTACAAGGTAGCCGCAGTCCAGTCATTTTAGTAATAAATAAAATTGATACAATTCATCCTGATGAATTATTTGAACTAATTAATAAATATAAAGATTTATATGAATTTGCTGAAATTGTTCCGATATCAGCATTGCAAGGTAATAACGTCGATCGTTTATTGCAAGTTATCAAAACTTATTTGCCAGAAGGACCGCAATATTATCCAGCAAACCAAGTAACAGATCATCCAGAAAGATTTATTATTTCTGAGTTAGTTAGAGAAAAAGTGTTGCATTTAACGAGGGAAGAAGTACCACATTCAATTGCAGTTATTATCGAACAAATTGAAAGACGTCCTGAAGGTAATGCGATTTATGTAAATGCAACGATCGTCGTTGAAAGATCTTCCCAAAAAGGAATTATTATCGGTAAGCAAGGAAGCATGTTAAAAGAGGTTGGCAAACGTGCTCGATTAGATATAGAGAATTTACTTGATACGAAAGTATTCCTAGAATTATGGGTTAAAGTTCAAAAGGATTGGCGCAACCGTATGTCTCAATTAAGAGATTTAGGGTTCCGTGAGGATGAGTATTAAGAGCATTAGTAAGGAGTAAGGGTTAGAGGATAGGTAAATAATTAAGCCTAAGATCTAGAGTTCTAAGGCTATAGGTCAAGGATTAAGATTAAGATTTGTAGTTCTTAGGCTATGGTTCTAAGTTTTAACAGGGTTAATCTTATTATTTAATAACCAAACACATTCCCTTGAGTTTTGCAAGCTTTTTATTTTTGATTTTAGTAAATTTTATACACATGAAAACCGGGAGAGAAGGTCACATTATAAGTAAGCAGGGAAAGTAATTGGCTATAGGTAATGAGCAATGAGTTGTAGCTATTCTTGAAAGGTGGTTTCTCAATGTTGAATTTTACCTGGGATGTCTTTTCTAAAACTGGAAATCTTGAGACATATTTATTGTTTAAGCAGCTTGAACAAGAACATACGGATCAGAAAAGTTACATTGATGAAGAAATAGCTGATATTGATTCCCTACATACTTAACCTTCATCCAATTGGATGGTGAGTTATTTGTTACAGCGTGTAGAAGGAATTGTATTACGGGCAAACGCTTATGGAGAATCAAATGTTATCATTACTCTCTTAACAAGAGAATTAGGTAAGATAGGAGTTGTGGCAAGAGGGGCAAAGAAGACGAATAGTCGACTTGCTTCTGTTACACAACTCTTTACATATGGGTCGTTTTTAATTCAAAAAGGCTCAGGATTAGGCACATTAAGTCAAGGAGAGTTAATTGATTCATTTCGTGATTTAAGAGGTGATTTAATTGCAACTGCCTATGCTTCGATTGTTGTTGAGCTGACAGATAAAGCGGTGGATGAGAAGAAAAATAATCCGTATTTATTTGAGTTAGTTCTTCAATTGCTTCAACATATGAATGAAGGAGCAGATGCTGAAGTTTTGACTTATTTATTTATGACAAAAATGATTCCTGTTTTAGGATATCACCCGTTTTTTGATCATTGTGTGAATTGTAGATGTAGTGCAAATGAGAATATCTTTGTTGCCTTTTCTGTGAAAGATGGTGGCTTTTTATGTCAGCGTTGTAAACATACTGATCCTTATGCTTTTTCTGTTACTGAAAAGTCAGTGAAATTAATGAGGCTGTTTTATCACTTTGATGTAAATCGTCTTGGTAAAATCGAGGTCAGTGAAGCGACGAAGAAAAATTTACAACAAATCTTATTTTCTTATTATGATGAATATAGCGGGATTTATTTAAAATCACGTAAATTTTTAGAGCAATTAAAAGTTATGGATAATTTTCTGAAAAATAATAAAGATTCTGAAACCTGAGGAAGGAAATAGGCTAACTATTTCCTTCTTTCTTTTTTAAATTGTAAAAATAGTATATAATATTTATTAGAGAGTATAACATATTGGATAGTTAGGGGTGAGGAAGATCGAACTGACAAAAAGACAAACTCAAATTCTTGAAATTGTAAAAAACAATGGACCAATTACAGGTGAACATATAGCAGATAAGCTAGCTCTTACTAGAGCTACGCTTCGCCCGGATTTAGCTATTCTTACAATGACTGGCTTTTTAGAGGCAAGACCTCGAGTTGGATATTATTACACTGGAAGAACAAGTGGTGCTCAAGTAATTGATCGAATAAAAAAACTAACGGTAAAAGAGTTTCAGGCGATTCCTGTTGTAGTTGATCGAAGTTCGTCAGTGTATGACGCAATAGTAACAATGTTTCTTGAAGACGTAGGTACTTTATTTGTTGTTGATCAAAATTCGGTATTAACAGGAGTACTTTCAAGAAAAGATTTACTCCGTGCAAGCATAGGAAATAAAGATTTGCATACATTACCTGTAGATATTATTATGACGAGGATGCCAAACATTACAATTTGTTATAAAGATGATACAATTTATAATGTAGCTAAGAGTTTAATTGAAAAACAAATTGATGCTGTCCCTGTTGTTCGTGAAAGTGAGTATGGACTTGAGGTAATTGGTCGATTTACAAAAACAAATTTTACTCGTGCGATTGTAGACTTAATGAACAATGATATGTTTTAGTAAAGTTAAGAGGTGAACATATGGGCAATTCAATCGTTTATGTTGTATCAGATTCTGTTGGTGAAACAGCGGAGCATGTCGTAAAGGCGGCAATTAGTCAATTTCATCAAAAATTCGAGATTAGACGTGTACCATACGTTGAAGATAATGCAACATTAATTGAAATCGTTCAAGTAGCAAAAGAGAATAATGGAATTATTGTATTTACGTTAGTTAAACCTGACATGAGAAAGAAATTGTTGGATGAAGCACAAAGTGCTGGAGTGATTGTTTACGATTTAATTGGTCCATTAATCGATAAAATTTCAACAACTCATAAACTGGAACCTAGAAATGAACCCGGTGTTGTTCGTAAACTAGATGAAGATTATTTCCAACGTATTGAAGCAATTGAATTTGCGGTTAAATATGATGATGGAAGAGATCCTAGAGGGATTGAAAAAGCGGATATCGTATTAATAGGTGTGTCTAGAACATCTAAGACGCCTTTATCTCAATATTTAGCTCATAAAGGATTTAAAGTTGCCAATGTACCTTTAGTTCCAGAAGTTGACCCACCAGAACAATTGTTAAAAGTACCTAAAGAAAAATGCATTGGCTTAATGATTTCACCAGAAAAATTAAACCATATTCGAAAAGAAAGATTGATTTCATTAGGACTTCATGACGGTGCTAGCTATGCTAATATTTCTAGAATTGAAGAAGAGCTAAAGCATTTTAATAATGTTGTTAATCAAATCGGTTGTAAAGTAGTAGACGTTTCAAGTAAAGCTGTGGAAGAATCGGCTAATGTTATTTTAAATTATTATTACCAAAATAAACAGATTCGTTAATTTTTTTAGTTGGATCTCTCGAGGCTAACACATTAGATTATTCTAATGTGTTTTCATCTTTTTATGGTAAAAGATAAAGTTTTAAAAAGATAATAAATCTTCAGTGCATATTGCTAGATTTCCTAGATGAAATAGATTATAATAAAAAATTGTATGAAATGAACTAATAATAGGTTTAACTTTTTATACTTACGAATAAACTATGAATATGTGCTTCCTAGTTTATTGAAGGATGGAAATAAAACTACATAAATCGATACATGTTTTGAAGGAATTACAAAAGACGTGTAGAAATTAATCATAAGCGATAAATAAATGGGTTAAAGAAAACCAGAACTAGCAGTTGGAT
The DNA here is from genome assembly GCF_002556365.1 of Bacillus sp. AFS002410. Lineage (NCBI taxonomy): Bacteria > Bacillati > Bacillota > Bacilli > Caryophanales > Bacillaceae > Bacillus > Bacillus sp. AFS002410. Next base: position 65,185 of record NZ_NUEU01000023.1, read on the forward strand.
GCGATGCTTATGAACTACTGTAAAACTTCTTTTTTCAGAATAATTATTAATTCATATTTGTCTTAAAAAAGCTTTTAAAAATTAAGTGGAAAATATGGAAATATTTTTGTCGAATCATGAAGGAATACAGTGAGTTTTATCGAATAAAATAGTATATGGAGCTGTCAGTATGGGAAACAGAATTCCCGATGAGCTTGTCGAACAAGTTCGTCAGTCAGTTGACATAGTTGATGTAGTGAGTGAATATGTTCCTCTGAAAAAACAAGGAAGAAATTATTTTGGACTATGTCCATTTCATGGGGAAAGCACACCATCTTTTTCTGTGTCTCCTGAAAAACAAATTTTTCATTGTTTTGGATGCGGTGCTGGTGGTAATGCGATTTCTTTCATTATGCAGCTTGAAGGGCTAAATTTTCAAGAATCAGTCCATCAGCTTGCAAAGAAGACAAATGTCACGTTACCAACAGATACAATTGACACAGTAAAGAATCCGCAATCTACTGAGCTTGCCATTATGCTTGAAGCTCATGAGTTTGTCAAAAAGTACTATCATCATCTATTAGTTAACACAACAGAAGGTAAACAAGCGTTAGAATACTTAAATAACAGAGGAATTTCAAGAGAAGAAATAAAGCATTTCGAGCTTGGTGTTGCTTTAGATTCTTGGGATGCTGTTACGAAGGTATTAGAAAAACGTGGCTATTCAATGCCGATCATGGAAAAAGCTGGTCTAGTTGTTCGAAGTGAACGTGATGGTAATTACTATGATCGATTTCGAAATCGATTAATTTTTCCAATTCATAACCATCAAGGAAAAATTGTTGCATTCAGTGGAAGAATAATGGGTGAAGGGTCACCAAAATATTTAAATAGTCCTGAATCATCAATTTTCCATAAAGGAAAATTATTATATCAGTTTTACCAAGCAAAAAATGTCATGCGAAAGCAAAATCGGGCTATTTTAATGGAAGGTTTTGCAGATGTCATATCAGCCTTTAAGGCTGGCGTCCATGATGCCGTTGCAACAATGGGAACTTCATTAACAGAGGATCAAGCAAAAGTCTTGAAAACTTCTGTTGATCAAATTATCATTTGTTACGACTCAGATCAAGCTGGTATTAATGCGGCAGAGAAAGCAGCTAAAATTCTTCAGAAAGAAGGATTTACCATTAAAGTTGCTCAAATGCCAGACGGCTTAGATCCTGACGAATACATTAGACAATTTGGTCCAGAAAAATTTAATACCTCTATTATTGAAGCTAGTGTATCATTAATGAGTTTTAAAATGCAATATCATCGAAAAGGAAAAAATCTTTTAGATGAAACTGTTAAATTTCAGTATTTAAAAGAAATGCTACAAGAAATTGCTAAACTAAGTCAACTGATCGAACAGGATTATTACTTAAATCAACTCTCAAAAGAGTTTTCTATTTCGATTGAAGTACTTAAGAAGGAATTTGGACAATATAGTAATCAGGCAAATCGTATATCTAATGTAACAGAAGTAAAAACTGATATCAAACGCGATATTACTTCTAAGACACTTCTTCCTGCACATGTAAGAGCTGAACAATTACTTTTGGCCCATATGCTTAATAGTAGCGAAGTGACAGAAAAAGTAAGATCACAATATCAGGGTCTATTCTACAATAATGATTATTCCGAGATTATAATCCATCTTTATGCTTATTATGAAGAGGGCAATGAGTCTAATATTAGTAAATTTATGAATTACCTTCCTTCAAAAGGGTTACTTGAAGTAGTTTCAAAAATTGTCAATTTACAGATAGCACCTGAACTAACAGAGCGAGAGTTAAAGGATTATTTAGATGCATTAAACAACTATGATAAACAACAACGTATACGTGAAAAAGAAATGGATCTTAAAAAAGCTGAACGTGAAGGAGATTTTGTAAAAGCTGCAACGATTCTCCAACAGATTACTCAGCTAAGATCTAGTATGAAATATGTTAAATGATTCGCGAACTTTTCGAAGGAGGGGAACAGATGGCTGATAAATCGGCTCGTTCTAAAGATACGGAAACAGAAGTAACACTTGATCAAGTAAAAGCATTATTAATTGAAAATGGTAAAAAACGTGGTGTAATTACATATGAAGAGATTGCAGACCGCTTAAATGGTTTTGAAATTGATTCAGATCAATTGGAAGAATTTTATGAGCAATTAGGTGAACAAGGCATTGATATTGTTGGTGATGCTGATGATGAGCCTAGAGGGACTCAATTAGAGAAGGAAGAAGAATTTGACTTAAATGATTTAAGTGTTCCTCCTGGTGTTAAAATTAATGACCCTGTACGTATGTACTTAAAAGAAATTGGTCGAGTTGATTTACTTTCTGGACAAGATGAAATCAACTTAGCGAAGCGAATTGAAGAAGGCGATGAAGAAGCTAAGCGTCGTCTTGCAGAAGCTAACTTACGTTTAGTAGTAAGTATTGCAAAACGTTATGTTGGTCGTGGTATGCTTTTCTTAGACCTTATTCAAGAAGGAAATATGGGTTTAATTAAAGCCGTAGAGAAGTTCGATTACCGTAAAGGTTATAAATTTAGTACATATGCAACTTGGTGGATTCGTCAAGCAATTACTCGTGCTATTGCTGACCAAGCGAGAACAATTCGTATTCCAGTTCATATGGTGGAAACAATCAACAAATTAATTCGTGTTCAACGTCAATTACTTCAAGATTTAGGTCGTGAACCATCTCCTGAAGAGATTGGTGAAGAAATGGATTTACCACCAGAAAAGGTACGAGAAATCCTTAAAATTGCTCAGGAACCAGTTTCATTAGAAACTCCAATTGGTGAAGAAGATGATTCACATTTAGGAGATTTCATTGAAGATTCTGAAGCTACTTCTCCAGCTGAACACGCAGCTTATGAAATGCTAAAAGAGCAATTAGAAGATGTTCTTGATACACTTACAGATCGTGAAGAAAATGTTTTACGATTACGATTTGGTTTAGATGATGGACGTACTCGTACTTTAGAAGAAGTTGGTAAAGTATTTGGTGTAACACGTGAGCGTATCCGTCAAATTGAGGCTAAGGCTCTACGTAAATTACGTCATCCAAGCCGCAGTAAACGTCTAAAAGATTTCTTAGAATAGGAAGTTTAAAAAGTTTATCCTTAGTTGGGTAAACTTTTTTTTTGCTAAAAAATTTTATGAAAACGTTTTAAATAGTTAATATGTCATATAAAATATATTTGTCAAAATATATCGAATGTCGGTACTAAAATTTTACATGTAGTGCTATGCTACATTCGGAGTATGAAATTCATCCCAAATCTAAAAATATCATTAACTTTTAATAAAATTATTCAGAAGTTAAAACAAAGGATATTTTAAGCAAAAATGGATATCATAAATCTAGTAGTAATTCCACCATTTAATACTTTTAGAAAGCTATTTACTTTATTTTACAGAATTGTCTTTAAATTTGCAAACACTCATTTACCCTACTTTTTTAAATATTATTATCTTTAGTTCAATACTCCTAATGAACTGAAAAGTAGTATGGAGACAAATTACCTATATCGCTTTTGCAATTATTTTCTTACTCTTCATAACAGAATGGATTGGAAATTTTACCAATTTTTTTCAAATATGATTTGGAGCAAATTAAAAGTTAAATGGATGACTTTGCATTTAAATGGTTTCTTAAAAAAACTTACTTATTTAGTTAAAACAAAGGATTGCTTATTTTTATTTAGAAATTGGAATTATGCTATATCCAATGTAATCCTTTACAGTAGGAAGGTTTATATATTTATGAAATCGTTTAACAATTTTTAAATTTATCCAACTTAATACTTTTTTTATTGTTTTTAATCGTATACAATAATAATGTTATAGTCATTAATTTTATTTTTTAAGGGGTTACATAAGGGGGATCATAATGAAACGAAATCCATTAATTCCTTTTGCTCTTATTGCAGCACTAGGAATCGCAGTCATGCTAATTATTTCATTAAAAGGGGCAAAACAGGCTGATGAAATTGCTAACGGTGATAAAAAGCCAGCTGCAACAGCAACTACTAAGCCAGATGAAATATATGCTCAAACATGTGTTAGCTGTCATGGTGATCAATTACAAGGGGTAGTAGGACCAAACATATCTAAAGTAGGTTCTAGATACACAGAAGATCAAATCAAAGACATTCTTAAAAACGGTAAAGAAGGCGGAATGCCAGCTGGATTACTACAAGGTGCACAATTGGATGCTGTTGCAAAATGGTTATCTGAGAAAAAATAATCAAGTTTTAAAAATGACCTCTTCATATGAAGGGGTCATTTTGGTTTATACGCAATTTTAGTGTAAAATAATATTGATGAAAATAAAATGAAATGGTGATTTTGTTATGAATGAAGTAAATTTATCAAAGCGTTTAAAAAGAGTATATGATTACATACCAGAAGGGACAAAATTAGCTGATATTGGGTCAGATCATGCTTATTTACCTTGTTATGCAGTTTTAAATAAAAGATGTACATCGGCAATTGTTGGAGAAATAACTGAAGGTCCATATAATTCAGCTCGATCTACGATCCGTCAAAGTGGGCTAGAAGGCGTTGTAGAAGCAAGAATGGGTGATGGACTTGAGGTTCTAGTTCCAAACGAGGTAGATGTCATTACGATTGCTGGGATGGGTGGCTCTTTAATCTCAAGCATTCTTGAGAATGGAAAAGAAAAACTTGAAGGTGTTGAAACTTTAGTATTACAACCAAATATAGGTGCACATCAAATCAGGACTTGGCTTGAGAAAGAAGGATATTCCCTTGTAGATGAAGATATATTAGAAGAGGATGGTAAAATCTATGAAATTCTAATAGCTTCTAAGTCGAATCAAAATAGTGCATATAGTGAAAAGAAGGAAATGGAACTATTTATTGGTCCTTATTTACTTAAAAACAAGAATGATGCCTTTCAGAAAAGATGGGAGCATGAAAAGAAAAATTTTGAGAGAATTTTATCTCAATTAGATTCAGCGAAGCAAACAGAGGAATCAGTTCAGAAAATGAAAGAAATTGAACAGAAACTAGAGTGGATAAAAGAGGTGCTTTCATGAAATCGATAAATGGTTTTCAGCTTGTGCAGCAGTTTGAGGAACTATTCCCTAAACACTTAGCTGAAGAAGGGGATCCAAACGGCCTTCAAATAGGTACTTTATCAAAACCGGTGACAAAGGCTTTAGTTGCATTAGATGTCACAAAAGAGGTTGTTGAAGAAGCTATTTCAATCGGAGCGAATTTAATTATTGCACATCATCCAATCATTTATCGACCTTTAAAGAAGATTGAAACTGACAGTGAACCTGGTAAAATTGTAGAGCTTTGCATTAAAAATGATATTGCTGTTTTTGCTGCACATACAAATGTTGATATTGCAGAAATCGGTGTAAGTGATTTTTTAGCAGAAGCTTTACAATTAGAAAATACGAAAGTTCTCGCTCCTACATATGTAGAGAAGTTAATTAAATTAGTAGTATTTGTACCAAAAACGCATGCTGAAAAAGTTTTAAAAGCTTTATGTGATGCTGGGGCAGGTCATATAGGCAATTATAGTCATTGTAGCTTTAGTTCAAATGGCAAAGGTACATTTATGCCATTAGAAGGGACAACACCATATATCGGTCAACGTGGACAATTAGAAGAGGTAGAGGAAGTAAAGCTTGAAACAATTGTTCCAGAACTAAAATTAAAGCATGTTCTTAAAGCGATGCAAAAATCTCATCCATACGAAGAAGTAGCCTATGATACATTTACATTAGAAAATGAAGGGAAAACTTTCGGTATTGGAAGAATCGGAAGTCTTAATGAAGAACTTTCATTAGAAGAATTTGCGAAATATGTGAAAGAAAAATTAGACCTACAAGGTGTAAGAGTAGTAGGGGCTTTAGGAGATAAAGTTAGAAAAGTTGCCATTGTTGGTGGAGACGGAAATAAATTTGCCTATCATGCAAAAAGAAATGGTGCGGATGTGTATTTGAGTGGGGACATTTATTATCATGTCGCACAAGATTGGAAAATGCTAAATTTAAATATTGTTGATGCAGGACATAATATTGAAAAAGTAATGAAGTCAGGTGTAAAGCGTCTTTTAGATGCTAAACTTAAAGAAAAAAATATGACTTGTGAAATTATTGCATCTACAATTCACACTGATCCGTTTACATTTATCTAAAAATCAAAAATAAGGACTTCCGGATTTAATTTCCGAAAGTCCTTTTCTTTAGTCTTTTATTCTAACTTTAGGAAGAATTTTACCTAATTCAACCGATGATTTTGTATCCCAAGTGCTTTCATCGTTCGGATCATACTTTTCTAAAAATGCAACCACTTCACGAGTAATAGGAGTTGGTGTAGACGCTCCAGATGTAACAGCAACAGTCTCGACTCCCTCTAACCATTTTAACTGAAGTTCGGTAATATCTGAAATACGAAATGCCTTTGTTCCGGCAATTTCATGCGAAACTTGTGCCAGTCTATTTGAGTTATTGCTCATTGGGTCACCGACAACAATTGTTAAATCTGCTTGACCTGCTTGATCAGCAATTGCTTCTTGACGTACTTGAGTTGCCATACAAATTTCTTTGTGAACATGTGCAGTAGGATACTTTTTAATTGCGTATTGAATTAAATCAACTACATCCCATTGACTCATAGTCGTTTGATTCGTAATAATAATTTTTTCAGTCGGAATTTCTAACGCATCAATATCAGTTTTATTTTGAATCAAATGAACGATTGTCGGTGCGATTCCAACTGCGCCTTCTGGCTCTGGATGCCCTTTTTTCCCGATATAAATAAAGTGATAGCCTTCAGACATTTTTTCTTTAATTAAATCATGAGTTTTCGTTACATCTGGACATGTCGCATCAATTGTCGTTAGTCCTTTTTTAATTGCTCTAGATTTTACCTCAGGAGAAACTCCATGTGCAGTGAAAATGACAGTTCCTTTGTCAATTTTATCTAGAATATCTAATCTGCTTGGACCATCTAAAGTGATAATACCTTCTTCTTCAAATGCATCTGTAACATGTTTATTATGAACAATCATACCAAGGATATATATCGGTCTTGGTAGTGATGGATCTTTTGCTGCATTTCTAGCAATTACCATTGCATCTACAACTCCGTAGCAATAGCCTCGTGGGGTAACTTTTAAAACTTTCATGGAGTAGCCCCTCCTTTATAATATTGTTATCATTTTTTATTATAAAGGAGGGAGATGGTAGTATACAAAGAAAAAGAAAATTTACATAAACAATTTTGGTTTTGGATTTATATTTGAAACTTTTTCTTCTTGGATAGGATTTATTTCTAATTCGGATTCACTTGGAACTTTCTTTCTTTTTTTTGTTCTTGGTTTAGACTCATCAATAGGGACTAAATCAACTGCTTCATTAGAATCCTTCTTTTTCTCTTTTTTTGGATCGATTAGTTCATCCGTATTGACTGCTTTAAAAATTTTATAAATTGAAGGGAAGTTTTTTAATGCAGGAACGTATTGTTGAATCATTGGTGTGACCTGCTGTGCAGCTTGAACAGCTCTTTGCATACCACCTATAACCCCAGTGATAGAAGTATCGCCACCCATGATCCTTGAGAAGAATCCTGGACTTCCGTCATCTTCTTTTTCAGGGGGCTGCCCTGTCATTGGATATGGTTTTTGTGCACTTTGTTGTTGATAATTACTACCATTGTGAGCTTGCATTACTGGTTGATTCTGAAATGGTACTGATTGTAATATTTTATTTTGCATTAAATATTGTTGATGCGCGTTTAACTGAGGTTGATGAGTGTTTAACTGTGGTTGATATGCTATTGGTTGCTGGTAATGTCCTTGTTGCCCCGCAATTTGATGTGTTGGTTGGTAAAAGTGTTGTGGATATGGTTGCTGCGGTGCTTGAGGATATGGAATTCTTTGATCAAAATTTGGTCTAGGTCCGTATGGATTTTGCATATTTTGATAAGGCTGTTGATAACCATTAAAATAATTTGGACCGTTCATTGGAAAAGGTTGTTTGTCTTTTTTCTTAAACTTATCAAGTATACCCAACCTAATACCTCCTTTCAAAATGCTCTTTATTACTTAGGCTATGCAATTACTTTGAAAAGGTTAGTATAGGACAGTCTAAAAATTAAAATCCTAATCATTAGAAAGAAAAATAAGTATTAGCTTTTATTAGTACCTCTATTGTATAATAGATATTTGTAGCCAATTTGTATGAGGAAATAAACTCCTCTATTACATAGAAAGTTTAAATTAAGAAGGTGAGTTATATGGCAATTTCATTTAAAGATTATCAATTAAAACCATTTATTTTGGAAGCGATAGAGAAGAAACACTTTACAGAACCAACAGAAATTCAACAAAAGATTATACCTCAAGTAAAAACTGGACGTAGTGTGATAGGTCAATCGCAAACAGGGTCAGGAAAGACTCATGCATACCTTGTACCGACAATTAATACATTAGATCCATCTGTCGATCAAGTGCAATTAGTAATAACTGCTCCAACACGTGAATTAGCAACTCAAATTTATAACGATGTTCAAGCGATTATTGAATGCTGTCCTGAGGATCAACAATTAACTGCTAAAAACTTCGTTGGTGGTACCGACTACAAACGTACTGTTGAAAAACTAAAAAAACAGCCGCATATTGTTATCGGTACAACAGGTCGTATTAAAGACTTAGTAAATGATAATGTTTTATTAGTTCATACTACGAAATATTTAGTAGTAGATGAAGCTGATTTAATGTTAGATATGGGATTCATCCATGATGTGGACCAAGTTGCATCAAAAATGCCAAAGAAATTACAAATGCTTGTTTTTTCTGCGACAATTCCTGAAAAACTTAAACCATTCTTGAAAAAGTACATGGAAAATCCTGAACATATTCATATTAATCCAAAACAACTTTCTGCTCAGAAAATTGAACATATCATTGTTCCAAGTCGTCATAAAGATAAAGTTAAAATGGCAAAGGATATTTTATTAAGTTTTCAGCCTTATTTAGCAATTATCTTTACGAATACAAAGAAAAAAGCAGAAGAAGTTGCGACTCAATTATCATCATATGGCTTAAAAGTTGGTCAAATTCATGGAGATTTAAGTCCTCGTGAACGTAAAAAAATGATGAAACAAATCCAAGACTTAGAGTTCCAGTATATTGTTGCTACTGATTTAGCATCACGAGGAATTGATATTGAGGGTGTAAGTCATGTCATTAATATCGAATTACCTGCAGATTTAGACTTTTATGTTCACCGTGTAGGTCGTACAGGTCGTGCACACTTTGATGGAACTGCCATTACAATTTATGATCAAGAAGATGACCAAGCGTTAGACAAGCTTCAAGAACGCGGTATTACTTTTGAGCATCGCGAACTTAAAAAAGGTGAGTGGGTTGATTTAGGTCCACGCGCTAAACGTAAGCTTCGTAAAAGAACTGATCGCAATTTAGATGCTGTTGCAAATAAAACAATTAAAAAGCCTTCGAAAGTAAAACCGGGCTACAAGCGTAAACTGAACGACCAAAGAGAATCTTTTAAAAATAGATTAAAGCGAAAAAGTGAAAGATAATTTATAAAGCAAAAGGGGGCTGTCCAAAAAGTCGGGGTAACTGACAAACGGGTGGCCCTTTATTTTAATTGAGTTTTAAAGTAGAAGGGATACTACGGGTGTTTTTTTATAGAGCACTTACCTTTTCAGAGTATATCCATTTAACCATGTTCTATTTTCATGTTAAAATGATAAGTATGATTAATTAAGCTAGGAGTTGATGTTATGTTACGAATTGGATCTCATGTTTCTATGAGCGGGAAAAAGATGTTTTTAGCCGCTAGTGAAGAAGCAGCAAGTTATGGTGCAAATACATTTATGGTATACACAGGTGCACCTCAAAATACACGTCGTAAAGCAATTGAAGATTTAAATATTGAAGCAGGTTTAAAACATATGGCTGAAAATGGAATTGCTGATATTATTGTCCATGCACCATATATTATTAATATTGGTAATACAACAAATCCGGCAACTTACGAGCTTGGGGTTGAATTCTTACAAAAAGAAATAAACCGTACAGCAGCATTAGGGGCAAAACAAATTGTATTGCATCCAGGTGCTCATGTTGGCGCAGGTGAAGATGCTGGTATTGATCGAATTATTCAAGGTTTAAACGAAGTATTAACAACGGATACTCCAGTACAAATCGCGCTTGAAACAATGGCAGGAAAAGGCTCAGAATGTGGTAAATCATTCGAGGAGATAGCGAGAATTATGGAAGGGGTTCATTACAGCGATAAACTATCAGTTTGTTTTGACACATGCCATATAAATGACGCTGGATACGATATCGTGAATGATTTTGATGGTGTCTTGCAACAATTCGATCACTTGATTGGTATTGATAAAATAAAAGTACTACATATTAATGACAGTAAGAACCCAATGGGTAGTCATAAAGACCGACACGAAAACATTGGCTTTGGAACGATTGGATTTAAAGCATTAAACTATATCGTTCATCATCCACAATTAATGGAAGTTCCTAAAATATTAGAAACACCATATGTTGGTGAAGATAAAAATAGTAAAGTTGCACCTTATAAATTAGAAATTGAAATGTTACGCAATCAGGAATTCAATGAAAATTTAGTTCAGGAATTAATGAAAGCTTAACTAAAGGAAACCAGCTCAATTAAATTATTGGGCTGGTTTTTTGATTTATTCTACAGTTCTAACGTCATCTTCACTCACTTGTCTGAACTCTCCAGATTCAAATTGGAAATATTCAACTTCTGGATTTGATCTTTTTGAGGAGAAATACTCAAGTTTAATCAAAGGATGAATCGCTTGATCGGAATATCCTGAAGCATACTGGTTTTGTGGAGAGCTAGTACCAAGATCATAAAAGTATTTTTGTTGTTTTAATATAGTACGACTAAAGGCTTTTATGTAAGATGCTTTAACATATTCGCCTTTTTTTAAAGGTCTAGAAGATTTTTGGGAAGTAAATGTTTGTTTAGCACCAATCGAATAACCAAGTTCAGCACTTATTAAAGAGTTTGAAACATTTATTGATCCTGTTAAGTTATGACTAGAAGAAGTACTAAACGAGAAAGAATCGACTTCACCAGTTCCTTGGGCTGGATAGCCTTCGTAAATAAGTAACCAGTCACCTTTTGTAATATTGCCATTAGAAGTTTTGCTTATAATTTTCCAGTAATAATAAGTAGAAGTTGAAAAAGTATTTATTGAATAGGTTTTGTAGTTTGATGTAGACTCGGGAGTAATTGAATTTTCGCAGTTCTTTTCTGTAGAAGCACTAGAGAGATTAGGAGCTAAAGTACTTAAATAAGTTACTAAAAGTAAACCTTTTAAAACTTTTTTTGATTTTCTACTAAACATATAAATATTCCTTTCTAATTTTTTATGATTAACTTGTTCCATTTACATGTTAATCATATCGAAAAAAGAAGGATCTTTACGAAATGTATGTGAAGATTGAATGGCTAATTTGTGATAAAAATTTGAATTCATAAATCAAAAAAAGCCCCTAACAAAATCGTTAGGGACAATTTTTCTTACTTATAACTCTATTTCTACGACTTTCTTTAATTTGCTATCCAAATAGGAAGCAATTATTTTGCCATCTTTAATTCTTTTCACAGTTACAACATTACTAACAAGTTCGTGATCATGTTCGTCTAAATGTAATAATTTAATATAGACCACATGTGCTTTGTCACGTGTGATTAAACTACTAGCGATGTTAAGTGCTAAATCATGGCTTAAATCATCCATGTGAAACATGTGTTTGAATTTAACTTCATCATCCGTTTCTTTGTCTAAATAAATAATTTCATAATGTAGCTCATGCAAATCCATATTAATCCCTCTCATTTCGTTTTAGAATAAGTAGTGATTCATTGTATGAGCATTATATGATGTATGAAATGAGTAGAGTTATTAATTAAAGCTTTTTAATGAACATCTTAATCAAGCTTAAGTTAGCTTTTGAAAAATAGTTTCAATCTGTTGTGCTGTAGCTTTAGAGGTTACGTTTGCAATTTGGGTAAGGATTTGCTTTTTATGTTCAGCATCATAAATATTATAGTTTTTACCGTTTAAAATAACTGCCACTTTATTGGCTTGATCTGGGGTAATATAAACTTGATATTGCTGACTTAATTTTAAAAGATCCTTTGGGGTAATGTTATTAACCTTTTTATTTATGAGAGTTTGGATAATATTCATTCTGTGCCTCCTCTTAGATGAAATCTACATCAATAGATTTTATGAGGAACCCCGATAAATAATGAATGAGGGACAATGTTCTTAATTATTTTTTAGCGTAAGTAAATGAGATTAGGAAAGTTTACTTAACGTTAAAGACGAAAGAAAGTAGTATTTTTGTATAGAACAGAGGTTTAAATCTGTCTTTAAATAGTGAATTAGTCATTGGAAATGGAAAATAATTGATATAATAGTTTCCATTAGGATTAAAAAATTAAAATTTAATTAAAAATATAATTGACGGTGATAATCAATATCAATTACACTGAATATAATTGATTGAAATTGATAATCAATATCAATTAGAGTGATTAACTTTTAAGGAGAGATTTCAACTATGAAAAAGCGATTTTTCAGTTTTATGGCATTAGGATTAGTGCTAACATTAACAGCATGTAATAGTAATGAGGTATCTAAATCATCAGATAAACCAGCAAAACAATATGATTTAGCAAAGCGTTCATACGAATTCAAAGAGGCTCCAAACAACGTTGCGGTCTTAAGCTCAGGGGATTTAGATATTGTTAAATCATTGGGTGGCAAAATTGTAGGTAGACCAACATCAATCATGCCTACAACAGATCCAGAATTAAAAGACATTGTAGAAATAGGGAATATCCATCAACCAAAATTTGAAGAAATTGCTAGTGTTAAAGCTGACGTACTATTTGCAGGAAAGGCATTTGCGAATAACATAGATAAAGTGGAGTCACAAGGAACGAAGGTTGTTGTAACTTCTGGAAATTCAATTAATGAAATTAAGCAAAGTATTACATTGATTGGTAATGTATTAAATAAAGATAAAGAAGCAAGTGTCTTAACTAGTAAAATAGATAAGCAAATGAAAGAATATGGTTCAGACAAAAAAACAACAAAGTCATTAATCGTATATGGTGCAGGAACTGACTTTCTAATAGCGTTACCTACGTCTCTTTCAGGGGATGTATTAAATAAAGTTGGTGGTGAAAACATTGCTTCAGAATTTGCTGAAGATAAAACAATGCCAGGATATGCGCAAATTAGTGCAGAACGAATAATTGAAAAAAATCCAGATGTCATTTTTATGATCTCGCACGGTGATCCAGAGGCTACAAAAAAAGCATTTGAAAAGCAGATGTTACATAATAAAGCATGGAGTACACTAAACGCAGTTAAAAAGAATCAAATTATATTTTTACCACCAAACTTATTTGCAGTAAACCCTGGAACTGGAATAACTGAAGCACTGAAATTTATGAATGATGAGTTAGTTAAGGCTCAATAATTAAGTACAAGTAATCAATCAATCTATTAAACTAAAAAAGCTTGAATTCATGATAGAATTCAAGCTTTTGTTTTAATTTAATGAATGGCTTTCTTCTTAAACTTTCCACCTTTTACATCTGCTATATTGCCAATTGCAATAAAGGCATTTTCATCATAATCTTCAACAATTGATTTCAATTTCGCTTCTTCAAGTCGTGAGATAACTGTAAAGATAATTTTTTTATCTTCACCCATAAAGCCGCCTTCACCATGAAAATACGTAACACCTCGACCTAAACGGGCATTTAGTGCATCGCCGATTTCTTTATCATAATCACTTATAATCCATACAGATTTAGTATCTTGGAATCCTTCAATTGTTAGATCAATCGTTTTAAATGCTACATAATAGGCAATTAATGAGTACATAGCATTATCCCATCCAAATACAAAGCCTGCGCTTCCGAGAATAAATACATTAAATGCCATAACTACTTCACCAATTGAAAAAGGTGATGATTTTGTTAATAATATTCCTATAATTTCAGTTCCATCAAGTGAACCTCCATTACGAATAACTAAACCTACTCCAATTCCTAATCCTAGTCCACCAAATAATGCAGCTAATAATGGGTCATTTGTTAAATGAGGAATGTCCTTAAAAAGTGAGGTAAATACTGAGAGTACAGTTATACCAAATAACGTTGAAATTGCGAATGTTTTACCAATTTGCTTATAACCTACTAATACAAAAGGTAAATTTAATATGAATAGAAAAATACCGAGATTAATCGAAGTAATATGGGAGAGGATCAAAGAGATACCTACGATTCCACCATCAATGATATCAGTTGGAATAAAGAAAGCTTTTAAGCAAACTGCCATGAGTGCAGCTCCTAAAGTAATAAAAAACCCCCGTTTAATAATCTTAAAATTTGAAAGCTTACGATGTGTAATTGCGTTCAAAAAACCACCTCTTTATCTATATTTATAGGTTAATTGTAACATATTGTATATTTCGTCACAAAGTGAAAAGGTTTGAATTATTAAAAAAACGTTAAAAAACAACCAAGAAAATTAAGGGTTTTAAACAATAGAAAAAGACGAATTTAATCGAAAGTTTATCTGTCAATTCCCGAGCTTTCTTTGTTTACAAATAGGAAGTATTCTCTTATACTAAGAACTTGAGATAAAACGTAATTATTCCTAAATAGATGAAGGTGTTAAAATAAATGAGTCAAGATATTATAAAAATTGAAGATTTGTCTTACAGTTATGAACGCCAAAAGGTATTAAAAGACATAAATCTTCTTGTGAAAAAAGGGGACTTTTTAGGATTAGTTGGTCCGAACGGCAGCGGTAAATCAACTCTACTAAAATGTATATTAGGTATTCAACAACCGGATGAAGGAAAAATTGAATTATTCGGCACAGATATTCGAAAGATGAAAAATTGGGATAAGATTGGATATGTTTCGCAAAAAGCAAACAGTTTTAATTCAGGCTTTCCAGCTTCAGTTTTTGAGGTAGTATCTCTAGGTCTTGTTTCAAAAATTGGATTATTTAATGGATTTAAAAAATCTGATAAGCAAAAAGTTGCCGAAGCATTAAAATCAGTTGGAATGTATGAGTTTGCGAACCGTAATATTGGTGAACTATCAGGTGGCCAGCAACAGCGTGTTTTTATAGCTCGAGCACTTGTTAGTGATCCGGAATTATTAATATTAGACGAACCAACAGTAGGTGTAGATGCTGAAAATGTAGAAAGCTTTTACCAATTACTAAGTGATTTAAATACGAAACTTGGTATTACGTTATTATTAGTTTCTCATGATATAGGCATTATTACTGATAAAGTATCACATGTTGCATGTTTAAATAAGAGACTTCATTTCCATGGTAGCCGAGAGAAATTTAAAGATGCCACAGAGAATGATTTATCACTTTTATACGGTCACTCTGTACATGTATTGTCTCATAATCATGAAGATGGGGGTGATCAAGCATGATGGATTTTTTTCATTATGATTTTTTAAGAAATACGCTAATCACAGGTATGATTATTGGCGTAATGGCCCCATTATTAGGTGTATTCGTTGTCTTTAGAAGATTATCATTAATTTCTGATGCTTTAAGTCACGTCACATTATCAGGCGTTGCAGCAAGCCTATTACTTGAAAAGTATTTCTTTACTTCAGGTTTTATTAGTCCTTTATTTATGGGGATGACATTTTCAGTTGCAGGAGCATTTTTAATCGAAAAACTAAGAAGTGTATATAAACATTATCAAGAGTTAGCAATTCCAATTATTCTTTCAGGTGGAATGGGATTAGGCGTTATTTTAATTTCATTAGCAAATGGATTTAATACGGATCTTTTTAGTTATTTATTTGGAAGTGTCAGTGCTGTTTCTGGTCAAGATTTAATAACTGTCATAATTATTGCTGTATTTGTAGTAATATCTATCATAGTACTTTACAAAGAATTATTCCTTTTATCATTCGATGAGGAATATGCAGTTGCTTCTGGTATAAATGCAAAGTGGATCCATTATTTATTTATCTTATTAGTCGCTTTAGTAGTATCCATTTCAATGAGGGTTGTAGGAGTACTATTAGTCTCTTCTCTAATGACGTTACCGGTAGCATCAAGCATTCGAATTTCAAAAGGATTTAAACAAACTATTTTCTTTTCAATTATGTTCGGAGAGTTTTCAGTTGTTGCAGGTATTTTACTTTCTTATAATTTAAACCTAGCGCCTGGTGGTACGATTGTAATCCTGCAAATCCTTATTCTTATTTTAACTTTAGGCTGGAAGAAATTAAGAACAAGTCAAAGGTAGTGATTAAATGAAATTAGCAGATGCATCAAAGCTATTAAAAGAAAGAGGATTTAAAAACACGCCTAAACGATATGATATGCTTGAATATATTTTTAGGCAAAATAAATATGTAACTGCAAGAGATATTCAACAAGCACTTAAAGATAAATACAAAGGGCTTAGCTTCGATACAATTTATCGTAATTTATCCACATTTATCGAAGTGGATGTAGTTGAAGTGACAGAACTAGATGGAGAAAAACGATTTCGTTCAAAATGTTCTTCATCAGAACATCACCATCATTTTATTTGTTTAGATTGTGGAAATACAAAAAGTATATATAGATGCCCTATGGACAATTTATCTGTTGATTTACCTGGCTATACAGTACAAAGCCATAAATTTGAAATTTACGGTCTTTGTCCAGATTGTAGTTAAAGTTAATAGGTCTGAAAATAAGAGCATAGTGTGCACATTGAAGAGAGTACGAAGGTACTCTCTTTTTATTTTTAATGAACGAGAAACTAAAGTATTTGTTTTTAAAAGATTACATAAATTCCCAATTTGCTTTATACTTTAATGAGAAGTGGTATTTATTTTGATTCTTATGAAAAGTAGAGGAGAGAAAATATGCCTATTGGAGATCTAATATATCAGTTGATTGTCATTTTAATACCGATTGCTATTATTATTTTTTGTGTATTTATTTTTCGATTTATTAGGAATCATAAGCTACAAATGAAAAGACTTGAGGCAAAAATTGATAAAATAAACGAAAACTATAAAAATCTAAAGTAGACAATAAACATTATTGTCTTTTTTTCGTTTATAAGGTATAGTAAGGTTCATCATATATGTTTAAATGTTTAAACGTATAATCATATAAAAAATTAATAGTTTTAAATAGGAGAAAATGATGAAATCAAATGAGACAGTTTTAATTACAGGTGCATCTGGAGGCATTGGAAAAGAACTAGCTTTTCTATTTGCAAAAGATGGATTTAATTTAGTTTTAGTAGCGAGATCGTATGAAAATTTACTGAAGGTAAAAAGTGAAATTGAATCTTATTCGAATAGTAAGATTCATCTATTTTCAAAAGATTTATCAAAAGAAAATGAGATTACCTCACTACAGAAAGAATTAATTGAAGAAAAAATTCAAATCGATTATTTAGTGAATAATGCGGGGTTCGGATTGTTTGGAGAGTTCGTAAATACAAGTTTAGATGAAGAATTAAATATGATTGATTTAAATATACGTACAGTAACACATCTTACAAAATTATTTTTAAAAGGCATGGTTGAGCGAAATAAAGGTGGAGTGATGAATATAGCATCTACAGCCGCATTTCAACCTGGACCATTAATGGCAGTTTATTATGCAACAAAGTCTTATGTGCTTTCTTTTTCCGAAGCACTTTCGAATGAATTAAAAGGAACAAATGTAAAGATAACAGCTGTTTGCCCAGGAGCAACTGAAACAAATTTTGGAGATCGTGCTAACATGCATGAATCAAAATTATTCCAAAGTGGAGTAGGGAATGTAAAAGATGTTGCAAGAGTAGCATATAAGGGATTTAATGATGAAAAGACAATTGTAATTCCAGGAGTAACTAATAAAATACTTGCGACATCTGTTCGTTTCATGCCAAGAAAATTAGTCACGAACGTCGTAAGGTCGATTCAAAGAAGAATATAATAGTTTAAAAACGACTCTGTCATATTTGATCGAGTCGTTTTTTTTCAATTAATCCTGTATGAATCTCAATTAAGAAATTAGGAAACAAGTCCTATGTTAAATTAATCTAGTCAAATTATTCTTGAATAGTTTAGTAATCAAGAAATTCAATTATTACTCCCCAGCAGGGTGGGTAAATACTTGGAATAATACACCAAATTTGTCTACAACTTTACCGTAGCACGGGCTAAAACCTGTATCTTGTAGAGGTAACTCTACTTGACCGCCAACTGAAAGGCCTTCAAAAAATCGTTTTGAAATTTCAATATCATTTGTAGATATACAAATAGTAACTTGATTCCCGCTTTGGAATGGATAACCAGGATATGTATCTGAAAGCATTAATACTGATTTGCCAATTTGGATTGTTGCATGCATGATTAATTCTTTAGCATCTGCTGGAATTTTTCCGTCTGTGTCTCCTGGAACATCTCCGTAAGTTTGACTAAAAAGTACCTTTGCATCAAGAGCTTTTTCATAAAAATTAATTGCTTCACTAGCGTTTCCGTCCATGATTAAATAAGGGATTAATTCTAATGACATGTCCACTTCACTCCTATAATCTATTTGAGATATTTAAATGAAAGAATAACATAATTTTCTTAACCTATTATATTAATCTATCCATGAATAAATTATAAAATAAAGAACGTATGTTTGCAATAGAGATTTATTTTAATTTTTTCGACATAAAAAGAGAACTTTTGTTCTTTTTTGCGATTTTAATTTAACTATTAATTAAAGGGAAAATTCCTCAACTGTTGAATAGTATGCATTAGGGCAAGATGTTTTATTAAACTTATAGCCTAGGAGGCTGGATAGTTTGCAGGAGCTCAAAATATATAGAAGAAATGCCTTCCTATTATTATGTGTGATTTTATTATCGTATATGGGCCACTTAGCTAAGCCATTGCCAATCTTAAGTAGAAGAATACTAGAAGGCATTTGTTGGCTTTCTCTAATTAGTTGTTTTGGAGTCATTACAAGCGGAGTAATAAAGTTTAGTCAAAAGATTGGGAAATTGGCATATTTTTTTGTATTAGGTAGTTTAATTAGTTCAATTTTTGCTTTTAAGATCGAAACAATTAATTCAATAAATGTTATCTCATTTTATATCTATTATATTTGTCTTTTTGCAAGCTTAATTACTGGTGTAATAGCCATTGTTAAAGAAGAAAAAGGGCTAGCAAAATTATCTGGTTTTATTTTGATGCTCATATTTGGCTTAATCTTTATGTGCACATTTATTGTATGGAATATGAGCGGAACGCGATTTTAAATAGTTCAGATAGGAGAGTTAAGTATTCTATCTAATAATTGATGGTTCAGATTGTTGACAAGTATTTGCATCAGTCTGGACCATCAGTTTTTTTACACTCTGACTATCTAAATATAGTTGGTCCATAAAGGGTTCATGAGTTAAAGAGAGGAAATATGAAGTTTATTAACACATACCAGGTTCATGAGTAAGTAAATATAAAAACAGCCTATTTTAACAGGCTATAGTGGAAAGTCACTACACCAAACTTTACTTAACCTAGGTAATGTTGGACACTAATTGACAAACTAATTTTTAACACTCTGAACCATCTAATTATAGATGGTTTTTTATTTTTAAGCAGATCAGTTCATTTAAAAAAGGTATTAAGTGACTTTTCTAGAATTGGTGAGATATTACTAGAATTATGAAAAAAGGAGCATAACTACACATTTGTTTATGGGGGATATTATGGATAAAATGCGATGGAATACACCTGAAAGCTTAAAATCATTATTATCAGAGTTAGTTAGTTGGAAAAGTATTAGTCTAACAGAGGGAGAACGTCAATTTCCGATTAACTTATATAAAAAGTTAAGTGACTTACAATATTTCAAAGATTCATCAGATCAATTGAAGTTACATAATTCAAATAAAGGTCGGAAATTTTTAACGGCATTATATAAACATCCAGAAGTAAAAGATACAATTTGTCTTATAAGTCATTTTGATACGGTAAACACAGAAGAGTATGGGGAGTTAGAAACTTTATCTACTAAAACTGAGGAGTTAACAAGAGCTTTCTATGAACGTCTTAGCGAGTTATCTATAGAAGTTCAGAATGATTTAAAATCCGGTGAGTATTTATTTGGTCGAGGCACAATGGATATGAAAATGGGACTTGCGATGCATATGAGTATTATTGAGAAGGCAAGTATTGAGAAATGGCCGATCAATCTTCTGTTATTAACGGTTCCTGATGAAGAGGTTAATTCGGATGGCATGCGTGATGCGGTTTCAACACTTGTAAATCTTAAAGAGGAATATGATTTAAATTACAAATTGTTCTTGAACGGGGAGCCAGTGTTTACACAGGAGCCAGGCGATCCAAAGTATTACACATACTCTGGTACAATCGGTAAAATCATGCCAGCAGCACTATTTTATGGAAAAGAAACCCATGCGGGAGAACCGTTAAGTGGTATAACATCTCCATATATCTCTTCATTTTTAACAAGAAAAATGGAGTGGAATGACGAATTTCAAGAGACTGATTTTGATGAAACTACGCCTTTACCAGTTACGTTACAACAAAAGGACTTGAGGTTAGAGTATTCCACTCAAACACCGTTTCGCTCAAACGCGTTGTATAATGTATTTTTAATGAAAAGAAATGCTTCTGAAGTTTTTAATCTATTCGAAAAAATAGCACAGCAAGCTGCTGATGAATGTAATCTTGAATATGAAAATATGTGTAATAAACATCATGTGAATCCAATTGGAAAAGTAAAGGTTCTGCAGTATAGGGAGTTGCATAACTATGCTTCTGAGAAACTAGGACAGAACTATATTATGGAACTTAAAAAGGAAATTAATGCTCATAATGAGTGGGATGATCGTGAAAAATCTTTTAGAATTGCTGATCATTTAATGATTGAATGTCAGGAGCTTGCACCTGCGATTATCATTTTGTTTGCACCACCATATTATCCAGCTATTAATTCCACTGGAAATGAATTAGTCGAACAATGTATTAAGTATTCTTCTGAACTTGCTATTAATCAGTTTAATTTGCCAGTAAAAAGAATTCACTATTTTAATGGAATTTGTGATTTAAGTTATGTTAATTACAGTGACTCATCTAACGGATGGACAGCATTTGAACAAAACACACCAGTATGGGGGGATTGCTATACATTACCATTTGATTTAATGGGAAAATTAAATGCCCCTGTATTAAATATTGGGCCATTCGGAAAGGATGCCCATAAGCTAACTGAGCGACTGCATATGAGAAATGCATTTGAAGAAGTACCTTTTATAGTAGAAGAAGTAATCCGTATGGTAAGTAAAATGTAGGGAGAGCAATGGATGTGACATTACCACCGATACGAACATAGTGTGAACAATATTGATAAAGTTGTGAACTTCGTTGATAAAACACTGAACTTCGTTGATAAATCACAGAACCTCGTTGATAAAACACTGAATCTCGGCGATATATGGTAAAAACCCGTTGATTTAGTGTCAAAAATGTAATCATCCCAGTTTATATTTTGAACAAAATTTTACATGTTAGCAAAAAATCCACAAGATTGAACTGCACCCCAATTGTTAGACATAACTAACAATTGGAGGTGTAGTTTTTTATATTTAAGCGATTAGTATTCTATTTCTTCAATATCCTTTGCTTGAGGAAGTGGCTGATTATTTTTTTGACTCTCATTAACATTATTTACTTCATCTTCACGTCTTTCTCTTATTATGCTATTTTGTTTTTCGCTGTTTTTCAAATGATCGATCCCCTTTACTTTGTTTACAATTAATTTGTTCCATTATTGTTTCGTTTATTAGTATTTTACGAAGAAGAGGGGCCAAAAAGGATTTTTGTGACTTTGTCCAATCTCTTAGCCCTTTATTTCAGCTTTTGGATTAAATAGTTGGTTAAAAATTGATTGCCATTCATCCTCATTTTTTATTTCTGTTATAAAGATTCTGCGATTTTTAGTTACCTTTAGCTGATGATCCGATAACGAGATTCTTCCTTCTTTTGTTAGTAAATTGACAATTTTATATTGGGTAAAGATTGTTTCGTTACTAGTTTGGAAGTAGTTAAATTGTTTTTCAAATTGATATAGCTGTTTCGGTATGATTGAAATGAATAATAAATCCTTCCAAGATTCATTGGATTTTTGAAGGATGAAGCCGGAATTGTCTTGTTCTTTTATACGATAGGATCCATTTGAATCAGAGTATGCGTATTGATCCTGTAGAAGGAGGGGTTCTAAAAAACCGCCACCAATTCCTACGTCGGCAAGATAATTTTGTCCATTAATTTTAACTAATATAGATAAATGGGAGAACTCTGGATTCCATTGATGTTTTTCTTGGTTCCAAAATTGAGTAGAAATAAAAGAGACATTAAAACCTAGTTCTTGTAGGACAGAAAATAATAATGAATTTGTTTCAAAACAAATTCCACCACGCTTACCTGATGAAATCTTTTTCATTACAAGAGTTGGGTTCATGGATAGTGGTATTTGAGAAATAATATCGATATTTTCAAAAGGTATGGAAAGTAAGTGATGACGATGAATTTCTTTTAAAGAGGAATATGAAATTGTATCTGGTTGCCTTAACCCGATGTGTTTAAAATATGTTTCTAACAGCATGAGATCCTCCATATAAAATGTAATTTCAATAGTAAATATAATGAGTATACAATGAGGCTTGTATAAATAGTAAATATAATGAAAAATAATTATAAATTTTCTAAATTCATAGTTGACACATAGGAATAGTGTGTTTATTATTAAGCTTATATAAAAAATCAAATTGGCTGATTGGAAGACCAAAGGCCCTTAACTAGTTTCTTTAGTTAAGGGTCTTTTTGCATTTGTGCCTTAAAGGGGAGATTTTAATGTGTTGAATGATCGAGATGGGTACAAATAAAATCGGAGAATTGATATTTGAGGGGGCGGAATATAGTGGGGGCAAAAACTTGGATTATTGGCTCGGTTGTTACAGTTTTGGCTGTTTCTGGAATCTTATATTCGACTTTAAAAGACGATAGCAGTGAGGTAACGAATGGAAATGCGACAAATAAAAAAGTAGAATTACTAAATGTTTCATATGATCCGACCCGTGAATTATATGAAAACTATAATAAAGCGTTTAGTAAATATTGGGAAAAAGAGCATCATCAAACAGTGACAATTAAACAGTCTCATGGAGGTTCGGGAAAGCAAGCTAGGGCAGTAATTGATGGTTTAGATGCTGATGTTGTTACACTTGCTCTAGGTTATGATGTTGATTCAATCAACGAAAAGGCACAACTATTATCACCTAATTGGCAAAAAGAATTTGATTATAATTCAACACCATATACTTCAACTATTGTTTTCTTAGTAAGGAAAGGCAATCCAAAAAATATTAAGGATTGGGATGATCTAACTAAGAAAGGGGTTCAAGTAATTACGCCAAACCCTAAAACTTCTGGTGGTGCAAGATGGAATTACCTAGCTGCTTGGGGTTATGCAGATAAAAAATATAATGGTGATGAGAAAGAAATAAAAGCATTTATGAAAAAATTATATAAGAATGTACCTGTTTTAGATACTGGCGCGCGTGGCTCAACAACTACATTTGTTGAAAAAGGGATTGGGGACGTACTAATTGCATGGGAAAATGAAGCTCTTCTATCTGTTAAGGAATTAGGCGAAGGGAAATATAAAATTGTTTATCCATCTATTAGTATCCTTGCTGAGCCACCTGTTGCAGTCGTAGATAAAAATGTAAAGGCAAAGAAAACTGAAATAGTAGCGAAAGCCTATCTATCTTATCTATATAGTAAAGAAGGTCAAAAAATCATTGCAGAAAATTACTATCGTCCTAGAGATCAAGAAATACTTGCTAAATATAGTAAACAATATCCTAGTTTACCAATGTTGACAATCGATAAAGATTTTGGAGGCTGGAGTAAGGCGCAAGCGAAGCATTTTAATGATGGTGGAATATTTGACCAAATTTATCAATAAACGATTAATTGAGTAACGATAACTTAAAAAATAAAGAGGACATGGAAGCACCGAGGCTCATCTATAGAGCTATGTCCAAGTCTTCTTTATTTGATTTTCATTTAAGGAGTGACATAAATTTGCTAAAGACAAGAAAGAGAATCTTACCTGGGTTTGGTTTAACATTTGGATTTTCAATATTGTATATAAGTTTTTTCATTTTTTTACCAATATCGATGTTATTTCTACACTCTTTTGATATAGGATGGACTAAATTTTTTAAAATTGTAACCGATCCTAGAGTACTAATGTCATATAAAGTTAGTTTTGGAACAGCCTTTATTGCTGCGATCTTAAACGCTGTCTTTGGTTTATTAGTAGCCTGGGTACTCGTACGATATCGTTTTCCAGGGAAGAGAATAGTCGATGCTTTCATTGATTTACCATTTGCATTACCGACTGCAGTAGCCGGTATTACTTTAACTACGTTGTATTCTCCTAGTGGTTGGATTGGAAGACTATTTTCTTTCAAAATAGCTTATACACCTTTAGGTATTATTATTGCTCTTACTTTTATTGGATTACCATTTGTAGTAAGGATGGTGCAACCTGTGCTAGAGAATTTCCATAAAGATGTTGAGGAAGCAGCTGCAAGTTTAGGTGCAAACCGTTTACAAATTTTCTGGAAGATCATATTCCCAGGAATTTTACCAGCCTTGTTAACTGGTTTTTCATTAGCTTTTGCGAGGTCTTTAGGGGAATATGGGTCTGTTGTATTTATTTCGGGAAATATGCCTATGAAAACTGAAATAACCCCTTTATTGATCATGACAAAATTAGAGCAATATGATTACGCAGGGGCAACTGCACTAGCAGTTGTATTATTAGTTATTTCTTTCCTTCTATTATTATTGATTAGTATTTTTCAACGATACTCTAATCGGGCATTTGTTCAAGGGGGTAAGAGTTAGAATGGAAAGAGAGTTAAATATTGAGAGAAAATTAACTTTAAATAGTCATACAAAAAAAGGAATTAAATTAAAGGGGAAATCGTTTCAAATCATCTTAACTAGTATCGTTATTTTATTTTTAGCGCTATTTTTATTTCTTCCTTTAGTTTCAATTTTTATAAAAGCATTGCAAGATGGCTTCGGAGTTTATAAAGAAACAATCGTAAATGATGAAACTTTAGCTGCAATTAAATTAACTTTTATTGTAACGATCATTACCTTACCACTTAATGCAATATTTGGAGTTTCAATTGCTTGGGCTACAACGAAATTTAATTTTAAAGGGAAAAATTTATTGGTAACTTTAATTGAATTACCTTTTGCTATGTCTCCAGTTGTTACGGGTTTTTTATTTGTACTTTTATTTAGTCCGAATAATGGGGTATTTGGTGGCTGGTTAAAAGAGCACAATTTAAAAGTCATTTTTTCAACCCCGGGAATTGTTTTAGCAACAATCTTTGTAACTCTTCCGTTTGTTGCGAAAGAATTAATTGCAGTTATGCAGGCTACAGGAAGTGCAGAAGAAGAGGCCGCGTTAACTTTAGGTGCTAACGGTTGGCATATTTTTGGGAAGGTGACACTACCAAAAATTAAATGGGGACTTTTATATGGCATTATATTATGTAATGCAAGAGCGGTTGGAGAATTTGGAGCTGTATCAGTAGTTTCTGGACATATTCGCGGAGAGACAATTACGATGCCACTTCATATAGAAAATTTATATAACGAGTACCAATTTCCACAAGCGTATACAGTAGCTTCACTTATGTCTATTTTTGCGATTCTGACATTAGTGATTAAAAATATTATTGAATGGAAAGTTCAGAAGGTAGAGAAACAATAGGAGAGGATCGTATGTCAATTAAAGTTTCTAATGTATTAAAGAGCTATGAAAATGAGTCTGCTTTAAAAGGGATTGATCTAAATATAAAAAAAGGAGAATTAGTAGCACTTTTAGGCCCGTCTGGTTCTGGTAAAACAACATTACTACGAATAATTGCTGGCTTAGAGAATCCAGATGGTGGGGAAATATTCTTTGAGGAACAGGATGTAGCAAATTTACAAGTAAAGGAAAGGAATGTAGGGTTTGTTTTCCAGCACTATGCTTTATTTCAGCATATGACCGTTTTTGATAATATTGCATTTGGATTAAATGTAAGACCAAGAGCTACACGTCCAACTAAGCGAAAAATTAAAGAGAAAGTAATGGAGCTATTAAATTTAGTAAAATTAGAAAGCTTTGCCAATCGATTTCCTTCGCAATTATCTGGTGGACAAAGACAACGTGTCGCATTAGCTAGAGCTTTGGCTGTTGAACCGAGCGTATTATTATTAGATGAACCATTTGGAGCACTAGATGCAAAAGTAAGAAAGGATTTAAGAAGATGGTTACGTAAGCTTCATGACGAAATTAATGTTACAAGCATATTTGTAACACATGATCAAGAAGAAGCGCTTGAAGTTGCCGACCGAGTGGTCATTATGAATGGTGGAACAATTGAGCAAATCGGTACTCCAGAAGAAGTTTATCATACACCTGCAAGTCCGTTTGTTTATGATTTTCTTGGAAAAGTAAACTTATTTCATGGACGGATCAATAAAGGAAATTTAATAAGCGGTGGTCTAGAAATACCATTACAAGAGCAAGTTGAACGAGATCATAAAGAAGTTACAGGTTATGTCCGACCTCATCAAATATCAATCGAAAAAATTGAAACAGATCAAACATCCATAAGTGCAATCATTACTCATATTCATGCAGTGGGGCCAATTGTGTACGTCGAAGTCCTTCGAGAAGACACAAATGATTATGTCGAAATCGAATTAATGAACGAATTATTTTATGATCTAAATATTCAACTTGGAGAACGAGTATTTGTACGCCCTAATGAATTAAAGGTATTTATCCCTCAGGATTATTCGATCTAGTAGGAGAGTGTAAACAGTAGGGTGTCCCAAATGTTTGAGAAGGGCATCCTACTAAGTATTTAGAGGAGAGTAGTTGAAATGAAGAATAACTGCAAATAAAACTGTGAACAGTGCAAAAAAGAATCGCTGCAAATAAAGGGGGCACTGCAATTAAAAATAGAAAATCTGCAAATAAAAAGGTTGAACGTGCAAATAAAACTGTGAAAAGTGCAATTAAAGGAAGAACTGCAAATAAAATCAGTATAACTGCAATTAAAATTAACAAAACCGCAAATAAAATCAGTAAAACTGCAAATAAAATTAGCGAAACTGCAATTAAACTATGTTGAACCCCAAATTAGTATGGAAATACCTATACCAGTTAGGGTATTTTACCTAATTTATTGTTCAAAGATCGATGCACACAATGGAAAATCAATAAATTTGCACTTTTTTTAAAAAATTCGCTTAAAAAAGTGAAGAAATCTATTAAATATCTATGTAAGGAGAGCATAAATTCCACTCTAATAATAAAATTCTAACAAGATACCCCCATTCTAGAAAGGCTTATATTAACGCAAACTGCCGATCGAGCCTTAGGCGAAGATGCAGTTATACATATTCTTACTTAATATGAAAAAGAGGCCTCCTAATTGTCAGTTACGCGACTCTTAGGAGGCCTCTTTGTATACAACGCTATTAAGAAAAATCTAGGGGAGACTGTTTTTATGCCTCTTTAGCCTTTTGCTGCTTCTAGTTCAGCAAGTTTTTCTTTTGCGATAATGTCGATTTCACGTTTTAATTCTTCAACCATTGTTGCTTCAGGTACTTTACGAACGATTTCTCCGTGACGGAATAGTAATCCTTCACCGCGTGCTCCAGCAATACCGATATCAGCTTCACGTGCTTCACCAGGTCCGTTTACTGCACATCCTAGTACGGCAACTTTAATCGGTACTTTTAGTGTTGAAATATATTCTTCAATATCGTTTGCAATACTAATTAAGTCAATTTCGATTCGTCCACAAGTAGGGCAAGAAATCAATGTTGCAGCGTTTGAAGATAAGCCGAAAGATTTAAGTAATTCTCTAGCAACTTTTATTTCTTCAACTGGGTCTGCACTTAAAGAGATACGCATTGTGTTTCCGATCCCTTTACTTATGATTGCACCTAAACCAGCAGCACTTTTAACTGTACCAGCAAATAGTGTACCTGATTCAGTGATACCTAAGTGTAAAGGATAATCGAATGCTTTTGATGCTTTTTCATATGCTTCAATTGCAAGGTTTACATCTGATGCTTTCATTGAAACGATGATGTCATGGAAATCTAAGTCTTCAAGAATTTTAATATGATGTAATGCACTTTCAACCATTCCATCAGCAGTTGGGTAACCGTATTTCTCTAAAATACGTTTTTCTAAAGAACCAGCATTAACACCGATACGTATTGGAATTCCTTTAGCTTTAGCTGCATTTACAACTGCTTCAACTTTTTCTTTACGTCCAATATTACCTGGATTAATTCTTATTTTATCTACGCCGCCTTCAATTGCTTTAAGCGCTAATTTATAATCAAAGTGTATATCTGCTACAAGTGGTATATTAATTTGTCTTTTTATATCAGCAATCGCATTAGCTGCTCTTTCATCTGGTACTGCAACTCGAACAATCTGACATCCAGCTTCTTCAAGTCGTTTAATTTCTGCAACTGTTGCTTCAACATCGTGTGTTTTTGTTGTTGTCATACTTTGGATTGAAATCTCATTTGCTCCACCAACAACTACATTTCCTACTTTAACTGCACGTGTTTTACTTCTATGTGTAATTTCGTTCACGAGTAACTCGCTCCTTCAAAAATAACTTATTTCATTTTTTATATATCTACATTATCATATTTTCTTCATGATTACTCATTTTATCAACTGGTTCTAAAGAAATATAACACAAAATTTACTTTTGTGAAGAGTAAATTGGGAATTTATATGATTTTCCACTTTGAATTTTAGTAGGTAGTAGACCATCATTTAAATCAGTGAAATCCTTCGTAATTTGGCTAATTGGTTGGCTAAAATCAGGATTGAGATCTTCGATAATTCCTAAAACAGTATCTCCATTCTTTACTTGGATTTTTTCATATTTTGGAAGTGAGGATGTTTTTGTTTCTGATTTAGATGCTTTGGCTACTGTAGCAATATGTTGAGTAGGGATCGTTCCTACATTAAGGTCGAAGAAAATTATATATCCAAGTAATAATGCACCGAATAAAAAAGCTATTCTTTTCATTAATAATCACTCCTTTGTAGACTATATGCTTGTCCACACTGAATATTCCAAAAAAGAAGCCAGGAAAAAGCTCATAAAAAAAGAAGCGTATAAACCGCTTCGGAAATTGATTATTTTTTTGATGGTAAATTTCTAATTGTTAATGTATACATAACTACTGCAATTACAATATAAATTAAAGTTTGGAATGGAATATTTATTTCCAATATTCTAAGCAAGAAATAAATAACAGTAGGTAATGTTAAGCTATACGAAACCATTGCAAAGCGTTGTCTATACGGTAGGTGCTTAGTCGACTTAATTAAAGTTGTTAAAAATGCTAATATTGTCGCAAGTAAAAATATGAAGATACATGAACCAAAATAATATAGGAAAAATAACGCGATTAAAATGACTGGAAGAGCTTCTTTTATATTTTTAATAAATTTTGAAACGCCCGCTTTATTTATTTCTTTTGACTTTAATGAAGGATAAGGGAAATCTTGCTCGCCTTTATCATTTTTCATGATTATTCTATTTTTTAATACAACAAGTGCATACTGTTCATTTTTTAATTTGGTAGGCATAATTGTTTCATTTGGATAAAAAGCATATTTATATTCACCAATCTTTCGTTCGAATGGCGTATTGTCGTTTATGGCTATTGTCCCTTTGCTTAAAGAAATTGTATGAATATTTTCTTTTAGCAAATCAGAAACATTGTTCACCTGAAGCTTCACATTTTTTTCCAATGAAAAGAACCCAGGAAGAGTATATAAAATTGCTAGTAGGAATAGAAAAAAGATTGTTTTACCGATTTTTTGGAGTCTATATCTTGATATTGTTTTTGGAGAGTATAAACTAAACCAAAATTGTTTAAATATATTCATAAACTCATCCTTTCTTATTAAATGTTATTTCACTTCCCGAAATTTATTATGTATCTTTCGGGCTATTTTGTATATTATAATCTTTTTTTTGAAAATGAATATTAAACTTTAATTAGAATGAAAAGAGTAAGATTAAGAGCGGGCAGAAGTTTTATTAATGATAGTAAGTTGTCCTGGACAATGAATTAGGGGGAGAAATACAGGAGTGCAAGATTAGTGGAGAAGATGAACATTTAGTGGAGTTTCAAACTTCACACTACATATTATTTACACTAAAAGTTGATTAAGATAAATTAATATCTAAAAAAAAAAAAAAAGTGAAAAATTACATTGACGTTTAATTTGAGTCATGATATATTAAATATTGTCTTAAGGACAACGGAAATTATTCCGCAGTAGCTCAGTGGTAGAGCACTCGGCTGTTAACCGAGTGGTCGTAGGTTCGAATCCTACCTGCGGAGCCATTTTTATAGTTTGGC
Organism: Bacillus sp. AFS002410; assembly: GCF_002556365.1. Taxonomy (NCBI): domain Bacteria; kingdom Bacillati; phylum Bacillota; class Bacilli; order Caryophanales; family Bacillaceae; genus Bacillus; species Bacillus sp. AFS002410. The sequence goes on from NZ_NUEU01000023.1 coordinate 95,862, forward strand.
GGTGTAGCTCAGCTGGCTAGAGCGTACGGTTCATACCCGTGAGGTCGTGGGTTCGACTCCCTCCGCCGCTACCAATCTTTTATTATGGAGTAATACCCAAGTCCGGCTGAAGGGATCGGTCTTGAAAACCGACAGGGGTGTAACAGCCCGCGGGGGTTCGAATCCCTCTTACTCCTTAAACAGTGAAAAAGTCTTCAACGTTATCGTTGGAGACTTTTTTCGTTTTGATTATTAAATATTGCTATTAAACCTTGGTCTAATTTCTTTCAAAAGTAAATCTTTTTTATATTATTTTCCTTTTCTGAGCATTACTATTGAAATCTTTCAATATATTTGATAACTTTAAATGGAAATTCACTATTATCCTTGGGAGGAATTTAAAAATGTCAAAATTCGAATTACCACAATTACCTTATGCTTATGATGCATTAGAGCCACACTTTGATAAAGAAACAATGAACATTCACCACACTCGTCACCACAATACATATGTAACTAACTTAAACGCTGCTTTAGAAGGCAAAGAAGTAGCTGCTTCTTCAATTGAAGAATTAATTTCAAACTTAGATGCACTTCCAGAAGGTATCCGTACTGCTGTACGTAACAATGGTGGTGGACATGCTAACCACAGCTTATTCTGGACTTTATTAACTCCAGAAGGCACAGGCACTCCAGTTGGTGAAGTTGCAGAAGCAATTAACGCTAAATTCGGTAGCCTAGATGAGTTAAAAGCTGCATTTACACAAGCTGCATTAACTCGTTTCGGTTCTGGTTGGGCTTGGTTAGTAGTAAACAATGGTGAGTTAGAAGTAACTAGCACACCTAACCAAGATTCACCATTAATGGAAGGTAAAACTCCAATCCTAGGCTTAGATGTTTGGGAGCATGCTTACTACCTAGGCTACCAAAACAAACGCCCTGACTATGTTGGTGCATTCTGGAATGTAGTAAACTGGGAAAAAGTAGAAGAGTTATACCAAGCTGCTAAATAATTTATAAAACATGAAGGGGTCATCCTAAAGTCAAGGTAATTGGCATAGGGGTGGCCCCTTTTTTATTTGTCTCAGTAATTTTTTTAAATTGCTTTTTGAACTAAAAAAACATAGGAAGTTTTTAGTTTTCCTATGTTTTCATTCAAATTATTTATCAGTTTGTTTTTGCATTTTTTTCAAATACTCCGCACGCATTTTTTCAAGTTGCTTCTTTTTATCAAATTTGGCAGGCGTCTGTTTTTCATGAAACTTTGCAACAGCTTGCTGACCTTTATAATCTAATTGATATTTTCCCACTTTGTTCACCTACTTTTCTTGTCTCTAAAGAGAATCTATTCAACAAATATAATACCTTATTTTACTTAAGTAAACCTTATTAGTTTATTAGTGTGCAGCTAACTTAGCATTTATCAGTAAAAACATTAAAAAATTAGTAAAGTAATTCATCGCTCGTTCCCCATTTTTATTTGAGCTACAACCATACACTTTGGTTCCAGATTTCATTTTGCGGATTCAACGGTTTTATATGTAACTCAGTATCAATACCTTGCATGTATGATATCTATTTTTAAAAGGAATTGCCTAGAATCGTTAAATCTTCAGGATAGTCTCTTTTATATTTGTTAAATAAAAGGATAAATTTTCATTTACTCGGAAAACTAGTTCATGAGACAAAGGAGAGTTTTTATGAGTAGGTGGAAATTTTTATTAGGTGATGTCGATCTAAACAGAGACTTAGTTTTATTATTAAGTGTCGGTGGATTATTTACTTTGGCAACAGCTTTATCTAGTACATTTGTAAATGTTTATTTATGGAAGCAGTCAAATGATTATTTACCGATAGCTTCGTATCAATTTGCGATTGCATTTTTTCAAGCTCTGACTTTCGTGATTGCGGGTAGATTAGCTAAAACAGTTGACCGTGTTGTGATTCTTAGGATCGGTATTTCTTTTTTAGCGATCTTCTATATTGTTGTTTTAGTGTTTGAAACAAAGACATTGCTTGCAACGATATTAATCGGAGCAATATTAGGAGTTGGAAATGGTTGTTATTATTTGGCGTTTAATTTATTAACATTTGAAGTGACTGAGCCTGAGACTAGGCAATTTTTTAACGGTTTTTTAGGGCTTGTTAATTCATTTTCTGGAATGCTTGGGCCGTTTATTGCTGGAGCAATCATTTCTTCCATGATTGGAAATAAAGGTTATCACTTTGTATTTATGGCTGCAGTTTTATTATTTGTTTGTGCGGTTGTGTTAAGTTGTTTTTTAATTAAAAGAGAACTTGATAGTGAGTTCAACATTAAACGAGTCATCTTAGAAAGAAAATTAAATGAGAATTGGCGACAAGTTACTTATGCAAATTTCTTTCAAGGCAATCGTGAAGGAATCTTTATGTTTGTCATTTCAATCTATATTTTCTTATCAACTGGAAGTGAGTTTGCTTTAGGGAAATATGGATTAATAACATCATTAATCAGCTTTATTACTTATTACATTGTGACTAGAATCATAAAAGAAAATTTTAGAATGAAAGCAATATTTCTTGGAGGGTTTTTATTATTTAGTGCGGTTTTTGTAATCGCTTTTAAAGTTAATTTTTCATTATTGATCATTTATGGTGCAATAATTTCTTTGGCGTATCCAATCATTTTAGTACCTTACTTATCTTTAACATATGATATAATAGGAAAATCGTATAAGGCCAGGGAATATCGAGTGGAATATATAGTGATACGTGAAGTTTATTTGAATAGTGGTAGAATGTTTTCAATTGCAGTATTCATTGTTTGTACTATATTGTTCCCAGCGAAACAAGTTATTCCATTGTTAATGTGTTTATTTGGTACAGGACACTTTATGGTCTATTTCGTAATGAGGAAATTAGAAATTAAACATGCTTAATACAAGGTAGTTCACTAAATTGTCAAAAGTATTTCTGTAATTCTGTTTCCAATTCAATAAAATAATAATACGCGTAATGAAAGCAATGGTAGAAAAAAGAGGAGAAAAGATGAATAAACCTAAGAAATATAAAATTACATTACCCACACGACTGAATACTCTATTTTTCCTTGTATTTGTACTATTTTCCTTTTTAATTCTAAAATTAGGTGTTGTACAAATTGTAAAAGGTGAAGACTATAAATCAGAATTAGAGCGAACAGAAAATATGACCGTCGATCAAGCTGTACCAAGGGGGAAAATTCTAGATCGTAATGGTAAGGTTGTAGTAGATAATAAGCCTTTACGTACAATCACGTATACAAGGAAAAAAGGTACAACGTCTGGTGAACTATTACAAATGGCAACTAAGTTAAAAACTTTTATTAAGATGCCAACTAATAAAATAACTGAAAGAGATCGAAAGGATTTTTGGTTACTAAAAAATCCTGAAGATGCAAAAATGCTTGTATCGAAACAAGAAGATAAAGAATTAAAGGCTCAAAATAAAGATGATGATGCTGGATATAACAAAGCTTACTATAATTTACAACTTGATAAAATTACAGAAGCCGACATGAATTCGTTTAGTCCAAATGATTTGCAAATACTCGCAATTTACAAGCAAATGAGCGTTGGTTATGCATTAACTCCTCAAACAATTAAAAGTGAGGGAGTTACTGAAAAAGAATATGCGACTGTTAGTGAACATTTGGACGAGCTTCCTGGTGTAGATGTAACAACAAATTGGGAAAGAAAATACGTTTACGGTGATACGTTCCGCACAATTTTAGGTAATATTACTTCTGAAAAAGAGGGTTTACCTGCTCAGAATGTAGATTATTATTTAGCACGTGGCTATGATCGCAATGATCGTGTCGGAAAAAGTTATATCGAAAAGCAGTATGAAGATGTTTTACGCGGTACAAAAGGTAAAGCTCAAAATGTTATTGATTCAAAAGGAAATGTTGTTGATACGAAGGTGATTACTGAAGGGGAACCTGGTAGTGATTTAGTACTATCAATTGATATGGAGCTTCAACGTAAGGTTGATGAAATTGTAAAAACTAGACTTTTACAAGCAAAAGCAACTTCAAATGGTAAATATTTGGACCGAGCATTCGTTACAATGATTAATCCGAATACGGGTGAAATTCTAGCGATGTCAGGTAAACAAATTGTTAAAGATAAAAAGACAGGAAGAAATAAAGTTATAGACTATGCAACAGGCAATCTTACTTCATCTTACGAGATGGGTTCGACAGTTAAAGGTGCAACCCTTTTAACAGGTTTTCAAACAGGAGCGATTGTTCCTGGACAAAGACAATTCGATACACCGATTAAAATTGCAGGCACACCTATCAAATCATCTTATAGTAATATGGGATGGATTAATGATTTAGATGCGTTAAAAAGATCTTCAAACGTTTATATGTTCCGAACAGCAATGGCAATTGGTCATGCAAATTATGTTCCAAATAAACCTTTAGATATCGATGTTAAAGCGTTTGATACATTCCGTAATAGCTTCAGTCAGTTTGGACTTGGTGTTAAAACTGGAATTGATTTACCAAATGAGGCAATTGGATTTAAAGGTGTCGACAAAAACCCAGGTTTCCTTCTAGATATGGCGATTGGGCAGTATGATACTTATACACCACTTCAATTAGCTCAGTATATATCGACAATCGCAAATGGAGGTTATAGAATTCAGCCGCATGTTGCAAAAGAATTAAGACAACCTTCTATTGGTGAAGATACTGGAGTAATTAGATCAGAAGTAAAAACAAAAGTTTTAAATCGAATTGATATGAAGGATTCATACATCAATCGAGTTAAACAAGGTTTTATAAAAGTATATAATGAACAAGGTGGTACTGCTCGTCCTTATTTCTTAGGCGTAGACTATAAAATAGCTGGTAAAACAGGTACTGCCCAGTCCTTCTATGATGGACCTGATCGTAAAAATTATAAAGAAGCACCAAGAACATATAATGAAACATTGACTGGCTATGCTCCATATGACAATCCTGAAATTGCATTTTCAGTTGTTGTTCCTTGGTTACAAACTGACCAAGCGCCTGTCAATAAATACATTGGCCGCGATATTATGGATGAGTACTTTAAATTGAAAAAAGAAAGACAATCAGTTTACAATGATGAACCAAAAGGCACAATTGACAATCAAGTTACTCAAAATAGTCAAGGTGACCAAAATAAGAATCAATAAAAGAGAAGGGGAATCCCTTCTCTTTTTTTTATCTATTTAAAACAGCTTCTGAACTTATTTACATAATCTTTACATTCGGTTAAAACAGGTTTAATAGTTTAAGGATATGATTATTCATGTAATCAATTACCGAATTAAAAAGATTATAAATTTTAGCTATTGTTTAGTTAACATAAAACAACAATAGAATGCTTCCTTTAGGATGAGAGGGGATAGAAGTTATGACATTTACATTAGATAGAGAAAATAATATTAAAAGTGAAGATATTGAAGATACAAATACAAACACAAAAAAATCAATCGTTTATGATACTCAAAATTTAAATTTATGGTATGGACAAGATAAAGCGTTAAAAAACATCAATTTAAGCATATATGAAAATGAAGTAACAGCAATTATCGGTCCAAGTGGTTGTGGTAAATCGACCTACTTAAAAACTTTAAATCGTATGGTTGAGCTAGTGCCTACAGTTAGAACAGAAGGTAAAATTCTTTACCGCCAACAAGATATATTCGATAAAAACTATCCTGTCCAAGAATTAAGAACTCATGTAGGGATGGTATTCCAAAAGCCAAATGTATTTCCTAAGTCAATTTGGGAAAATGTTGCTTACGGTCCAAAAATTCATGGTATTAAAGATAAAGCCTCATTAAATGAAATTGTTGAAAAAAGTTTAAAAGGTGCTGCGATTTGGGATGAGGTTAAGGATCGTTTACATGAGAATGCACATGGCTTGTCAGGGGGACAACAACAACGTTTATGTATTGCACGCTGCCTTGCAATCGAGCCTGATGTTATTTTAATGGATGAGCCAACATCGGCATTAGATCCTATTTCAACTTTAAAAGTTGAAGAATTAATCAATGATTTGAAAAAAGATTTTAGTATTATTATCGTGACTCATAATATGCAACAAGCAGCACGTGTTTCTGATAAAACTGCTTTCTTCTTAAGCGGTGAGGTAGTTGAGTTCTCAAATACAAATAAACTATTCTCGACTCCTAAAGATAAACGCACAGAAGACTATATTACTGGACGATTCGGTTAATAGAAGGGGAAATGGTGGCAATAATATGAGAAATCAATTTGAAACAGAGTTAAAATCATTACAAGAAATGATCATCGAGCTAGCCGAGAAAACAAAAAAAGCTGTAGTTAAGAGTATGGATGCATTCCGAACTGAAAATATTGAATTAGCTTTAGAAGTCATTGATGAAGATGAGCGAATCAATAAATTAGAAAAAGAAGTTAATGAATTAATTTTAGTCATAATAACAAGACAACAGCCAGTTGCAGTAGATTTAAGAAGAAACTTAACAGCAATTAAGATTGCTCATGACCTTGAACGAGTTGCAGATTATGCAGTAAATATCGCAAAGTCGACAATTCGTATTCGTGGCCGTCAAGAAAACTTACCTATAGAAAATATCGAAAAGATGCATGAACTTGGTTTAGATATGTTAACAAAAGCTTCAGAAGCATACCGAACTGAAGATTTACAAGCTGCAAAAGAGATTGGTGAAATTGACGATCTAGTTGATGAGTTATATGGAACGACTGTACGAAATTTAATGTCAAGTATTGTTGAGTCGCCTGAGCATGTCGCAAATATTTTGCAAATGGCATTCATTTGTAGATATCTTGAAAGAATTGCAGATTATGCAACTAATATTGCAGAGAACATTTACTATTTAGTAAAAGGTAAGCATTATTTATTAAATCAATAAAATAATAAAAGGGTGTTCAGTTCATATTTTACTGGACGCCCTTTTGTCATATTTATGTAATATTAAGCATACTTCTTTAACTAGTATAACATTTTGGGGTGGTAACAAATGAAGGTTGTTATTTTAGCTGGAGGATACGGTCAAAGGCTTTTACCAATTACTAACAACATTCCTAAACCACTATTACCAATCGCAAATAGAGCGGCAATTGAGCATTTATTATTACATCTAACAAGATTGGGGTTTAATGAGTTTATAATTCAGCTTCATTATATGTCCCAAGCCATAATTGAAACAATTAACGCGATGAAATTAAAAAATGTTTCAATTGATTATATTATAGAAGAAAAAAGCTTAGGCTCAGCTGGTTGTTTGCGATTATCTAAGCATTTTCTCAATGAGCCCTTTCTATTAGTGAATGGTGATATTTTATTTGATGGAGAAATTAGAGACTCATTAAAGAATCATTTAGAAAATAAGAGTAAATTTTCTATGTTTGTAAAACAAGTTGAAAATTGTGGATCTTATGGAAATGTAAAAGTGAAAAATGGACAAATAATCGATTTTATTGAGAAGCCTAATGAGGGTAGTGAAATTAGTAAACTAGTAAATACCGGGATTTATATTATGAGTCCGGAATTATTATTTCAAATTCCAGAAAATCGATATTTTGACATTAGTAATGACTTAATCCCTTTGATGTTAAAAAATAATATTAGTATGAATGCTTATCATTTAGAAGGTTACTGGATTGATTATGGGACTCCTAGACGTTTTGCAAAGCTAAATGTAGATTGGATTGAAGAAAAATTAAACTTGCCTATTCCGGCCGTTCAAATATTACCACGAATTTTTTTAGGTGAGCATGTAACGATTAATAATAATGTAAAGATTGTTTCTCCAGTAATTATTGGCAATGATGTTACAATCGAAGAAAACTGTGTAATTGGTCCGTACGTATCAATTAGCTCAAATATTAGAATCGATCAGGGGAGCGTTTTACAGCATCAAGCAGTCTTTCAAAAATATACTCTGAATTATGAAAATAAATTTGTACATAATTCAATAAAAAAAAAATCAAAAGAAATGCAATGAATCAATAAAAAGTATGGAAATTATCTTGAAAGAATGTTATTATATACAAGTCTGATTATGTCACTATGTCAGGAGGGAAAATAAAATGCGCGTAAATATTACTTTAGCATGTACAGAATGCGGAGATCGTAACTACATCACTACTAAAAATAAACGTAATAACCCAGACCGTCTTGAGCTTAAAAAATATTGCCCAAGACTTAAAAAAGTTACAGTTCATCGCGAAACAAAATAAACAGTAGGAATTTTCCTACTGTTTTTTTTTATATAAAAATTTATAATCTAATTAGAAACGTCATTTTACTATTTAATCCTATTGATAGAAACTTTAATCCTGACCTTAGGAGGCCATAATGGAAAAAAAAGACATTAGAAATAATATGATGAAAAATTTGAAAAATATTTCAGTATTAGACAGAGAGAAAAAGTCGAAGCAAATAATAGAAACATTATTTAGTACAAAACAATTAAAGGATGCAAACATAATTGCAACAACGATGCCGATGGAGCACGAGATAAATACTAAGTATTTAATAGCTACTTGTTGGAATGAGAATAAATCGGTTGTTGTACCGAAATGTAATCACAAAACAAGAGAAATGGATTTTTATAAAATCAGTTCGTTTGAAGATTTAAAAGAAGGCTATTTTGGTATACAGGAGCCGATTGAAGAAAAATGCGAGAAAATAGAAAAGGAACAGATTGATTTAGTAATTGTTCCTGGAGTAGCATACACATTAAAAGGAGAACGATTAGGCTATGGCGGCGGTTATTACGATCGCTACTTAGAAGACTATAATAAGCTTCTTTTAGCTTTAGCGTATGATATTCAAATCGTTAATGAGCTACCAACAGAAAAACATGACATTAAAATACCTTTCATCATAACAGAATCAGAAATAATACAAGCTTTCCAATAAGTGCATAAAGCGACACCTTTTGTTTAAAATAAATGATGAATTAAACCGCTATTCCTTAAAGAAAATTTGTTTTTAATGTTTATTGTAACAAATTTGTAAAATGTTTCACAAACTTTAAGCGGATATACATATATAATATAAAAGTCCCAATCACTTACACTTTTATAACACTAATGAGGTGGATTTAATGTTACAAAAAGAAATTAATCGTGTCGCACTTATTGGTACAGGCGCAGTTGGAGCGAGTTATGCTTTTGGAATGTTAAACAAAGGTATTGCCGAAGAATTAGTTATGATCGACTTAAACAAAGATAAAGCAGAAGGAGACGCGATGGATTTAAGTCATTGTTTACCTTTTGTCAGTTCTAGAACAAAAATCTGGGCTGGAGATTATAGTGATTGTAAAGATGCTGGTTTAGTCGTTATTACAGCTGGAGCTGCACAAAAGCCTGGAGAAACACGACTAGATTTAGTGGTGAAAAATTGCTCGATTTTTAAAGGTATCGTTGGAGAGATTATGGCTTCTGGTTTTGACGGTATCTTTTTAATCGCTACGAATCCAGTTGATATATTAACTTATGCAACCTGGAAATACTCGGGATTACCGAAAGAAAGAGTAATCGGATCAGGTACTAGTTTAGATACTGCACGTTTTAGATATATGCTAGGAGATTATTTTAATGTTGATTCAAGAAATATCCATGGATATATAATAGGTGAACACGGGGATAGTGAACTTCCTGTTTGGTCACAAACAACTGTTGGTACTTCACCAGTGCACCATGTTTTAAAGAAAAATCCGAAATATAGTCAAAGAGAGCTTGATGAAATCTTTTTAAATACACGTGATGCTGCATATCATATTATTAAGAAGAAAGGTGCAACATACTACGGTATTGGAATGGGATTAGTTAGGTTAACTAAAGCAATACTTGAAAATGAAAATAGTATTATTACTGTTTCAGCATATTTAGAAGGTCAATATGGAGAAAATGATATTTATATCGGTGTTCCAGCGGTTTTAAATAGAGGCGGAATTCGTGAAATCGTCGAATTAGATTTAAATGAATTAGAACAACGACAATTTAAAAATTCAGTTGAGACATTAAGAAAAACGATGGAACCTATTTTGTAAGCAGTACGAAAAAACCTCTTTCAATTGAAAGAGGTCTTTTTATAGAAAAAGAAGAATAATTTCATTACGTGTAATTTTAAAAAGATGCTATCTTCTAATATTGTTAAGTTAACGATAACTGTTCAGAGGGAGGCTGTTTTGAAAAAAATAAATCGAAAGTTCGTCTTGTTATTAATGGTTTTAATCACAATTGTTGGACTAGCTCTTTTTATTACGAACCAAAATAGTGTAAACAATGAACCTCAAACAAATGAAGCACAGCGTTCACCTGTGTTCCCAAATTATAATCATACAGCTATAGAAGCTGAGAATGGCTTATTAGAGGTCACAAATCCTAAATCAGATTTAGTATTAGTGAATAAAGAAAGAAAGCTTCCAGATGGATATGGACCGCCTGATTTAATTTATCCCATTGTTCCGTTACATGGTGTTAGTAAAGATAAAACTTTAATGAGAAAAGAAGCAGGCCATGCATTAGAAAAATTATTTGAAAAAGCTGAATCAGATGGTATCGAACTGACACCAGTTTCCGCATACCGTTCTTTTGAAAGACAAAAAAGCTTATATAATTATTATGTACAAATTCATGGAGAAGATTGGACACAATCTTTTAGTGCTGTTCCCGGTACAAGTGAACATCAAACTGGATTAGCAATTGATGTATCGTCGCCAAACTTTGGAAATAAGCTAGAGCAGGGATTTGGAAAAACAAAGGAAGGGATATGGTTGGCAAAGCATGCACATGAATGTGGGTTTGTCATTCGTTATCCAGAAGATAAGGCTGAAATGACAGGATATGACTATGAACCATGGCATATAAGATATGTAGGAATCAAATACGCAACCTATCTTTATAAAAATAATTTAGTTTTAGAAGAAGTCATGAAACCAAATCATTAAATACTTAAATAATATATGATTGTTTGGTATTTCACATTGACGAGTAACTGTTTCCAACTTATACTAATTACATATTTAGAAAGATTAAATAGTAGGAGTTAAAAATGAAATCCGTATATGATATTCAACAATTTCTAAAGAATTATGGCACCTTTATATATACAGGTGATCGATTAGCAGACTTGATGTTAATGCAAGATGAGCTTAAAGAATTATTTTTAGCAAATATTTTAGATATAAAAGATTTACAAGTGGCAACGTTGATCTTAAAAAAAGAGATGGATGTAATTAAAAATAAGACGGTTTGAAGAAAATCGTTTTTTTTTAGAATCGAATTGCAAGCGATTTCACAACGGAGGGAGAAGGCAAAATGGATAAAATGATTGTAGGCGTAGATTTAGGTGGGACAAGTATTAAATTGGCATTATTAACAGATAACGGGGAATTCATAGATAAATGGGAAGTGCCAACTGATAAATCAGATAGTGGTAAGCATATTCCAAAAACAATAACGATCGCGATTGAAGAAAAGCTAAACCAAATGAATAAAACAAAAGAAGATATAGCTGGAATCGGTATTGGTGCACCAGGTTCAGTTCGCCTTGAAGATGGATTAATATTTGCAGCAGTAAATTTAGGGTGGGTTAATTTTCCTTTAAAAGAAATTTTAGAAAAGGAATCTGGTATTCCCGTAATTGTTGATAATGATGCAAATATAGCTGCAGTAGGGGAAATGTGGAAGGGTGCTGGAAACGGTGCTAAAGACGTTGTAATGGTGACGTTAGGTACAGGTGTCGGCGGTGGCGTAATTGTAAATGGAGATGTAGCACACGGAATTAGTGGATCTGCAGGTGAAATTGGTCATATAACTGTTCAACTTGAAAATGGAGTACTTTGCAATTGTGGTAAAAGGGGTTGTTTAGAAACAATTTCTTCAGCTACTGGTATTACAAGAATCGCAAACGAAAAATTACAAAATACGACAAAAGAGTCGGTTTTAAAGGAAATTGCAAATGGGTCCCAAATTACAACTAAGGATGTATTTGAAGCTTATTCAAAAGGTGATGAGGTCGCAGAAGAAATTGTTAATCATGTAATGCGATATCTTGCTCTAGTCTTAGCTGGAGTAGGGAATACATTAAATCCAGAAAATATTATTATTGGCGGCGGAGTGTCAAATGCAGGAGAATTGTTATTGAAACCATTAAAAAGATATTTTGACGAATTTGCATTTACGACAGTTCGTGATTCGACAAAACTTTCAATTGCTAAATTAGGTAACGATGCAGGAGCAATTGGTGCAGCATATTTAGTGAAAAAGTTTATTACTAATGAAATTTAACTTAAATTTAAGGTGCTTCTAATTGAAGTACCTTATTATGTTTATTGTATTGAATTGAAAAAAAAATTAGTTATTTGACGACTGAACCAGTTTATGATAAATTGAATGACGTTAGAAAAAAACCTAAAGGTTACGTCAAATGATTTCTTACAATAATTCATACGATAAATACAATTAGTAGCTAATGATTGTATGAATCATTTAAAAATTCTTGGTAATAAATACCAATTAAATAGATATGTGAAACGCCAAACATTGTTTATAATAGATTAATAGTCTTTACAAGAGGAGGAACAGAATATGTGGAAAAAGTTTATCAAAAACTTTGGTTTCCCGTTACTTGCTGTATTCCTTTTATGGATTAAAGCAACTTTACTAAGCCAATTTTATTTTGATTTAGAAATTGAAAATTCAATGCAAGAATTTATCTTGATAATTGCACCTATATCTTCATTATTAATTTTTATCGGTATAAGTCTTTTTGCAAAAGGTCCAAAGAGAAATAGAGCAGTTATATGGATTAGTGCAATTATGTCATTCATTTTAATTGGTGACACAGCGTATTATTCGTTTTTCGATGATTTCGTTACAATCCCAGTTTTATTTATGACGCGCAACTTCGGTGATTTAGGGTCAAGTGTTAAAGCAATGATTAGTTATAAAACATTCTTTGCTTTTTCTGATATTTATATTCTAATTATCGCTAATCTTATTTGGGGTAAAAAATTCTTTACTACAGGTAACATTAAAGCTAAAGCAAGAACTGCTTATTTCTTAGGCGCTGTAGCTATTTTCTTAGTAAACCTTGGACTTGCTGAAACTGAGCGTCCTCAATTATTAACACGTTCTTTCGATAGAGAATACATTGTTAAATTCTTAGGTTTATACAACTATCATTTATATGATATGGTTATTCAATCAAAAACAACTGCTCAAAAAGCAATGGCTGATGATAGTCAATTAGCTGGTATTGAAAACTTTATTCGTGCGAACGATACAGGTGTAAATGCACAACTACACGGTAAGTATAAAGGTAAAAACGTTGTTGTAGTTTCATTAGAATCATTACAAAATTTCGTAATTGGACGAAAAGTTGATGGTAAAGAAATTACACCATTCTTAAATAAATTTACAAAAGAAAGTTATTACTTTGATAATTTCTACCACCAAACTGGACAAGGTAAAACTTCTGATGCTGAGTTCTTAGTTGATAATAGTTTATTCCCATTGGATCGCGGAGCTGTATACTTTACTAACAGTAGTAATACGTTTACTGCTACTCCTGCTATTCTTAAAAAGGATCAAGGCTATTATACTTCAGTAATGCATTCAAATAATAAATCGTTCTGGAACCGAGATATGATGTATCCAAGTCTAGGCTACGATCGTTATTATAATGAAGCTGACTTTAAAGTATCTGCAGCTACTTCAATTGGCTGGGGTCTGAAAGATAAATATTTTGTTGAGCAATCTGTTGAAAAAATGGCTGCTGAACCTAAACCGTTCTACAACCGTATGATTACATTAACAAATCACTATCCGTTTGAGTTAGATGATAAAGATTTAATGATTCCTCGTTTAAAAACAGGAGACCAAACTGTTGATAATTATGTTACAACAGTTCGTTATTTAGATGAATCGATCAAACGTTTCATTGAAGAAATGAAAGCAAAAGGTTTATATGATAATACGATTATTGTTATGTATGGTGACCACTATGGTATTTCTGAAAACCATAATCGTGCAATGAGTGAAGTTTTAGGACAAGACATCACTCCTGCTGAACATGTTAAATTACAACAAGTACCTTTCTTTATCCACTTACCTGGACAAACTAAAGGTAAAACAATGCATGAAGTGGCAGGTCAAATTGACATTAAGCCTACAATCTTAAACTTATTAGGTGAAGATCCAAATAAAACATCTATCAACTTTGGTAATGATTTATTCTCTCCAAAACACAAAGATTTCGTAGTCTTCCGTGATGGTACAATTGTTACTGATAAGTATATTTATACTGGTGAGAAGATGTATGATCCAAAAACTGGTGAAGAATTAAAAGGTCAAAAACCACCTAAAGAAGATTTAGCAAAAGCAAATAAATCACTTGAGTACTCAAACTCAATCATTTATAAAGATTTACTACGTTTCTACCAAATCAAATATGATAAAGGTGAAACAAAGTTTGAATAACGACAAAAAGCACTTCCTTTAAGGGAGTGCTTTTCTTTATTTTTACTTCATACAATTAATTAGATAAATTTATATGAGGTGAAAATATTGAATAATAGTAATCGACCCTTTGTCTTCTATCCAAGAAGATATGATTTTAATGAACTGACTAATGATATCAGTTTACTAGTTGAAAAATTTCCTTTTCTTCGTGTGAATACAATCGGTTATAGTGTTTTGAACAAACCTATATACGAAATTGAGATTGGCAATGGTCCGAGAAAGATTCATTGGAATGGTTCATTTCATGCAAATGAATGGATTACAACCTGTGTCATAATGAAGATGGTTGTTTGGTTATGTAACACGTTAGCAATGGAGGATTTACCCTTCCATCAAGAGCTATTGTCCTTATTAAATCAAAATACATTATCGGTTGTACCAATGGTTAATCCTGATGGAGTAAATTTAGTTTTAAATGAAGTTGTTGATTATAAAGAATTTATGGATTTTGTTAATCTAATAAACAATGGAAATGATGGTTTTACTGGGTGGAAAGCGAATATAAGAGGTGTTGATTTAAATAATCAATTTCCGGCAAATTGGGAGATTGAAAAAGAAAGAAAGAAGCAAAAAACATACGCTCCAAGAGATTATCCAGGAGATGCGCCATTAACTGAACCAGAAGCAATTGCAATGAGCAATTTGGCGATTGAAAAGCAGTTTGATCTATTATTAGCACTCCATACACAAGGTAAGGAATTCTATTGGGGCTATGGTCAGCTTGAGCCGGCATTTTCGGAAGTTTATGCTAATTATTTTGCTAGTGTGAGTCCATATAAGGCGGTAAAAACGATTGATAGCCACGCAGGCTATAAAGATTGGTATATACAAGAATTTAGGAAACCTGGATTTACATTGGAATTAGGTAAAGGAATTAACCCATTGCCACTTTCTATGTTTGAAACCATTTTTTCAGAAACGTTTCCAATCCTATTAGGATCATTATTTAATTTAGAAAATTACCCCAACCAAACTTTAAAATAAAAAAGCTGACAATTTAATGTCAGCTTTTTTATTTTAAGTAACATGTTTCTATGTAGAAATTAGTACGCTACATAAAGAATAAATATTATAAGTGCGCTGGTGGATATCCGTTATGTAAAATTGTCATAATGGCAAACCAACCGAATAAAACTAATGTAGCTCCAGACCAAAAAATGGCTAAAAAGTTCTTCTTTTTTATTGATCCTAAAAAAGCTGGAACACTTAGAATAGCTACTAGTATAAAAATAATAACTGTACCCATTGTAAACCCCCTATAAATTTCTTCAAGCAACCCCTGTTTGCTATCACATCATTATTATTGTAAAACTTTTATGAACAATTGTCTATTTGAAATTAAGTGCTAAAACAAAATTATGATATAGTATTATATAGATTAAATAAAGAAAGCAGGGTATGAATATGAATGTTTTTCAATTACCGTTAGGTCCTTTACAAACTAATTGCTATATCATAAGTAATGATCTGAAAGAAGCAGTAATCTTTGATCCAGGCGAAGATGCTGATGTAATCTTTAATAAAATTGAAGAAAATGGATTAAAACCATTAGCAATTCTTTTAACGCATGCTCATTTTGACCATATTGGGGCTGTTGACGATGTGCGTGATGAGTATAATATACCCGTTTACATCCATAAATATGAAGCAGATTGGTTAACTGACGGTCAAAAAAATGGTTCTGAATTATTTATGAGAAATCAATCCATTTTTGCTAGGGAGGCAGATCACCTAATTGAAAAAGAAGGTAAAATGGAAATCGGTCATTTCTTATTTTCAATTTTTGAAACCCCAGGCCATTCACCAGGAAGTGTTTCATTTTATTGTAAGGAAATCAAAACAGTCTTTTCTGGAGATGCATTATTTGAAGGTAGTATTGGCCGTACAGATTTACCAGGTGGAGATCACGACCAACTTATTAGAAGTATAAAAGGTAAGCTTCTTTCATTACCTGATGATGTAGTCGTATGCAGTGGTCATGGTGATACAACAACAATTGGTGACGAGAAAAGGTATAATCCATTTCTTTAAGGTGAAATGATGAAAAACTTAATTTTTAACGCAATAAATAATAGTGAAGATCATTTTATTACATACGAACAATTTATTTCATTAGTACTTTATGATCCAGAAAAAGGTTATTATCAAATGGCTAATGAAAAAATTGGTCGAAAAGGTGATTTTTATACTTCAAGCTCAGTTGGTTTAATATATGGAGAAGTAATTGCAGCTACCTTTTGTCGATTTGTTAAGACTAATCTAATTGAACCTTTTTTTGTTGAAGTTGGCGGTGGAAACGGTAGATTTGCCTCATCCTTTCTTACGTATTGTGAAGAACTGGAGCCAGAAATATATAATCGATTAACTTACTATATAATTGATGCAAGTAAATATCATCGAAAATTACAACAAGAACTATTAGAAAACCATTTGAGTTGTAACTATTTCTCAAATATAGAAGAGATTGAACAAATCAATAACGGGATGATATTCTCAAACGAATTGTTTGACGCTTTACCAGTACGAGTAGTGGAATTCAATCATAACGAGTGGCAAGAGGTTGTTATTACTCTTGATGAGCAAAATAATCTAAGAGAAAATCTTGTTAATATTAAAGATCCAATAATAAGCGATTTTCTAATAAGAAATCATTTTGATGGTAAAAATGGTCAAAGAGTTGAAATTCCGGTTGGAATGGAAAAATTATATGACCTTTTACAATCAAAACTTAATTATGGAATCATATTAACTGTTGATTATGGATTTACTAGAGAAGAATGGGATGCACCCCATCGAATCAAAGGAAGTTTGCGTGGTTATTCAAAACATGAAATGAAAACAAATTTATTTGAGAACTTAGGTACAATTGACATAACTACACATATACACTGGGATGAACTAAAGAATTTTGGAACGCTTAATAATATTGAAAATCTATACTTTTCTAGTCAAAGAGAGGCTTTATTAGATTTTGGAGTCTTAAATTGGCTCATTCCTCATGCTCAATCAAATCCATTTTCGAGTGAGTATAAACAAAATAGGGCAGTCCAATCACTGATTATGCCTGGCGGGATAAGCGATTCGTTTCAAGTCCTGTTACAAACAAAGGGAATGTCAAAAATTGATCAAACTAAGTTGAATGAGTTAATTTCATTAAATGAATATAAATAAAAAAACCAGTCATATGACTGGTTTTCTTATTATTCACTAAAGCTAGGTACTAATAAGAAAGTACTATAATATGTAAATCCAATAAAGAACACAGTTAAGTATGCGCCAAAGATATAGATGTACATACGCTCAGAAAGCTTCAGAGAGCCTAATACAAAGAAAAATGCTGTTTGACATGCGAAAATAAGTGCTGCTGCTGACATATGTCCAACAAAAAACATTACTGTAAATATTGCTGTCCAAAATCCTAGAACGCGGAACATGCGATCCATTCTAAATCCCCCCATAAAAAATTTCTACCCATTCATTATTATAAAATAAGAAAGTTACAATTGTAAACAATGTATTAATACAATTCTAAATTGATACAAAGATAATGAATGTAGCTTATCCATTATTATTTTTCTTAATTTGATATTTTCTATACATTGCTTTAAAAATCACCATATTATTTTTCAATTTATTTTTGAATTTCAAGTCCATTATTTCGATAAAGTAACCTTTAGTTTGTATGGAAATATTGATGGAAACTAAGATTTTTAAACAAATATATAATTTTCATGATTTGATAGTCGATTGAAACGAAACTACAATCTCAGACGAATCATTAGTTATTCGAATTCACCCTCAAAAAAAACTTCTCCAATAGAAAGTCTATCCTTATTTCCATTTACAATTCGTAAGCTTTTTTCTTTATTAAATCATACACTTGGATTAATGTTGTTTACAGGTCCTACAGATTGTGGAAAATACAAAAAATTTAAGGCGTATAAATTTAGGAATAGTTTAACTATTAGTTATTTATACATGATATTATGAAAATGAAAGGTGGTGATATTGTGGTATGGTTTATTGTAATTGTAATTGTAATTATTGGTATAATACTTAAAATGAATAGCACTTCTAGCCGTAAGGAAGAAAAACATACTCCTGAAGAAATTATAGAAATTGCAGAATTCGAACTGAAATTCAGGTCAGAATTTGCAAAAAATAAAATGTTACTAAAGAGTGGTAAGATATCAGATAGACAATCAATGAAATGGTCAAAAAATTTATTGGAAGAACACAATGAAATCCAAAAAAAATACAATATAACAGAAGAAGAAATGTCTGAATACTATGAACTTGTATATTCTAAATCAAGCGTTTATCGTAATTAAAATTATTTCAAATCCTTAGTAAAACTAGGGATTTTTTATATTCCCTTAGTTATGGACAAACTGGTTGCGCTAAAACTACTACATTGTATTCTTTATTACAGTCAGCTAAAAAAAACATTGCAAGAAATATTATAACTTTAGAAGACCCGATTGAAAGAAAGTCAGATGAATACTCTCTAGTACAAGTTAATGAGAAGGCCGGGCTAACTTAAGCAACAGGTTTAAAAGCTATTCTTCAATCAGACCTGATATCGTAATGGTAGGAGAAATAGATTTAATTAGTTTTTTTTAAAACTATCGTCTCAAACTTTATGTAGGACTACATCAATTTATTTTTGAATTTCAAGTCCATTATTTCGATAAAGTAACCTATAGTTTGTATGAAAATTTTGATAAAAACTTAGTTTTATAAACAAATACATAATTTTCATGATTTGATAGTCGATTGAAACGAAACTATAATTGCTACAAATGAGAAAGGGGGAAGAAATGTGGTATCGGTTGAAAATATGGTCGAAGAACTTTTAAAAAAAGCTTGTCATTTTGGTGCCTCGGATATTCATTTATTACCAAAACAAGATCACGTAGAAATTTATTTTCGTGTTGATGGCGATTTGAAAATCATTCAGCGAATTAATAAGGAGAAATCTAAGAGGATGATTACGCATTTAAAATTTTTAGGAAGTATGGATATAGGCGAAATAAGAAGACCACAAACTGGAATATTAGTCGTTAATATAAACGACATATTATTATCGCTCCGATTGGCAACATTACCTACGATCTCGGACGAATCATTAGTTATTCGAATTCACCCACAACAAAAAATTTCTCCAATAGAAAGTCTATCCTTATTTCCATCTACAACTCGTAAGCTTTTGTCTTTATTACATCATTCACATGGGTTAATGATGTTTACAGGTCCTACTGGTTGCGGTAAAACTACAACATTGTATTCTCTATTACAGTCAGCTAAAAAAGACATTGCAAGAAATATTATAACTTTAGAAGACCCGATTGAAAGGAAGTCAGATGAATACTCTCAGGTACAAGTTAATGAGAAAGCCGGGCTAACTTATGCAACAGGTTTAAAAGCTATTCTTCGATCAGATCCTGATATCGTAATGGTAGGAGAAATCCGGGATGAGGAGACAGCGAAAATCGCTGTTAGAGCAGCTTTAACAGGTCATTTAGTATTAACTACAATTCATTCTAACAATACTAAGGGTGCGATCTATAGAATGCTGGAGCTTGGGATTCCTAAAGAAGAATTATTCCAAGCGATCGTAGCAATCGTTTCACAGAGATTAGTTCAAGTAAAATGTCGTTTTTGTGAAGGTGAGTGTGAGCCGAATTGTTTCGTTCATCGAACAAACCGGAGATTAGGGGTATATGAACTACTGTATGGAAATGCATTAAATTCGGTCATAAAACAAATTAAAGGAAGCGATAAACAAATTCAATTCAACACTTTAAATGATCAACTCATTAAAGGATATGCTTTAGGATTTATTGATTATAAATCTTTAGACAAAAGTATGCTATATGGTTAAAAAGTTTATTAAAAGAAGGCTATCGTATAGTGAACAGGCTCGGCTTTTAAAAATACTAAGTGAACTTTTAGAAAAAGGATATCCCTTAATACAAGCGATTGAATTTCTAACGATACAATTCCAAGACGATGTTAAAGGATTAATTGAAAAAGCTAAAATATCATTGTTAGAAGGGCATTCGTTTATTGAATTTGCTAAATTATTAAGGCTTCATCCAGATGTTCTTGTTTACTTGTATTATGCTAAAAAGCATGGTGATTTATCTTTTGCATTAAGTGAAGGTAGCTTTATGCTAACTAAAAAAATTCAACATAGAGCCTATTTAAGAAAAATCATGGGCTATCCTATTTTTCTAATTTCAATTCTTTTATTCATTTTATTTTTGTTTAAAAGTTTAATTATTCCTCAATATGAAATGCTTTTTTCTACGTTTCAATCCAACCAGCATTCGTTTATTTTCATCTACTTAAAATTTATAAAAAACTTACCTTCAATTATGTTTTTCTCATTGATCATACTTGGTTGTATTGTTTTTGTTTATTTAATTACGATAAAAAAATTAAATCCGATTGAGCGAATGAATAAACTCGTTCTGATCCCATTCGTTAGAAAATATTTAATCGCGATCAATACTTATGAATTTTCAATGCAACTAAGTATTTTACTACATGCTGGATTTCCAATTAGTGATGCATTAAAAACGATGCAGAACAATGAAAGTAGAACATTTTTAAAAGAAAAAGCGGTTGTTCTATATAATCAAATTCGTAATGGAATTTCTATGCAAGAAGCTTTAAGAAATGAACGTACATTTCATAGAGATTTATTATTTGTCATTGAACATGGCATGAACAATAGTACACTTGGAAAAGAACTTGCTGATTACGCTGATTATTTAAAAGATAGCATCGAAGAATATTTTCATCGATCAATAAAAATCATTCAACCAATTATTTTAATTCTTATCTCATCAAGTATTCTTTCTCTGTACGTAGCCATTTTATTTCCAATGTTTCAATTAATGAACAATATTTAGGAGGATTATGTTGTGAATGAGCGTGTGTTTACTTTAAAGAAAGTTCGTAAATATGCTCGTTTAGGGACTGACAAACTAAATGAGCAAAATGCATTCACCCTTATCGAAATGCTAATTGTTTTAACAATCATATCCCTTTTATTATTACTTGTAATTCCAAATTTAGGAAAGCAACAAGAGTCAATCCAAACGAAAGGCTGTTTGGCACTGCAAAAAATGGTTCAATCGAGCGTTGAGGCGTATAGGTTAGACAATGAACAATTACCAGAAAGTTTATCAAGTTTGAAGGAACAGGGCTATATAACAACTTATAAATGCAAAAATAAAGTAGAATTATCGTATGACAATTCGACTGGCACAGTATCGATGCCTTAAAAAAAGATTGGGGAATTCTCCTGGTTTTACGTTTATTGAATTGTTATTAGTCCTAACATTAATGATGATGTTATTAATTTTACCGATTTCTCAAGTTAGAAAAGTTGAAGATGAACAAAAACTAAGTTTATTTATACAAATGCTTCAGAATGATATTTTTCTTGCTCAAAGAAACGCAATATTAAAACAAATTCCAACTAGAATAATTTTTTATCAAAATAAATATGAAATGGAGGATAATATACTAAATCCACCAGTAGTAATTCGAAACTTTGACGAATTGATTAAGATTACCTATCTTACTTTAAAACCCCCATTACGATTCAACTCCGACGGTAATATTTCCAACTTTGGCACGATTTCAATTAAGTATAAAAAAATAGAATACATTGTTACTTTTTATTTAGGAAGTGGTCGATTTAAGTATGATAAAAAGTGAAAAGGGATTTACATTCATTGAGGCAATCATCTCATTAAACTTGCTAATTATTTTTTGTCTTATGATCGTTCCTTCAATGTCATTATTTTTACAAAAAAAAGATCAATTAACGATTAGAAATAGCGCAGATGATTTATTAACGGATATGGTGCATCTTTATTTTGTTAATAAAGAAGATTTTATAGAAGGTTTATATAAGAAGAATGGTAAAGATTTTTTTATAAAATTAAAGTCTAGAAATCATTCGCACTCGATTTGTGTTTCATGGGTCGATCGTGATAAGGAACGTGAAATATGTGAAAAAATTATTGGATGAAAAAGGATTTACTTTAATCGAAACACTATTTTCACTTGTTTTATTTTTATTGATTATCGCTATAACTACTTCAAGTTTAAAAAGCTTTGTTAAACGAAATTATCGGTATGAATCAGTTAATAAATTGGAATTAGATAATTTTATTAAAGAAGTTCAGAAAGAAGCAAATATAAGTAGCAGTTATATAGTTTATTCAGATATGCTTTTATTTGAAGATTACACTCATGTTCCAATTACTTATCGTAAGTATGCAACGATCATTCGGAGGCAAAAGCTTGGAACAGGACATGAAATAGTCCTTCAAAATATAAGAGACATTGAATATAGTCAAAATTACCAAAGTCAAATTTTAGTAAAAGTTGTTGATCTAAATGGTGGTATTTATGAAAAAACGATTCGAGTATTTACTAATTAAATTTAAGTGGCTTGATGAAAGAGGGATTTATTTACCTTATACAATATTTATGATAAATCTATTATTAGTTTTTTTTCTAATTCAAGTTGATATCTTTCAATCAATTCACACTTTTTATAGCTATACAATTAGTCAAAATAATCTAGAGCGAGCACATATACAAGCAATTTACGAATTGAAAAGTGGAGAAATACCCTTTCAATCAAATACAATAAAGTATTATAATAATACAAAAATTGTCTGGAATTTCTCTTTAATAGCTAATGATGAATACCATGTTACATTAACTAGTAGTAATTCAAACATAAAAAAACATGTTGTTCAATTCAATTATAAAAAGAATTCAAACCAAGTATTTAAATGGATAGACTAAGTTGGAGGATGTAATGGAGTCAGTTTATTTAGTAGGATTTATGGGATGTGGAAAGTCAACTGTTGGTAAAGAACTAGCCAGAAGAATGAACAAAAAATTTATTGATTTAGATGAGGAAATTGTCATCCAAACTGGAAAAAGTATACCTGAATTGTTTAATGAATACGGTGAAAGTGGATTTCGTGATTTTGAAACGCAAATTTTAAGAAATGTATCAGGAAAAAAATCGATTATTTCAACAGGTGGGGGCATCATACTACGCGATGAAAATATTTGTTGTATGAAAGAAACTGGTAATATTATCTATCTTGAAACATCAATTGATGTAATATTCGATCGAATTCACTTAGATTCTAATCGACCAAATGCTGTAAATCGAACGTTAGAGGAGTTAACCGTTTTATTTCAAAGTAGAGAAGCGCAATATAAAAAAGCGGATTTTAAAATATCAACGAATAATTTAACGCCAATTGAAATTGCGATGGAAATCATTGACTGTTTAAATTATTCAAAAGGAGGAGATAGTAGAAATAAGTGATAAGAAAGTAAGGTGATTTTTTTGAAAACGAATGATTATGTGAAATATATGACTGAACAGTTTATTAATTATATCGATCAGCCTAAAGAGAAGCGAGATTCAATGAAACAAGAAAAAGAGGATTTGAAAACACCATTTTCTACCAACATGTTTGGAATGTTACCATTGAGTATAGCTTTATATATGAAAAAAATTTCAAATCGAAAAGAAAAAGAAAAGAAAAGTATATAATTAAAAAGACTGATTTCCCTAAAAAACGAAATCAGTCTTTCTTTTTAATTTAAATCACTCATTGTGTTTGGTGATAAATAAAATAGTCCACCATTAATACAATCAACATGAATGATTGGTTCATAAAGTTCCTTTAATGCATTTAACTCAACATGATAATTTTCTGGTTTATCCTCATCATCTTTATAAAATTGATTTAGTAAATCTAAATCATGTTGCCATCTATTTCTTGCTTCTTCAGCCCAACTTTTATCTTCAGCCTCAATTTTATTCCGAAGTAATTGTTCCATACGATTTAATCCACTAATTGGTTTAATAATCGGAGACATTGAATAGCAAAAGTCAGGAATTTTGGAGTTGAATTGAATTTTTTCAAGTTTTGTATGAAAATCCTCAATTATTTTTCCTGAAATCAAATGGATTCCAAAAGAATATAAATAATCTTTTTTATGATCACAAGTAAATGAAACTTGATAATTAACAGCTAACCAAGGATGAAGTGCAATCTGTTGGCCTATCGGTGCTTTTGTGTCTTCATAAAGTCTAATTGATTGTCCAAGTTCATTAACAATTGAGAAAATCTGGTGAAGACGAGGCGAGCCAAAATGAATTTGTTCGCCTTTAAGATCTTCCGGTGCATTATCACTATCAGTAATAATTGTTAATTTCATTGGATTTGGAATGCCACCAGTTTTTTCTAAGTAATGCCAATAGAAAGGTCGGTTCATTAATTTTTTATCCATGTCGATTGTTAATTGAATTTCTAAATATGTTGGCATTTTCTTTATGATTTCACAATCATTATGTTGGAAAAAATGTTCAATATAATCATTAATTTCATGTTGCTGCATAACTATCACCTGCTTGTTTATGTTGCTGTAATTGAATAATGGATGTTAAATTTTCCATTTTAATTTTCATTTCGCCTTCTGTTTTTGAATTAATAAAAATTTCATTCATATGGGCTTCGAAATCTTTATATGGAATTCGAGTTAAGATATCGTCAAGTTCACCAATTACACGTTCAAATAAATGGATTTTCTCATAAAGCAATCGTAAAATGTGTTCTTCAATCGAACCGACTGTTGCAAAATTATAGATGCTAACATCTTCTGTTTGTCCAAGACGATGAATTCGACCAATTCTTTGTTCTAATCTCATTGGATTCCAAGGGAGGTCATAATTAATCATATTAGAACAGAATTGTAAGTTAATCCCTTCTCCACCAGCCTCGGTTGCTATTAGAACTTGTACCCTACTTTTAAATAATTCCTTCATCCAGTCTTTTTTTCCGCGTTTAAAACCACCACGGAATGGAACAGACGTAATGCCATTTTGTTTTAAAAACCATTGTAAGTACAATTGGGTAGCTCGATATTCAGTAAAAATAATTACTTTATCATTTATTTTTTTTATCAGTTCAACTACTTTATTTGCTTTTGAATTAGAGGTAATTTGATTAATCTGATGAAAAACTTTATCGACGTAAGGATCATTCATATCAATATTTTCTTTTTCAAATCTCTGTAGCATTTTCTTCATCGAGACATATACAGCTTCACGACTACTACAAGCTTCTCTTTTAAATGTTAAAAAAGAGAAAGCCGATGTTACACCGGTATATTGTGATTTCTGCCATTCATCTATTAAGTCATATAGTTTTTGTTCATCTTCACTAAAATTAATTAGTACTGTTTCAACCTTACGCTTAGTCCACTCGATACCTGTATCTTGTCTACGATTTCGAACCATTACTTTTCCAATAAGTTCGCGCAGCATGTCTTCATGTTCTAATGAGCGGTTTTTAGCAGAAAAATATTCTTCAAAACTAGATTTATTACCTAAGTGACCTGGTTTTAATAATGAAACTAGGTGAAAGATTTCTTCAATATTGTTTTGAACTGGAGTAGCAGTTAATAGTAAGCAATATTTCTTTTTAAGAAGTTGAACAAACTCATAGTTTTTTGTTTTATTATTTTTAAGTTTGTGAGCTTCATCGATAATGATTAGATCATAATTAATGTCTAATATTTTTTCACGATGAGGTTCTCTTTTTGCCGTATCTATTGAAGAAACAACTACATCACAACTATCCCACACATAATTCTTTTTTTGTTGAGCTATTGCAGGGATATGGAACTTTGTATTTAATTCGAATGTCCACTGTGATACGAGTGAAGCTGGAACTAGAATTAGAACTTTATTAACTAATCCGCGAATCATGTATTCCTTTAAAATTAATCCTGCTTCAACTGTTTTACCTAAACCTACTTCATCGGCAAGAATTGCTTTACCGTTCATTTTTTCAATGACAGTCGTAGCAACTTCTAATTGATGGGGTAGTGGAGTTAAATTTGGTAAATGGGTAGGAGCAATCATACCGGTAAAAGAAGGAACTGCTAATTTCGTAGAAGTATGATATGCGAGTTTATAATTCTCCCAATTTGACCATGGTCCATCACTTTCTAGCTTTTCTAAGAACTCTTCCTGCCATTCTGTATGGAATTTAATCTCTATTGACATGCAAAATTCACCTATTTCTAATTTATATTAGATAATCATGAACGTTATAGTAGAATAACTGATATAATGTTCGTAATTTTATTTTTAAAAAAATTCACTTTGATATTGCTGAAACTTGTCGTTTAATGTTAGGATAATAGTGTAGAAAAAAGTAAAAATTTATTATTCTTTTATTAAACAAAAAACTCTTATTGTTAAGAAAAAACAGTTAATTATTACAGTTTGATAATATTTTCTTGTTTTCTACTAGTTTTTCCGAAAATATACAAAAATATGTAAATTATTTAATGGTTAGCTGGATGAACTATTAATTTAGTTTTCCATCATGCTAGCATGTAGATAAGGGGGAAATGGCTACATGACGACTTTATTACGCACACCATTGTTTGAAGATTACAAAGTATTAGGTGGTAAAACAATTGATTTTGGTGGCTGGGAGCTACCTGTTCAATTTTCGAGCATTAAAGAAGAACACGAAGCTGTTCGTACGGCAGCTGGTTTATTTGATGTTTCTCACATGGGAGAAGTTGAAGTAACTGGTAAAGATAGTCTTAAATATTTACAAAAAATGATGACAAATGATATTTCAAAATTAAATGAAGAAAGCGCATTATATACTGCTATGTGCTATGAAAACGCTGGAACTGTAGACGACTTACTAGTTTATAAGTATAACGATGAACACTATTTATTAGTTGTAAATGCGTCTAATATTGAAAAAGATTTCGAATGGTTACTTTCACATGTTGAAGGTGATGTAAAAGTAGAAAATAAAAGTAATGAAGTTGCACAATTAGCTCTACAAGGGCCAAAGTCTGTGGCAATTTTACAACGTCTAACTGAAGAAAACGTTACGGATATTAAGTACTTTACTTTTAAAAATAATGTATTAATTGGTGACCTAAATGTTTTAGTTTCACGTACAGGATACACTGGTGAAGATGGGTATGAATTATACTTAGCTGCTGAAGACGCGTCTAAACTTTGGACGTTACTATTAGAAGCAGGTAAGGAAGACGGTTTAAAACCATGTGGATTAGGTGCACGCGATACACTTCGTTTCGAAGCAGCGCTAGCTTTATATGGTCAAGAACTTACTAAAGACATTACTCCATTAGAAGCTGGTATCGGCTTTGCTGTGAAATTAAATAAAGAAGAAGATTTCTTCGGTAAAGAAGTTCTGAAAAATCAAAAAGAGCAAGGTGTACCTCGTAAACTTGTTGGAATTGAAATGATTGACAAAGGGATCCCAAGAACTCACTATCCTGTATATGTAAACGGGGAAGTAATTGGTGAAGTAACAAGTGGTACGCAATCTCCAACATTAAAGAAAAATATTGGCCTTGCATTAATTAAATCTGAATTTTCTGCTTTAGGCACTGAGCTTGAAGTTGAAATTCGAAATAAAAAATTAAAAGCTGTTGTAGTTTCAAAACCATTTTATAAAAGAGAGAAGAAGTAACTAGGGGGAGAAAGGGGATTACCTTAATGCATCGTTATTTACCAATGACAGAGCAAGATCGTCAAGAGATGTTAAAAGTAGTAGGCGTTTCATCAGTTGATGAATTATTTAGTGATATTCCTGAGAAAGTTCGTTTTAATGGCTTATTAAATATTAAAAAAGCTAAATCAGAAACTGATTTAATCCAGGAGTTAAGTGGATTAGCGAATAAAAATGCTAACTTAAGAGAGTATGTATCTTTTTTAGGTGCTGGAGTTTATGATCATTACTTACCAACAGTTGTAGATCATGTTATTTCACGTTCAGAGTTTTATACTGCTTATACGCCGTATCAACCTGAGATTTCACAAGGTGAACTTCAAGCAATTTTTGAATTCCAAACAATGATTTGTGAATTAACAGGTATGGCTGTAGCAAACTCTTCAATGTATGACGGTGGTACTTCTTTAGCGGAAGCAACTACTTTAGCAGCAGGTCACAATGGTAAAAAACGTATTTTAGTATCAAAAGGTGTTCATCCACAATCACGTGAAGTTATCTTATCTTATGCAAAAGGTCAACACTTAGAGGTTGTTGAAATCGGCATTAAAGATGGAAGAACTGATATAGAAGAATTAAAAAATGAAATGAATGATAATGTAGCATGTGTTGTTGTTCAATATCCTAACTTCTATGGACAAGTAGAAGAATTAGCAGAAATCGAACCAATTGCACATACTGGTAAAAGTTTATTCGTTGTTTCAAGTAATCCATTAGCATTAGCAGCTTTAACTCCTCCAGGTGAATTCGGAGCGGATATCGTTGCAGGTGATGCTCAAACATTTGGTATTCCAACTCAATTTGGCGGACCTCACTGTGGATATTTTGCTACAACAACTAAATTAATGAGAAAAATGCCAGGTCGTTTAGTTGGTCAAACTGTTGATGGAGAAGGTCGTCGCGGTTTCGTATTAACATTACAAGCACGTGAACAACATATTCGTCGTGACAAAGCGACTTCAAATATTTGTTCTAACCAAGCTCTAAATGCATTAGCAGCTTCTGTTGCTATGACAGCTCTTGGTAAAAATGGTGCTGTAGAAATGGCAATGCAAAATATTTCTCGTACTCAATATATGAAGAAAAAATTAATTGAAAACGGTATCGAAGTTGTATTCCAAGGTGCTGCATTCAACGAACTAGTAATTGATGTGAAACAAAACGTTTCAGAAATCAATAAACAATTATTTACAAAGAAAATTATCGGTGGTTATGACTTAGCAAAAGTTGAACCTACTATGGAAAATCATATGTTAATCGCAGTAACTGAATTACGTTCTAAACAACATATTGATACATTTGTAGAAGAGTTAGCACTATTAGTAGACGGAAAGGGGATTCAACATGCTGAAGGATCAACCGTTAGTTTTTGAGATAAGTAAAGAAGGTCGTATTGCATATAGTCTTCCTACATGGGATGTAGAAGAAATCGATCTTAATGAAGTGATTCCAAGTGCTTATATCCGTAAAGAAAAAGCGGAATTACCAGAGGTTTCTGAATTAGATTTAATGCGCCATTATACTGCATTATCTAAACGTAATCATGGTTTAGATTCTGGATTCTATCCTCTTGGATCATGTACGATGAAATACAATCCAAAAATCAATGAAGCTGTAGCGCGTTTTGCAGGTTTTGCACATATTCACCCACTTCAAGATGAATATACAGTGCAAGGTGCCCTTGAATTAATGCATGAGCTTCAAACAGAATTAAAAGAAATTACTGGTATGGATGAAGTAACATTACAACCAGCTGCTGGTGCTCATGGTGAGTGGACAGGATTAATGATTATCCGTGCTTATCACGAAAGTCGTGGCGATTTCAACCGTACAAAAGTAATCGTACCAGACTCAGCTCACGGTACAAACCCAGCATCTGCTACTGTAGCAGGCTTTGAAACGATCACTGTTAAATCAAATGAAAAAGGTTTAGTAGACCTTGAAGATTTACGTCGTGTAGTTGATGAAAATGTTGCAGCATTAATGCTTACAAACCCTAATACATTAGGTCTTTTCGAAGAAGATATTTATGAAATCTCTGAAATCATCCACGCTGCTGGTGGTAAAGTTTACTATGATGGAGCAAACTTAAATGCTGTATTAAGTAAAGCACGCCCAGGAGATATGGGATTTGACGTAGTTCACTTAAATCTTCATAAAACATTCACTGGTCCTCACGGTGGTGGAGGTCCTGGTTCTGGTCCTGTTGGAGTTAAAGCAGATTTAATTCCTTACTTACCAGCACCAATCGTTGAAAAGGTTGGAGATGAGTACGTATTAAATGCAGATCGTCCAGAAACAATTGGTCGAGTTAAACCTTTCTTCGGAAACTTTGGAATTAATGTTCGTGCATACACTTACATTCGTTCAATGGGTCCTGAAGGATTAAAACAAGTAACAGAAGATGCAGTATTAAATGCTAACTACATGATGCGTCGTTTAGAGCCTCATTTCGATCTACCATTCGATCGTCATTGTAAGCATGAATTCGTTTTAAGTGGTAAACGTCAAAAGAAATTAGGCGTACGTACATTAGATATTGCAAAACGTCTATTAGACTTTGGTTACCACCCACCAACAATTTACTTCCCATTAAACGTGGAAGAGTGTATCATGATTGAACCAACTGAAACTGAATCTAAAGAAACTTTAGATGCGTTCGTTGATGCAATGATTACAATCGCTAAAGAAGCAGAAGAAAATCCAGAAATCGTACAAGAAGCTCCACACACTACAGTTGTAAGCCGCCTTGACGAAACTTTAGCAGCTCGTAAACCAGTATTACGTTACATTAAAGCATAAGTAAAAAGTTCCCTTTTGTTAGGGAACTTTTTTTTGTCTGATTTAACTATAAAAACAGAGTAGAGGGCTTATAAGCAAGCAAAAAGGAAGAATCTGAAAATATGTTACTCATAAGAGGATCATGAGTTAAAAAAAGAACAAGAAGAAGGAAATAATTAACTCATAAAGGGTTCATGAGTTAAAAAAAGAGCAAGAAGAAGTAATAAGTTAACTCATAAAGATTACAATAAAAGGCCAATCCAAAATAACACGGATTAGGCCCTTATTTGTGTTGCCTATAATCTAAAAAAATGGACAAACACTTCCAACAGACAGATAATAGCAACGTAGAAGTAAAAGGAATCCGAAATCCCCCTAATAATTGATGTGAAATAAAAAGCTGACTCAAATAAGTTGTTTTTCAACGAATTTTTGAGACAGCTTCTTTTTTGTTAAAAATAAAAAAGATGAGGAGCTTAAAAAAAAATTCTACAGAAAACTTTACAATCGAGCCATTTAAGTAACTTTCTTTATCTATTTTATCCGAATGATCCGTCCATCATATACTGCGACCAATGGATTTTTTTGTTCCTTCACATAATTTTCAAATGCATCTAAATCAGTTTGACCTTCTATTTTATTTTTACCATCAAGTAAAACGGAGAAACTGTCACCGCCATTTGAGAGATAGCTATTCGTTGTAACACTATACTTAGTTTGAGGATTTATTGGGGTACCATCTGTTCGCATAATATTAATCACTTTTTGGCCGGGTTGCTTCGTATCATCCCAAGTATATTTTAAACCAGAAATTTGTAGCATTCGAACGTTTCCGTTATCCTGCCATTGCTGGTTGAGCAGTTTTCGGATTTGTTCACCAGTTAAAGTCATCTTAACAAGTTTAAGATTAAATGGTTGGATTGTGACTAATTCATCCATCGTTACATCCCCTTTAGGAAGATCAGCACGTATTCCACTAAAATTCATAAATGCGAACTCGGAATTCATTGCAGTTCGTTGTGAATCTGCAATTATACTTCCTAAACTGGATTCTCCGTTATGATTTTTCTTACTTAACACGTCGTTTACTGCTTTTCCAAAAACCTTATTAACAACGGGTTCAATTTTTGATTCATATTTTTGAATCATTACTTTTATTTCAGGATCTGGTTTAATTGCATCTTGATAAACCATTACGATTTTAGCATGTTTGTCTATGATCTCTTTCGTTTTAGTATCGATTTTTAATTGAATATTAGAGAAAGCTGTTCCGTAAGAATATGCTTGCACAATCAGTTTTCCATTTACTTCTTTATTAAGATAAGTATGTGTATGTCCAGAAATAATAACGTCAACTTCATCATCCATTTTTTTTGCCATTCGAACAATATCACCTGTAACTTTTCCAGTAGATTTGGATTGACTTCCTCCATCATGTGCGAGTACCACAATTGCTTTAACACCTTGTTTTTTTAGTGCTTCCACAGAATGATTAATTGCTGTTGCTTCATCAATAAACTTTACTCCAGCGGTTTGATTAGGTGGTGCAATTTTTGGAGTATCTTTTATTACGACCCCAATAAATCCAATCGGTACACCATTTATTTTTTTTATACTATATGGAGGTAGAATTGTCTTACCTGTTTGATCATCAATTACGTTAGCACATAAATATGGGAAGTTTGCTCCGTTAAAGTATTCAGTTTTTGAATTTTTTCCTCCGTGTATTAGCTTCATCATTTCTTTCACACCGCGATCGAATTCGTGGTTACCTAGTGTTCCATAGTCAAAATCCATCTTGTTTAATACTTCAATGGTAGGTTCATCTTGGAGAAATGAAGATATTGGAGGACTACCACCAACCATATCACCGGCATGAACTAAAATAGTGTTTTGGTTTTCTTTTTTCTTTTGTTTCAAATATGCGGAAAGATAAGCTGCTCCGCCAACATTCCTTCCTTTAAATTTTCGAGTTGTATTTAATTGCCCATGAAAATCGTTAATGCCGAGTAATTGTACTTGAATGAAACGGTCCTTATCTTTCTTGTTGTGAAAAGGAATGTCTAGTGCTGCCGGTTTACCGGAGACCATAAATACACCCACAGATAATGTAGTCGTAAGAACAAAAGCAAAAGCTGCCTTTTTCAATGCGTTCCAATTCAAAATTTTCTCCCTCCTATTTCGCTAGTAGGTTACTTACTAAGCATAGGAAAGGAATGTAAAAACAACTTTGCTTTAGTGTGAATTTTCAGTTAAATTTTAAAACAAAAAATAAAAGAAAGCTTATGTATAATCTTATAAGTCTTCGGAAAATTATAGTAAGCTATTAGTTAATCTAATTAACTAATAGCTATTTTAAAGAGAATATAAGAAAAAATTAATACGTTAAAGGTTCGTTAAAGGTATGTCTTCTACTATTGTTACTGTAAGACAGCTGCTTACATAAATCAGAATATAGGAGGAAATTAAAATGCAAGAAAGATTTAAAACGTTGTTAAATACAACAAAAAAGAAGGCAGTTGCAGCATCAGTATGTAGCGCTTTAGTGTTAGGCATCGGTTCAGGAGCTGTATACGCTGCTAATAATGATGGATCCAAAGTTAAAAGTGAGGAAGCTTCTGTTTCTCTACAAGGTGAAAAAGTTATGACAAAAATGTTAGTTAAAAATGAAAATGGTGTTATCAGTCACTCAACTGATGATGGTAAAACATGGATTCCAGGTGCACCTGAAGGGGGAAAAATAATTCATGATGTAGATGGAAAAGAATCATTTATAATTGGTGAAGCTAAATCCGCACCTTCCGGAGGTTTAATGGTAAAGAATGAGAACGGAAAGCTTAAGTTCTCAAAAGACGGTGGGAAGACTTGGAGCGAAAAAGCACCTGATCATTTTAAAATCGAAAAAGGCAATGGAGCTGTTTTTGAGAAAAGGAAGCTGATTATAAAAAAAGAAAATGGTGCTGTTAAATTTTCTAAAGACGGTGGTAAAACTTGGATTAAAGGTGAGCCAGAAAAATTGAAAGAACCATTTATGACAAAGAATGAAAACGGTAAAGTGATGTTTTCTACAGATGGAGGAAAAACTTGGTCTGAGAATGCTCCAAAAGGTGTAACAATTATAAAAAATGAAGATGGTTCAATTATTGTTAAAAAGAAAATTGATTAATGATCGGCACTAAGACAGAAATTACATGAAATTTTCACATCCATATAAGTGAATTTAATAACAGCAAGTATATACTTAGAGCATCTTCAACAAATGAGAAGTGTACAGCTCATTTGTTGGAGTTGCTTCGGATAAAAGAACTAGGTAAAGAGGATAAACGATGAGAATATTAATGGTTGAAGATGAAATTTATATTTCAGAGGCAATTGCACAAGTTTTAAAGAAAAATCACTACAGTGTCGATTTAGCAGGTGATGGTGAGTTTGGACTAGATTGTGGACTGTCAAATATATATGACATTATTATTCTAGATATCATGCTTCCTAAAATGGATGGCATTCAAGTACTAATAGAATTACGCAAAAATGGAATTAAGACGCCAGTCATTTTGTTGACAGCTAAAGGCGATCTTACTGATAAAATAAGAGGTTTAGATAGTGGTGCTGATGATTACCTAGCGAAGCCATTCCACACTGATGAACTTCTTGCTAGACTTAGAGCATTAGGACGACGAAAAACAGAGTTAATAAGAGATGGTATTCTTACTTATGAAGATATTTCGCTTAATCAAAAGATGTTAGTTTTATGCTGCAGAGAAAATGAAGTTAAGTTGACTTTAAAAGAGTTTCAACTGTTAGAGTTGCTTATTAACCGAAAAGAAGCAATTAGCTCGAAAGAAATTATTATCGAAAAACTTTGGGGTTATGACACAGATACAGATGATCGTCATGTTGAAGTACAAGTATCACTTTTACGAAAAAAGCTAAGACAGGTTGAATCAAATGTTTCAATAGCAACAATTCGAGGTGCAGGTTATTTTTTGAAAAATGATAAAGCTGGAGAAAAATATGTTTAAGAAACTCCGAAATAAATTTTTGCTTATTAATATGTCAGTTATCTCATTGGTGATGCTTGGGGCCTTTACAATCATCTACATAATGACATATAACAATATTCAAAATGAAAATAAAAAAAAGCTAGACGCACAGACGGAAAAACTAGTTACGATTCAAAGAGAGATTAAAAGAAAAGAAATAGGGTCTGAGCTGAAAAATAACATTGAAGAAAATGGACCGACTGAAAGCAAAAAAGAAATTACAAATATAATTGGTGAAGGCGGAATTGTGACACAAAAAATCTCTCTAGGTGATTCGGTTTCTTTCAGTGTGGAAGTTGATTCAAATGGAAATGTTATAGAAGGTCATTCGTTTATTTCAATGCCTACGGAAACTTTTAAAAAAGCTACAGAGATCGCATTGGAAAATAAAAAGAACTTTTCAACTTTCACTTTAGACGGAAAAAAATGGCAATACGTAATAAAACCTTCAGAAATAATTGCTAATCAAACAAATGATCTGCCACCACAAATAATAAATAAAGTAACTTTAATTAATTTTTTAGATGTTACAGAGTCCCATAAAGCACTATTTAAGCTTTTGACGACATTAATAAGTGTTGGACTAATCACGCTTTTTGCTATTTATTTTATCAGTCGATATTTTGCAAATCGAGCCATTGAACCGATTGCTGAAGCTTGGAAGAAGCAAAATCAGTTCGTAGCAGATGCATCACATGAGTTAAAAACACCATTAGCTATTATTAATGCTAATTATGATGTGTTAATGGCTAATCAGGATGAAACAATCGAAAATCAGCAAAAATGGTTTAACCATATAAGAGTTGGCTCAGATCGAATGACAAAATTAATTAATAACTTATTAACTTTAACTAAAATGGAAGAAGCAATTGATGAAGTAGATTGTAAGATGTTTGATCTGAGTAAAGAAGTATATGAAGTGATGATGTCAATGGAAACAGTTTTGAAGGACAAGGAACTTACATTAAATCATGCCATTGAATCAAATATTATGATCGAAAGTGATTTAGAAAAAATTAAGCAACTAATGATTATTTTATTTGATAATGCAGTTAAGTACACAAATGAGCATGGAAAAATTGAAGTAAACCTTATAAAAGTAAAACGACATGCGAAGTTTACGATAAAAAATAGCGGTAAAGGAATTTCCGCAGAGGATTTGCCAAAAGTATTTGATCGCTTCTATCGTTCAGATCCCTCAAGGGTACATAAAACAGAAGGGTATGGACTTGGTTTATCAATCGCACAATCAATTACGAATCGTTTAGGTGGTACTATATCTGCTTCTAGTATAGAAAATGAATACACAGAATTCACTTTACTACTAGAGCTATAATAGTATGAGCTCCCTATTTTTAGTAATCTCCTTTTCGTAACGAGATTGCTAAAAATAGGGAGTTTTTTTAGAGGAATTTGTTCAATTAACATATTTTTGAGATAGCAGTTTAAATTTTATGAAAATATTTTTAAGTGGATTTTTATACAAAATTATTAAGCGTAGCTATCGGAATCAAAAGTAAAATTGCGAGATAGCGAGGAAGAAAAAACAGGCAACTTTTATGAGCCAGCTGTATGCTTGTTCAAGTATTCCCTTTATCCTACCTTTTTTCGTTTGCACTACCATATACCTATTAATTTCAGTGCTTCCTATGAGCTTCCTTTTTCACTAGAGTGAATAAATACCCATAACAAAGCTAAATTCTTTTTGTGAAATACTATATTTTCCCAAGAAACTTTTCAAATTGTGTTGATTTTTTCTCATATTAGGAGGATAATTGTAGCATTATTTTAACTGAAAATTAACTTAATTAGGGGTAATAAAAATGAAAATCGTAAAATTTGGTGGGTCTTCATTAGCCACTTCTGAACAAATTGAAAAAGTATTTCAGATTGTTACATCAGATGTTGAACGTAAAATTATCGTTGTATCTGCACCAGGTAAAAGATTTCCAGAGGATATTAAAGTTACCGATTTACTAATTAATTGCGCACAGCTTGCTCTACAGGAAGAGGATTATTCTAAAGAATTTGATCAAATCATTCAAAGGTATTCTGAAATTGCAAATGGATTAGGAATACATGCGGATATTGTGAATGAAATTTCACTAGGTATCGAACTTTCGATTAGTAGTAAAAGGGACGATCCTGCAAGATTTCTGGATGCTGTTATGGCATGTGGGGAAGATAACTGTGCTAGATTAGTAGCTTCTTATTTTCAGTTAAAAGGACTTGAGGTTAGTTACATTAATCCAAAAGAAGCGGGTTTATTTGTAACAAATGAACCAGGACATGCCCAAGTTTTACAGAAATGCTATGATAACTTATTCAAATTGAGAAAAAAATCGGGAATACTCATTTTCCCTGGATTTTTTGGCTATTCAGAAGACGGGCATATCGTTACATTCTCACGGAGTGGATCGGATATTACTGGATCTGTTGTGGCAAATGGAGTTAAAGCTACACTGTATGAAAACTTCACAGATGTTGACGCAGTTTATTCTGTTAATCCGGCGATTATAAAAAATCCTAAGGAAATTAAAGAATTAACTTACCGAGAAATGCGAGAGCTATCTTATGCAGGCTTTAATGTATTTCATGACGAAGCATTGATTCCCGCCTTTGAAGCTGGCATTCCAGTAAACATTAAAAATACGAATAATCCCGTAGGTCCTGGTACACGAATTGTAAAGGAACGAGCATTGTCAAACGGTCCTTTAATTGGTATTGCTAGTGACAATGGATTTTGTAGTATTTATATAAGCAAGTATTTAATGAACAGAGAGATTGGATTTGGTCGTAAATTATTGCAAATTCTTGAAGATTATCAAATTTCATATGAGCATCAGCCAAGTGGAATTGACGATATTTCAATCATCATTCGTCAAAGTCAATTATCAGAGGAATTAGAGTTTGAAATTATTAAACGAATCCAAGATGAATTAGACGCAGACCATGTCGTAGTTGAAAGGGACCTTGCATTGATTATGCTAGTGGGTGAGGGTATGCGTCATAATGTTGGTACTACTGCAAGAGCGAGTCAAGCATTAGCAAGTGCAGGGATCAATATTGAAATGATAAACCAAGGGTCATCAGAGGTTAGTATGATGTTTGGCGTAAAATCATGTGATGAGAAAAAAGCTGTTCAAGTGATTTACGAAGAATTCTTTACAAAAGTGTCATCTAACTAAAATATTAAAATATAGATGAATAGAATAAACAACTGAAGGTTATTCCAGTAAAATTGGAATACATAAGGAGTAAATGAAAATGACAGAAAAAGAAATACAATTATTACAGTGTATCGAACAAAATGGTCGATTAAATAATGATGTTTTGGCAAAAATGATCGGAGCTACAGAAGAAGAGGTAGCTCAAATATTAACGAAGTTCGAAAATGATCGTGTTATTCTTCAATATATTACGCTTATTGATTGGGGTAAAGTGCCAGTTCAAGAAAGTATAACTGCAATGATTGATGTTAAAGTTGCACCAAAACGCGGGGTTGGCTTTGATGAGATTGCAGAAAAAATCTATTTATACCCAGAAGTAAAATCAGTTTATTTAATGTCAGGAACATATGATTTATCAGTTGTAGTTGAAGGGAAGACAATGACATCAATCGCTTCATTTGTATCTCAAAAACTTTCAACTTTAGAATCTATTTTATCAACAACTACCCATTTTATTTTAAAACGATATAAGCATGACAGTATTGTATATGGTCAAAAACAAAGTGATAAGCGTATGGTGATCACGCCATGAGTAAATTTAATTTATCAAATACAGTAACTTCACTACAACCATCAGGGATTCGTAAGTTTTTTGATTTAGCGGCTAGTATGGATAATGTCATTTCACTTGGGGTAGGTGAACCTGACTTTGTTACGCCTTGGAACGTAAGAGAAGCAAGTATTTATTCATTAGAGACTGGACATACGGCATACACTTCAAATGCTGGACTACTAGAATTACGTGAGGAAGTAAGTCGTTATTTTGCAAAAAAATTTGATGTACATTATAGTCCAGAGGAAGAATTAATTATAACTGTAGGGGCAAGCCAAGGGATTGATATTGCATTAAGAACAATTTTAAATCCAGGGGACGAAGTAATCGTCATTGATCCATGCTTTGTATCATATGCGCCTCTTGTATCACTAGCTGGAGGTGTTCCAGTTCATTTAGCGACGACGGGAGAAGAGGAGTTTAAAATTAATCTCCAAGCGTTAAAAAAGAAAATTACACCGAAAACAAAGGCAATCTTACTTTGTAATCCTAATAATCCAACAGGTACTTTATTAGAAAAAGAATTATTAGAAGATTTAGCTATATTTGTTAAAAAGCATAATTTATTAGTTATTTCGGATGAAATTTATGCTGAACTTGTTTATGATGGCGAATATACAAGCTTTGCAAATATTGATGGAATGAGAGATCATACAATCTTAATCTCTGGATTTTCGAAAACATTTGCGATGACAGGTTGGCGTTTAGGAATTGTTGCGGCACCTTCGGACATTATTTCCCATATGCTTAAGGTTCATCAATATGCAATCATGTGTGCACCAACAATGTCTCAGCATGCAGCGGTTGAAGCACTTCGTAATGGAGATCATGATGTAGAAGCTATGAGACGAAGCTATATGCAACGACGTAATTTCCTTGTTCAATCGCTACAAGAAATTGGATTATCATGTCATAATCCTGGTGGCGCATTTTATGTTTTCCCATCAATTCAAAATACTGGCTTAACATCAGAGGAATTTGCTGAACAATTATTATTAAAAGAGAGAGTAGCGGTCGTCCCGGGAAATGTTTTTGGGGATTGTGGTGAAGGATATATTCGATGTTCTTATGCAACTTCATTAAATCAATTAATTGAAGCTACAAAAAGAATTAATCGTTTTTTACAAACACTGCCAACTTACAAACCAACAAATTTCTTGAAAGTTGAAAGTAAATAATAAAAGTAAAGCTCTTGTTCTTTCATAGAAGGAACAAGAGCTTTTATTTTGCCACAGTGATTAATTGTTTTGCTTGAGATTCATGAATTCTATCAGTAAAAATTGAAGTAATTAACGGGTCATATCCTAATGGTTCACATAATATCCAGTTATTTTGCATAGCTAGAGGTAGCGTTTTTTGTTTATGCTTTATTTCATTCATAAGCGTTCCTGAAAAAAATAAATAAGGTACAATAATAACTTGATTATTTTTTTCGTTCATTAGTTGATCCCAAGCTTCATGAATAGTTGGCTTTGAAACAGCCATAAACGCCGGTAAAACAGGGTGATTTAAATTAACCTCAAGTAGTTTAACAATCGAATTAAAATCTTTGATGGTTAGTGGATCACTACTTCCTCGTCCAACTAACATAATTTTGGTTGGTTTAATTAAATTCTTCGCTTTTTCATTTATGCGTTTTTTAATTAATTCAATCATATTTTTGTGAATGCCAATTGGTTCAGCTATATTAATCGTAATGTCTGGATATACCTCTTGAAATTTTGCAATTTCTAGAGGTATATCCACCTTTGCATGATTTGCAGAAAGGAGTAAAACCGGCAATACTGTTACCGAGTTTGCTCCTTTACGCAAACAATTTTCTAATCCTACTGAAATTGATGGTTCAGCGAGTTCGATGAAACTAATTTCTTGTACTTTGCAATCAATTTGCTTTTGAACTTTTTTAACAAATTGTATGGCAGAATGGACAGCCGATTTTACACGGCTTCCATGACATACATATAAGATTGCATCCATTGTAAAGCACCTCATTTCATGCTAGGCGAGAATTTAAAGACTAGAATAATTAATATTTTTATGGTCAGTTATAGCGTTATATTTCGTTTCAAACCATTGTAATTGATGATGTAAGCGAACGACCTCTCCTACAATAATCATACTAGGGTTTGTTATTTTTTCTTTTTCAACATCTGTTAAGACATTTTTTAATGTACTTATGACAGTTCGCTGTTGTTCAGTAGTACCGTAATGAATGAGTGCAACAGGGGTGTCTTGATGTTTTCCATTTGAAATTAGTTGATGACGAATATATGGTAAATTATTAACTCCCATATAAATTGCTAGAGTATCGATGCCTTTTGCTAAAGCTGCCCATTTTACAGTATCCTCTTCTTTGCAATGCCCTGTTACAAATGCAAATGAACTACTGTAATCGCGGTGGGTAACAGGTATGCCGGCATAAGCTGGAGCTGCTATACCTGAAGTAATACCAGGAACAATTTCAAATGAAACACCACGTTCAACAAGATAAGCTGCTTCTTCACCTCCGCGGCCAAAAATGAAGGGGTCTCCACCTTTTAATCGAACAACGTTTTTTCCTTTTTTAGCATATTTCACTAGGAAGGCATTTATAGTTTCTTGCTTCAATGCATGGTAGTTTGGTAGTTTACCAGCGTATATTAACTCGACGGATTCTTTTGCATAATCTAGTAGTTCCTTATTGACTAATCGGTCATATATAATGACATCTGCATTTTGAATGTACTTTAGTCCTTTTACAGTAATTAGATCAACATCCCCTGGCCCAGCACCAACTAAATAAACTTTTCCAATCATTCCACACACCTCATTATTATCGTTTACTTAAAACTTCTAAATCTAAAACAAATCCACCACTTTGATTAACTTTCTTTTTTTCATACATTAGTAGATCTTTAACGACTGGTTTTTTTACATAAAACTTTTCAAGTTCAGTATCAACTAACTTAAATGCTTTTTCATCATCACTTGCTAAAATAACAATAGGTACGACACGGCTTTGGATTGTTGCTTCAAATCGATATAAAAACATATGTCACCGTCTTTCTTTAAGATGCTTTAACAGTTTCAAGAATAGCTGTTAAATGATTTTGCAATTCTTCAATTCCAACTCTTGATACATAATCTAAATAAGGTTCAGAAGGTAGTTTATTTTGACTAAAGTGCTGCAAGAATTTTTCTAATACAAGATGTAGGGCAGGGGATTCAACCTTACCTTTTAATTTTTCGTTTAATTTACCACCGTTCGCTAATGTACCACCTACGTAAATTTCAAAAGCTTCTACTAATTCTTTTTTCTCATTACGAGCTTTGATTCCTTGAAGACCTATATCCGCGATTGCTCTTTGACCACAAGAGTTAGGGCAACCGACCATATGAATTCTGACAGGGACATCTAATGTGATTTTTTCATCTAAATAAGAAGCAGTATCCTTCATACGAGCTTTTGTTTCCACTAATGCTAAGTTGCAATATTCATTTCCAGTACAAGCGACAGAGTAGCCAATGAATTTTGGAGGCACTGGCGTGAATTTTTCAAGAATAGGTTCCTTTAATAGTTCATCAAGATTTTCTGTTGGGATATTTGGCAAAATTAAATTTTGTGAATTACAATTTCGTATTTCACCATTACCATATCTTTTTACGATTCTAGCTAATTCAAAAACGTCCTTAGAATGTAATCGTCCAACAGGTATACTTAATCCCACATAATTTAGTCCTTCTTGCTTTTGTGGATGAACTCCGTAAAAATACCCTGCATTCCATGACCCCTCAAAGCCTGTTCCTTTCGTTAATAGCTTACCTGTGTATCCTTCTAAAACTTCTTTAAACTTCTCAACTCCCCAATCAGCGACCAAAAACTTTAAACGGGAGTGATGGCGTTTTTCACGATAGCCAAAATCTCTAAAGATTGTTGTAACAGCTATTGAAACTTCTTTAACTTGATGTGGTAGTACGAATAGATCTAGTTCTTGAGCTAAATGTGGAGCGGCAGAAAGTCCACCACCAACTTTTACATGGAAACCAGAAGTTTCTTTTCCATCAATCTCTTTAATTGCAGGAACAAATGAAATACAGTTAATTTCTGCATTGGATGCATTACTTTTATTCGTACTAATCGACATTTTATATTTTCTAGGTAGATTAGAGAAATCTTCATTAAACTGAAAAAATTCATAAATTTCCTTCACAATTGGTGTAGTATCAAATAATTCATTTGGATCGATTCCTGCAAGTGGATTTCCAACGATATTACGAGTAATATCACCGCATGCACCGGAACTAGAAAGCCCAACTTTTTCTAAACGGGTGAAAATATCTGGTATTTGATCAATTGTTAACCAATGAAATTGGATTGCTTGACGAGTTGTAATGTCATAAACATCTCGACCATAATCACGAGCGATATCAGCTAATGTGACAAGTTGATCATGCGTTAAAATACCAGAAGGAACATTTACACGCATCATAAAATATCCGGCTTCTTTTGGTTTTTGTAAATAGCATCCAGCCCACTTGAACATATCCCATTGATCCTTTGGAATGGATTCAAACCCATTTTCAGCATAGTAGGGGATGTCATCATAAATTTTTAGTCCATCTTTAACGAGTTTCTTTTTTTCAGTTTCATTTAACTTAAGATTGTCTTTCCATATTTTTTCAAATGCCATCGAACATCACCTTACCCAATATAATTTTTACTCTTTAAAAATTGAAGTACTGTTTCAACACATTCTTGAACGGATAGTTTATCTGTGTTTAATGTAATTTCTGGATTTAATGGAGCTTCATACGGAGAACTGATGCCCGTAAAGTTTTGAATTTCACCATTTTTTGCTTTTTTGTAAAGGCCTTTCGGGTCTCTACTTTCACATGTCTCAACAGAGCACTCTACATAAACTTCAATAAATTCATCTTGAGCGACTAATGACCGCACTATATTTCGATCAGCTATAAATGGGGAGATAAAGGCTGTTAATACAATTTGCCCATTATCTACAAAGAGTTTTGCTACTTCACCAATTCTACGAATGTTTTCTGTTCGATCATAATCAGTGAAGCCAAGATCATTGTTTAATCCGTGACGAATATTATCACCATCTAAGACGTATTGTTGAACATTAAGGTTGAACAATGCTTTTGCGATTTCGTTAGCGATAGTTGATTTCCCAGAAGCAGATAAACCTGTAAACCATAAAATAGTGCTGTGGTGATTGTTTTTGAAACGACGATCTTGTTTTGTAATACTTGCTTGGTGCCAAACAATATTTTTAGACATTTAAAATTTCTCCTATTCTGCTGAAATTGATTGAGGTTCTTTCAATCCCTCTATTAATACTTCAACAACTTCTTTCCTACTAAAAGCTGAAGGAGGAACTTCACCGTTTTTCAGCATTTCACGAACCTTCGTACCAGATAAAGTTACATGGTGCTCACTACCATGCGGACAAGTTTTTGTTGAACCCATATTCTCGCATTTTGAGCAATAGAAACTATTTTCAAAGAATAAGAGATTGATTCCTAATTCATCCTGTGAAAAGTTTTGAAAGATTTTTTGTGCATCATATGTTCCATAGTAATTACCTACTCCAGCATGATCACGGCCAACTATAAAATGTGTGCAGCCATAATTTTTTCTAACGATCGAATGGAACACAGCTTCTCTTGGGCCCGCATATCGCATAGCGGCAGGGAATACAGCTAAAAATACTCGGTCTGTTGGGTAATAGTTTTGGAGTAATACTTTATAGCTTTTCATACGTACTTCAGCAGGAATATCATCCGATTTTGTCTCACCAACTAATGGGTTTAA
Source organism: Bacillus sp. AFS002410 (assembly GCF_002556365.1). NCBI lineage: Bacteria > Bacillati > Bacillota > Bacilli > Caryophanales > Bacillaceae > Bacillus > Bacillus sp. AFS002410. The sequence continues at coordinate 140,433 of NZ_NUEU01000023.1, forward strand.
GAACAAGCCATCTACGATTTCAAGTGCAGTTTTTTGAATATACTCATGTGCACGATGAACTGGATTACGAGTTTGAAACCCAACAATTTTTTTCCAATTTAATGACGCAAATTTTTCTCTCGTTTCTTTTGGACTTAAATAATGCTCAGTGAACTTAGTACGATTAATTTGTTTAATAACAGTTACTTCTCCACCTAAATAAACATCACCACGAGAATACATTTTCGCAACTCCAGGGTGGTTTGTGTCAGTAGTTCCATAAACAAACTGTGCTTCTAGTAACTTATTAGGTGTATAAATATCTTCAATCGCTAACAATGCATACACATCATTTTCCCAAGTAAGTTTCACTACTTCACCTAGTTTTAGCTTACTAGCTAATTGACCATTTACAGGAAGGGTAATTGGAATACTCCATACTGTTCCGTTTTTTAATCTCATTGTGCTTACGACTTGCTCATAATCATCTTTTCCTAAAAATCCAGTTAGGGGACTATAAGCACCATTTCCAATTAGCTCGAGATCACTTAAAGCTATTAAATCTAAAGGGATTTCTTTCAGACCATCTCTAACAGCTACTTCTGGATAAAATCGATTAATTAAGACTCCACCGTGAGGGGCTAAACTCATTTCTAAACACTCCTTATATTTTCCTAATTTAATAGTTAGTAAGAATAAAATTTAGTTTTTTAGCATCTAATAAGACAACTAGTCATGTAAACCGCATTCTGTTTTATTTGTTCCTGACCAACGTCCAGAACGACTATCTGAAGAGTTCGAAACAGGCAATGTACAAACCTCACAACCAATGCTTGGATAACCTATATCATGTAATGGATTGTATGGAAGGTTTTTGTAATATACATATCGCCAAACTTCCTTCCAAGTCCAATGAATTAAGGGGCAAACCTTAATTGAACTGAACTTATTATCTAGATTAAGAAATTCTGTTTTCTGCCTAGAAGGTGATTGTTCCCTTCTTAAGCCTGAGATCCAAGCTGGAGCACCTTTTAGAGCTTCTTGAAGTGGTAGGATTTTACGAATATTACAGCACTTATTCGGTTCACGCTTCCATAACTCATCTCCATGAATACTCGCTTGTTCTTCTAAAGTAAGACTTGGTGTTTTCTTTTCGATTTGTAAGTGTGGATACTTTGCTTTGACACGGTCTATTAATTCATATGTTTCTTTAAAATGTAGGCCGGTCTCTAAAAATACAATCTTTGCATCAGGCTTAACTTTTGAAATTAAATCAATTAATAAGATTCCCTCAACACCAAAGCTACAAGCATAAATTAGCTCATCACCATAGGTTTTGTAAGCCCACTCAAGTACTTCAAGTGCACCTTTAGTTTCATTATCAATCGAAAAGCTAGGAATATTTTTCTCATTCCAATTTTCAAACTTCATTTTCTTTCCTCCAATTGACTAAAGAGAGTAGAGCGGAAACAGATCTTTTTCAAAAGAAAGTTTATTTCCATTCAAGTTATCCTAAAAAGAAAAAGGCAGCCCAAATCTACAGTTTCGTAGACTTGAGCTGCCTCTAGTTTTTCTAGTCAGCAGGAACACATTTTACTTTAATCGTATTTTTTCTTGCTTTTCTACTTGAATAATTCTCCCATCTTGAACGACTAATGTGATTGTTCCAAATTTTAAACCACTAAGTAACGATTCCACGACCTCAATGATGGGTTTTAAGTCGTTGGCTTGGCTCATGGGCTTCCTCCTAGATATTAATTACAACTAAGTCTATCAGAATTGTATGAATTGTCAATTTGAAAAATGATAATTTATTAAAAAAATTTAGGGGCGATCGTTAAAGGCAAGAATTTCAAGTCAATGAGGTAGAACATTAAAGTCAGAATATGCAAGTGGAATATTTTATACTACGCTACCATTGCCCAGATTACGAATTCCTAATTTCTGACTTAAATATCAGTTCTTTTACAAAGTTGGTGAATATACAATTACTTAAGGAAGATAATAATGGAATAATAATTTTTTGTATTTAGAGGAGGTACGTTTTGTCGATACTTCATAACGAACCATTGGTTTCTGCGGTGATCGCGTGGTTTATTGCGCAGTTCTTAAAGGTTATTATTCATTTGTTTAAAGAAAAGGACTTTGATATATCTAAGTTTTTTGCCTCTGGTGGTATGCCAAGTTCACATTCTTCTACGGTGACAGGATTAGCACTGAGTGTAGGGTTAACAGAAGGATTTGAAAATGTTACTTTCGCAATCTCAGCGATTTTTGCGACGATTATTATGTATGATGCTTCTGGGGTTAGACTTGCAGTTAGTAAACATGCAAAGTTATTAAATGATTTTTTTCATGGGAGAATAAAAAATTATAAAGCATTAAATGAATTAGTAGGTCATACTTCATATGAAGTTGTTGTCGGAGCAATATTAGGCATAATCGTTGCTATATTTGTTTCAAAATTTTAGCGCTCAAATATAAATCAATTTGATTTATATTTTGGGCGTTTTTTTATCATCTTAAGAAAGAATAAATATGCAGTTAAGAAGGACAATCGTCGTAGTTACACAAATTACATTTACGACTCGGTCTTCACTTTAAGGTCTATCAATTTTTGCGAGTTTTCTTTAAAAATTCTTATGTCAAAATATAAAATAAATAGGCGAATTTACACTAAAGTTTGATAAAATATTGGTAGGATATGTAAATAAGGAGTGGAAAGATGAAAAGTACAGTAAATGAAAATAGTGCTTGGAAAAAGGTGGGTCGTTCGATATATCAACTTCGATATTTTATCATAGCAATATTAGCCGTGATTTCAATTTTTTTAGGTGTCTATTCTAAACATTTACCGGGCATTTTGGATGGGGATGGATTTAGAACACCTGGGGAATATGAACAAGCTAAGAATGTATTGGAAAAAGAATTTGAACAATCACCCGACTCACTAATCATAATTCTTGAACGGAATAAAGGGGTAACCGATGCTAAATTCCAATCTGAAATTGAACGTGTCGTTAAAGAAGTTCAAAAAGAAAAGAATATAGCACAATTTCATCATCCTCTAAATAATCCAAGTATGAAAAAGAAGAATATCGCTTACTTATCTTTTTTATACAATGAAAAGGACCATGATAAGCTTGTTGATCTAAATAATAAATTTGCAAAAAAAGTAGAGTCCTTGTCAGATGATTCTGTGAAAATAGGTACAACTGGATTTACGATCATTAGTGATGTTATGAATAAAACTAGTCAAAAAGACTTAAAGAAGGCTGAAATGATTGGTGTTCCAATTGCGTTTATTGTACTGTTTTTTGCATTTGGAAGTTTAGTTGCATCTGCTATTCCAATTATTATTGGTATGATTAGTATTTTAAGTACTTTTGGTATATTAGCCTTTATTGGAAAACATATTGAATTGTCAATCTTTGTATTAAATGTTGCACCGATGATTGGATTAGCACTATCAATCGATTTTGCATTGCTATTCGTTAGTCGTTATAAAACTGAATTACAGAATCATTCAACGGTGAAGGAAGCGATTAGTGTCACATTTGCAACAGCCGGCAGAGCGATTATTTTTTCTGGAATTTGTGTGTTTATAGGTTTATCGGCACTTTATTTCATTAATATTGATTTATTTAGAAGTGTTGCAATCAGTGGCGCAGTTGTAGTTTTAGTCAGTTTATTTTTATCATTAACATTACTACCAGCAGTACTTTCAGCCCTTGGTAAAAATATTAATAAAGGTACGCTAAAATCGATTGCGAATCGAAGTCAAGACCAACAACAAGCAGTTTGGAGAAAATTTGCAAATTTCGTTATGAAAAGACCAGTCATTATGGCTCTAACATCGTTAATCATATTAGGTCTTTTTGTCATTCCAATTAGAGATGTGCACTTAAATATACCGACGATTGACGCATTACCGAAGGATGCAGCATCGCGAATTAATTATGAAAAATATCAAAAAGCGTTTCTTCCAGAAGCTCAAAAGCATGGGACAATTTCAATCGTATTGGCATCTAAAGATGATTTCTTGAATCAAGATCATTTAAACACCTTAGAAAACATACAGAAAAAACTTGAAAAAGATCAGAATGTTTATGAAGTAAAAAGCGTGTTAAATGCAGTTAATTTAAATGCACAGCAAGTATTACCTGCTTTAAAAACTCCTAGTGCTTCAAAAATTCAGCCAGCGATTGATGCTTATATTAAAAATAATAAAACATATATACAAGTTTTCCTGAATTCTAATCCGAAATCAGAAAAGGGGAAGCAATGGGTACGAGATTTTGAGGATAAATATAAAGGAAAAATTGAAGGCCTTAACTATACTGTAGGTGGTCAAGTTAAATTCGAACAAGAATTATTTGATGAGATTACAGATAATATTTTATACGGTTTACTTGTCATTATGGTAAGTACTTTCATCATATTAATGATTGCTTTTAGGTCAATTATCATCCCAATCAAAGCAATACTAATGAATGTATTATCACTAAGTGCAACTTTTGGAATTATTACGTGGCTATTCCAGGGTGGGAAATTTGGATTACCTCAATCTGATATTATGTTGATTTTACCAGTGTTTGTCTTTGGATTAGTTTTTGGCTTAAGCATGGACTATGAAGTATTTTTAATGTCAAGAATGCAAGAGTTATATTATGAATCTGGAGATAATACTTATTCGACTAGAGAAGGTTTAGTATCGACGAGTCGTATTATTACATCAGCAGCGTCCATTATGATCGTTATAACTGGAGCATTTGCTTTTACTGATATGGTACCGGTAAAACAAATGGGAATCGGTATCGCAATAGCTATATTCTTGGACGCTACAATCGTTCGCTTAGTCTTAGTTCCAAGCTTAATGCAGTTATTTGGAAAATGGAATTGGTGGTTTCCATTTAGTAAAAACAATATCGAAGAACGATCGAAAAAAGTTGTGTAAATTAAAAAGGAAACTGCTATTCATTTAAAGATGGATAGTAGTTTTTTTGTACTGTAAGAACTCTAAATAGGGAAAGATGAAGAAAATCGATGTGGTTTCCAATTTTATATGTCTGTCTTAACCTTAAATCGATCCAGTCGGCGAATTTTCATTAAATTTATCGGAAGTTGTCTATCTGTGTAAAAATTCCCAATTTTTTGAAACCGTAGAAAATAAGTGGTCAAATTTGGTAAACTATAATTATGGAAAGAGGGGAGAAGTAAAAATGTTAAAAAGATCTTTTAGAGCAATTTTAATAAGCTGTCTTGTATTAACGATTAGCTTATTAGCCGCATGTGGTAACAATAATGATAAGACTGCAAAAGGGAATAAGCATGTGAAAAACCCAATTGCAACGATAACTGTAAAGGACTATGGTGTCATTAAAGCTGAATTATATCCTAATATTGCGCCAAATACAGTAGATAATTTCATTTCACTAGCAAACAAAGGGTTTTATAATGGTTTAACGTTCCATCGAGTTGTTAGAGATTTTGTTATTCAAGGTGGAGATCCAGAGGGAACTGGAAACGGTGGTCCAGGATATACTATTAAAGGAGAATTTACATCTAACGGTTTTAAAAATAATTTAAAACATACAACAGGTGTATTATCAATGGCAAGAACTGGTGAACCTAATAGTGCTGGTAGTCAATTTTTCATAATGGCTAATGATACACCAGACCTTGATGGACAATATGCATCATTTGGTAAAGTAATTGAAGGAATCGATATTGTTAAAAAAATCGATGAAGTTGAAGTAGATTCAATGGAAAAACCTGTAACTCCTGTAGTAATCGAATCAATTAAGATTGATACAAAAGGTGAAAAATATAGTAAACCTAAAACTCAAAAAGAATAAACATATGTAATAATTACATAAACGTAAAAAACTACTTCCTATAATGAAGTAGTTTTTTTATTTACATTAAATAGATTATAAGCCTTTTTTTACTTTACCAGACCAAAGCTTGAAGCCGCCTTTAAGTTGGTAAAGCTCCATTACGCCTTGTTTACGTAAAATACGTGCAGCTTGTCCAGGACGAACGCCCATTTGATCGTATAAATAAACTGCCTGATCTCTACGAATTTCTTTTGAACGCGTTTTTAGTTGTGCGAACGGAATATTACGAGCACCTAATATATGGCCGTTCTTAAAATCTTCTTGATCGCGTAAGTCAATTAGTTGAGCTTTACGTAAGCCAGCACGAAATTCTTCCTCAGTTAACGTTTTAATTAAACGTTTTTGGTAGAAATACATTACTGTTGAGTATACAATGATACCTAGTACGACAAAAATTACTGGTAAAAACTGATTCAAATTTTTCATCACCTTTCAATTACCTACTTATCTTATTATAATTCTCTAATAGGATTGTGCAAGAAACTTTCATTAAAAAAGTAAAATTTTAAACAAAAAAGAGGAGTTTATCAACATGGCAAAGACTAAGTGGAACTTTATTAATAGTGGAGTGAAATCTGGTAGCTATAATATGGCACTTGATGAATGCTTAATTAAATGGCAAAGTGAAGAAGGCTTTCTACCAACTTTACGTTTTTATGAATGGGAAAATCCTACTGTTACAATTGGTTATTTCCAAAAAAATCAAGAAATTAGTTTAGATGCATTAAAAAAATACAATGGTGACTTCGTTAGACGACAAACTGGTGGTAGAAGTGTACTACATCATGAAGAACTAACTTATAGTGTAATCGTTCCAGAAAGCTATCCGAATATGCCTGTATCAGTAACTGAAGCATATAGAGTTATTTCAATGGGAATTTTGGAAGGGTACAAGCTTCTAGGTCTAGATGCATCATTTTCAGTACCAAAAACTGCTGAAGAAAAAAATCAACTTAAAAACCCAGCAAGTGCAGTATGTTTCGATGCTCCATCTTGGTATGAAGTCGTAGTGAACGATAAAAAAATTGCTGGAAGTGCTCAAACTAGACAAAAAGGCTCAATTCTTCAACACGGGTCAGTTCCATTAAATATTGATGTTGATATGCTATATGACCTATATATTTTCTCTTCAGATGCAGTAAAAGAGAAAATGAAGAAAAGATTCTTAGATCGCGCAACTTGGATTAATGCAGAAAGTGCTACTCCAAAAACAATGGCGGATCTATACGAAGCATTTGAAAAAGGATTTGAAATTGGACTAGACATTGAGTTAGTTCCATATGAATTAACTGAAGCTCAAGAAAAAGAAGTTCAAGACCTACTAGCTACAAAGTATAGTACTGAGGAATGGAACTTACGTAAATAATTTTATATGTAATAGGTAGTTTTGAGGAAAGCCTTTTTGGCTTTCTTTTTTTTGTGGGGATTAAGGGGGTAACAGGGTAAAGGTGCAAATTAACTTGGGGATGCAATTATCAAAGTGATAAGAGCAAATAAAAAGGACAAAGCAGCAAATAAAACCTGAGGAACGCAAATACCAGTGAAATAAGTGCTAATAAACAATGAAGTGCAAATATCTAAGGCAAAGGCGCAAATAAAACCAGAGGAACGCAAATACCAGTGAGATAAGTGCAAATAAACATGAAGTGCAAATAAACAAGGCGAACGTGCAAATAAAAGTCTGAGGAACGCAAATAATTGTGAAATAAGTGCAAATAAACAAAGAAGTGCAAATAAAAAAGGCAAAAGTGCAAATAAAATCTGATAATCGCAATTAAAAATAGGAAAAATGCAAATAAAATCCGAGAATCGCAATTAAAAATGATAAAAGTGCAAATAAAACAAAAATATACCCATACCCCTAAGGGTATTATAACGTGATTCGTACTTAAATCTAGTCAACTTGACCTTTAAAATTTATTTGAATGCCCGAGATAAGTGTAATTTGAAGAAAAATCGGTTCATTTTAAAGAAAAATATTTAGTTTTACTTCCAGAATTGCAAATCAGTTAAAAAATACATGTAATGCAGTTGTTTTCATATGCAATCAGTTAACAAAACAAAAAATAACCCGTAAACCCCAAGCGGTGCGCTACAAAAAATAAATGAACAACACAATAAGAAATGAGCTTCCTACCATTTCCAATGTTTTATTTTTTATTGGGGTCAATACTAAGCATTAACGTGGAGAAGGGGTGATTGGATGAAACCTTTTGTACCAAACCTTGTGTATTTTGAGCCTCAAGCTTTAGAGTATCCTTTAGGTAGGGAGTTAAAAGAGAAATTTGAGAAAATGGGGCTAGATATTAGAGAAACGACTTCCCATAATCAAATTCGTAATTTACCAGGTGAGAATGATATTGAAAAGTATCGTATTGCAAAATCAACTTTAGTTGTTGGATTACGTAAAACATTAAAATTTGAGACTTCTAAACCTTCTGCGGAATATGCTATTCCTCTTGCTACAGGTTGTATGGGACATTGTCATTATTGTTATTTACAAACTACACTTGGTTCAAAGCCGTATATTAGGGTATATGTTAATTTAGAGGATATTTTCGCACAAGCAGAAAAATATATGAAGGAGCGTGAGCCTGAGATTACAAGGTTTGAGGCAGCGTGTACTTCGGATATTGTAGGTATTGATTATTTAACTCACTCACTAAAGAAAACAATTGAATTTATAGGACAAACTGAGTTTGGTCGTTTACGATTTGTAACGAAATTTCCACATGTTGATCATTTACTCGATGCAAAACATAATGGGAAAACAACATTTAGATTTAGTATAAATTCTAGGTATGTTATTAAAAATTTTGAACCTGGTACGGGTTCTTTTGATGAGAGAATAGAAGCTGCGAAAAAAGTTGCGCATGCAGGTTATCCATTTGGTTTTATAGTGGCACCTATTTATATGCATGATGAGTGGGAAGAGGGCTATGAAGAGCTCTTTATTCGGTTGAAGGATGCATTAGGTGAATTGGCCGATGAGAAAATGACGTTTGAGCTAATTCAGCATCGTTTTACTAAGCCTGCAAAAAAAGTGATTTTAGAGAGGTATCCTAATACGAAGCTTGAGATGGATGAAGAGAAAAGGAAATATAAATGGGGGAAATACGGAATTGGAAAATATGTTTATCAAAAGGAAGAGGCTGCTTCAATCGAAGAGACAATCTCCAGCTATATAAATAAATATTTTCCGAATGGTGAAATTCAATATTTTACTTAAATGTGTATCTAATTAATAGGTACACTCTTTTTATTTTTGACATATTCTTATACAGTAGGACTATCTATCGATTCTAGTTCATGTTAATTGCTCTTTTGGCATATGTATTGTATCATTTTAACTGATGCTTATTGTAACGGATAAAAGTTTGAATTACTGTATTGGAGGAAGAACATGCCCACACCTAGTATGGAAGATTATATAGAACAAATTTACCTTTTAATTGAAGATAAAGGGTATGCTCGTGTTTCTGATATTGCTGAAGCCTTATCAGTACACCCATCGTCGGTGACCAAAATGGTTCAAAAACTTGATAAAGACGAGTATTTAATTTATGAAAAGTATAGAGGACTTATCTTAACGCAAAAAGGTAAAAAAATGGGGAAAAAGCTTGTTTATCGCCATGTTTTACTTGAGCAATTCCTACGTATTATTGGTGTTGATGAAAAATTAATCTATCAAGATGTTGAAGGAATGGAACACCATATGAGTTGGGAAGCGGTTGATCGAATTGGAGAATTAGTTCAATACTTTGAAGAAGATAAAGAGCGAATTGAAGCATTAAAATATATCCAAAAATCGAATGAAGAGCAACAATCGAATTCGAATAAATAAAAAGACCGTGCTTAGTAGGAAGCACGGTCTTTCTTTTTGCCCTTTTCACCTTCAATCACAGTTAAGTGGCTCGAATCCTTTATTCGTTTTTTTAATAAAGGGCTGGAGGTACTTTTTCTTGAAGTGGGCTTTGATTTGTTCATCGATTTTTTTATCGGACTTGATTTTTGTGTGTTATATTTTTTTATCGTTTGTTTTGCAGCCTTTCGATAAGAATCCTGTTGGCTTCTTTGACTGTTTGAAGAGGTAAAAACTCTATAAATAAAATAAAGAATTAAAAGGATTAATCCTATAAACAAAAACCTTTGTAATATTTTTGCTGGTTCGTGTATCAACTGAGCAATTAAGCCAAAAAGTGCTAATGCAATGATTCCATAAAATATTGATGTGTACACTTTTTGATTCACTTTAAGCACCTCCTAAGTGAAGAGTAAATTTGTTATTAATTGTATTAGAAAAAATATGGTTTCTTATAGTTTATTACATTTTATCCAATAAGTTGATATTTTTTATAAAATTCTGTCAATTATCTGGTGTTATTTTTTTCCATGTCCATCAGTCGGTTAAAAGAGGCGATCGATACTTCAACTTGATCATCAGTAGGTTCTTTTGTCGTTAATAATTGAAGCCATAATCCTGGGTAGCCAACCCATCTTAATATTGGAATGTTTCGAACTTTATTTGTTAATTGTAAAACTTCGAATGATACGCCTATTACAACTGGAATTAATAAAAGTCTATCTACAATCCTTAACCAAAGTGGGCTTGTTGGAACTAAGAAGTAAATAAACATGCCAACAATTACAGTAAAAAGAATGAAACTACTACCACAACGATAATGTAGTCGTGATTGTGATTGAACGCCTTCAATTGTTAAAGGTATATTGTTTTCAAATGCGTTAATTACTTTATGTTCGGCACCGTGATACATAAATACTCTTTTAATAAATGGAGTTAACGAAACTAAATAAATATAAATTAACAGAAAACCTAGTTTTAAAATACTTTCTATTACGACTTGTTGAAAATCGGTTTCGAATATTGGTTTCAATGTTGCTGCTAGTAGAACGGGCACAAGTGTGAAAATAACTTTTCCAACTAAAAATGATAAAACGGCAAGTAATGAAAGCCCAAGGTAAGTTCCAAGTTTACCTTTTTGTTTTTCACGTTCAATTGCTATTTTTTCATCATCTTTTGGATCAACACCATATCTATCAGTGGAATAGTTTAAATGCTTAGATCCATTGATGCTTGCTTGAACAATCGCGACTACACCACGGACAAATGGAATTTTTTTTAATTTTTGCATTGTCCGATTTATATGTATCGGTTCTTCATAATATTGTATTTCATCATTTGATCTGCGTATTGCAGAGACTGTATGTGTTTTGCCACCAAACATTACACCCTCAACGATTGCTTGACCCCCATATACTGCTTTATTCTTCTCTCTCATGTTGCACCAACCTAAACTTGTATTTATCTATTTATATCTATTGTAAATGTAAGCATTATAAAGGTGCAAGTATAAGAAGTAGGAAAATAAAAATAATAATTTAAATATTTTTAATTTTCAAATAAATAATCAGATTCACATTAAAAATTTCTTTGTTGGACATAATACAGTAAGATATTTAGCAATGTATGGAAAGGGAAATGTTAGATGGACAAAGGGCATAAAGAGCAAGAAGAGAATAAAGAACAAGAAAAGCAGGGTCAAGATCAAAACCAGGAACAAAATCCAAACCCAGACCAAACTCCGGCTGAGAATCAAGTTCAGGGTGGGCAAGGAGGTTCTAATGGAAATACGAATTTTAATAAGATCGTAAGTATTGGCTTTTTTGGTGGGATATTTTGGTCCACTATTTTGTTAGTTCTTAGTTATTTTGATTTTACTCAAATTGGTCCGAATTTTGTTTTAGAAAAAATTAAGCTTGGAAAATGGGCACATGGTTACATAGAAAACCTCATTTCAATTGTAGGAATTGGAATCATTTCAATTATAATCGCATTTGTATTTTACTTTATTGGTAAAAGGTTTACTGGTGTTCTTCCGGGAATATTTTTTGGATTAATTCTTTGGGTCATTGTTTTTATCGTGCTCGGTAAAATAGCATTTGATTTAAAAGCAGTTAAGGATTATTCATCTGATACAACAGTTACAACTATCTGTGTATTCATTTTATACGGAACATTTATTGGATATTCTGTTTCATTTGCATTTCAAGAACAAAAGACATATTTGCGTGGCTATTCAAAATAGTCTGGCCTATGATAAAATAAAGCTTGGGTATTCCAAAATATGCGTTTTTGGGATAAATATGCTGAAATGATGGGTGGAGACTTTTAAATGGCTAAGTTTTTATTGTTAAATGGACCTAATCTAAATATGCTCGGTCAAAGAGAAGTTTCTATCTATGGTTCAACTACATTAAAGGATATTGAGGATCATGTATCATCACTAGCACATGAAAATGGAGATACGATTGATTGCTTTCAATCTAATCATGAAGGTGATTTAATCGATAAACTTCATGCGGCAAATAATGTCTATGATGGGATTCTTTTTAATCCAGGCGCATTTACTCATTACAGTTATGCAATTCGTGATGCAATTGCTAGTATTACTGTTCCAACGATTGAAGTACACATTTCAAATATACATAAGAGAGAAGAGTTCCGACATACTTCAGTTTTAGCTGCAGTTACTGTAGGACAAATCGTAGGATTAGGTGTGTATGGATATGATTTAGGGTTAAGTGCGTTACAAAAGATTAGTAGGGGAGAGAAAAATAATGGAAAAAATTAACAAGTTACGTGAGACTTTAGTAGAAAAAGGTTTAGACGCATTATTAATTACTAGTACATACAACAGACGTTATATGACGAATTTTACAGGTTCTGCAGGTGTTGCTTTAATAACTCAGGACAAAGCTTTATTCATTACTGATTTCCGTTATATTGAGCAAGCTACTAGCCAATGTGTTGGCTATGAAATTGTAAAACATGAAGGTTCTATTCCTGCAGAAGTTGCTGCATTAACTGAAAAATTAGGCGTTTCAAAACTTGGATTTGAACAAGATTATGTTACATTTACAGAATTCGGTTCATATCGCAAAGTTGTAAAAGCTGAATTAGTTCCAGTAAGCGGATTAATTGAAAAATTACGTTTAATTAAAACTGATGCAGAAATTTCAATTATTAAAGAAGCTGCTAAAATTGCAGAATCTGCTTTTGATCATATTTTAGGATTTATCCGTCAGGGTGTTACAGAATTAGAAGTATCAAATGAATTAGAATTTTTCATGCGTAAATTAGGTGCAACTTCATCATCTTTTGATACAATTGTTGCTTCTGGTGCACGTTCTGCACTTCCACATGGTGTAGCATCTGAGAAAGTAATTGAAATCGGTGACTTTGTAACATTAGATTTTGGTGCATACTATAAAGGTTATGTTTCAGATATGACTAGAACTGTATCTGTTGGTGAGCCTAAAGATGAATTAAAGAAAATTTATGAAATCGTTCTTGAAGCTCAATTACGCGGTGTTAACGGAATTAAGGCAGGAATTACAGGTAAAGAAGCGGATGCTTTAACTCGTGATTATATTACAGAAAAAGGTTATGGAGAATATTACGGACATGGTACAGGTCATGGTATTGGACTTGAAGTACATGAGGGACCTGGAGTTTCATTCCGTTCTGATACAGTATTAGAGCCAAATATGATCGTAACTTGCGAACCTGGTATTTACATTCCAAATTTAGGTGGAGTTCGTATAGAAGACGATTTAATCGTTAAAACTGGTGGTAACGAAAACTTAATGTCTTCACCAAAAAATCTAATCATCCTATAAGTTTTCATTAGATTAGAAAATAGAACTACACAAAATGCGTATTTTACTTTATGATATAAAGTTGTAAAAGAAATTCATGGTAAGCGAAATGGTTCTTTTTTTACACGATACATATTATTAGGACCATTTCATTTTTTAGGAGGATATTTTAATGATTTCAGTAAACGATTTTCGTACGGGTTTAACAATTGAAACTGACGGTGGCCTTTGGCAAGTAATTGACTTCCAACACGTTAAACCGGGTAAAGGTGCTGCATTCGTACGTTCAAAACTTCGTAATCTACGCACAGGTGCTGTTCAAGAAAAAACATTCCGTGCAGGTGAGAAAGTTGCAAAAGCACATATTCAAAACCGTAAAATGCAATACTTATATGCTAACGGTAACCAACATGTATTCATGGACAATGAGTCTTATGAACAAATTGAATTACCAGAAGCAAACATTGAACGTGAATTAAAATTCCTTAAAGAAAATATGGAAGTTTATATCATGACTTTTGAAAGTGAAATTTTAGGTGTTGAATTACCAAATACAGTTGACTTAAAAGTAGTTGAAACTGAACCTGGTATCAAAGGTGATACAGCTTCAAACGTTACAAAACCAGCTACTATGGAAACAGGTTTAGTAGTTCAAGTACCAATCTTCATTAATGAAGGTGAATTATTAATTATTAACACTACTGAAGCTAGCTATGTTTCACGTTCAAAAGCTTAATTAATAAATATAAAAATTGGAGGCACTTATTTATGAAGTGTCTCTTTTTCGTATTAACAAATTTAAATAAGTAAGGGTGATGAAAATGGTTACATCAATCGTTCTTTGGGCATTGATCATCATTTGTTTTGCAATAGCGTTTATTGCGTTAATCAAACCAATTATTCCTGGTGTTCCTGTTTTATGGGTAGGTTTTTTAATATATTATTTTGGTATTAATAAAAGTAATTTAAATCTGTCTTTTTGGATCATAATGGTGATTTTTACAGCAGTTATCTTTTTAGCGGATTTTCTAGCGAATGCATATTTTCTTAAAAAATATGGGAGTACAAAAACAGGTGAAAGAGTAGGTTGTTTAGCTGTAATCGTTGGTTCGTTTGTTTTTCCTCCGTTTGGCTTAATCATTGTCCCGTTTATTTCTGTTTTTGTAGCTGAAAAATTACAAGGTAAGGATACGAAAGAATCAATCAAATCTGCCTGGGCTACAGTACTTTCATTTATAAGCAGCTCGTTAGCGAAAGCGATTTTGCAGGTTATTATGGTTATTATCTTTTTTGTTTATCTAGTTTTTTAATTATATTTGAGAAGCAAGTTCAGTGGATTATTACTTGCTTTTTTCGGTGGGCGAGACCTGAGTGTCTTCTATCCTGTGGAGGTTCATGAGTAAGTAAAACAGCAGAAATTCCGAAAAAGGTTACTCATAAAGTGCTCATGAGTAAGTAAAAAAGCAGAAATCCCCAAAAAAGGTTACTTATAAAGGGTTCATGAGTAAGTAAAACAGTAGAAATCCCGAAAAAGGTTACTCATAAAGGGCTCATGAGTAAGTAAAAAAGCAGAAATCCCGAAAAAGGTTACTCATAAAGGGCTCATGAGTAAGTAAAACAGTGGAAATCCCGAAAAAGGTTACTCATAAAGGGTTCATGAGTAAGTAAAAAAGCAGAAATCCCCAAAAAGGTTACTCATAAAGGGTTCATGAGTAAGTAAAAAGATCCGAAGTTTTAAAAAAATAACCCGAATCCACTACCACCAAATTTACTGAGTAGATCCTGTTAGTCGCTACTTTACATATTGATAATTCACCACTCTAAAGAGAGAAGTTAGAAAACTTCTCTCTTTTTTTATGTCTTCTAACTAATGTTTGTCTTCTGAAATGGACATGTTCAGCATATTAGTAATAAAAAGACTGAAAAAAGGTGTGTAGCTATGAAGGACTGGATTGAATCAATGGATCGAGCAGTTTTGAGTATGGGGATGCTTAGGGTTTTTGGAGGAAGTGTGGAATTGATTGCAGCTTTTACAATATTGTATTTGAACGATATTAAGAAGGCTTTAGCTGTAAATAGTGTTTTGGCCACTGTTGGTCCAATTATTCTGATTTCAACGATGGCAATTGGAATTATAGGTGTTGCATCTAAATTAGACCCTATTCGATTAGTTTTAGTAGTATGTGGTGTGTTTTTAATATTATTAGCAGTTTTTAAATGATAGGATGTGACCTTTATGGAAGAGGTTTTCAATGTAATTCCTACTTTGTTAAAAGAAAAGTTACAGCGTTCTTATGGAGACCTTCGTTATGTAGAGGAGCTAAGGCTAAGGGTCGGACGCCCGGTTGAGGTGATCTCTAATAATGAGTCCAACTTTATTCCTTATATTTTAACGGAAGAGGAAGGTAGCCAAATACTTGGGAAGCTTAGTCAGTTTTCCATTTATACAATTGAAGAAGAATTGAAAAAAGGTTACATCACAATAAAAGGTGGACATCGGGTCGGGCTTGCTGGTCGAGTCGTTACTGAAAATGGACTTGTTAAAATGATTCGAGATATTAGTTCTTATAATTTTCGGATTGCGAAAGAAAAAGTTGGAATAGCTAATCCATTTGTTAAGTATGTTTATGAAGGAAGATGGAAGAATACAATGCTGATTGGCCCACCACAAGCAGGTAAGACAACATTACTAAGAGATTTTGCGAGAGTCGTTAGCCAAGGTGATGTCGTAAGAGGAATTAGGCCTGGTAAGGTTGGGATTGTTGACGAACGATCGGAAATAGCAGGTTCAGTAAAAGGGGTTCCTCAATATACATTTGGTGAAAGAATCGATGTATTAGATGCTTGTCCAAAGGCTGAGGGGATGATGATGCTTGTTAGGTCAATGAGTCCTCATGTCATCCTTGTAGACGAAATAGGAAAAAAAGAAGATGTTGACGCGATTTTAGAGGCCATCTTTGCTGGTGTTCAATTAATTGTAACAGTGCATGGTTACTCTTTAGAGGAGATAAAGAAGCGGCCATCATTACAACCATTGTTTCAAAATGCGACTTTTGAGCGATTTATCGAAATTTCGAATTTTCCTTCGCCAGGTACTGTTACGGATATAAAAAATAAAAATTGCACTAGTTTATTTCATTCTAGGGCGGTGCTTTAAATGAGATGGATTGGAGCGCTTTTTATCATCTTTTCAACAAGTTGGCTTGGATTTTATTTTGCAGGTCGATTATCAGAACGAACAAAAGAACTAAGGGGTTGGAAACTAGCTCTCCAATCTCTTGAAGCAGAGGTGATGTATAGTCAATTGCCACTGCAAGAAGCATTTCGAAGAATCTCTAGTCAATTAAAAGGCCCGATTAATGGGTGTTTACAGGATTTTGCAACTCAACTTGAGACAAGCGCATTGACAGCAAAAGAGGCCTGGGAAAGTTCATTAATGAAATATGCAAAAACAGTCTCCATTAAAGAGTCAGATCTCCAAGTATTATTACAGTTTGGTGAGACGATTGGAATGCATGATAAATATTCACAGCAAAAACAAATTATTTTGGCATTAAAACATTTAGAAAGAGAAGAACAAGAAGCGATCGATTCGCAAGCTAGTTATGAACGGATGTCAAAAATGCTAGGCGTTTTAAGTGGAATTTTAATCGTTATATTACTCTTGTAGGAGGGGTTTAAGTTGATTACAAATTATGCATTAATGTTTCAAATAGCTGGTATTGGGGTAATTGCTGCGATTATCCACGCTGTCTTAAAAAAAGCAGGACAAGAAGAGTTCGCTACTTGGACAATTATTACTGCATTTATAATCGTGTTTTTACAAGTCATCACAAAAGCTGGTGATCTTTTTAATAAAGTTAAGGATGTATTTCTATTTCATTAGATTAGGAGTGAAAGCGTAATGGAAATCATCCAAATTGTCGGTATAGGATTATGCGCTACATTTATCATTCTATTATTAAATCAATTTAAGATGAATAATTTCAATTTAGCAATAACTGTTTTTATAAGCTGTGTATTATTTTTATTTTTACTAGATAAGGTTCAATACTTACTGCATGAAATTCAAAAATTAGCAAATCAAGCAAATATAAAAAATATTTACGTTGAAACTTTATTAAAAATCATTGGGATTGCATATATAGCTGAGTTTGGAGTACAGATTACAAAAGATGCTGGACAGGGTGCGATCGCTTCCAAAATTGAATTAGGTGGTAAAATCCTTATTTTGGTACTTGCAGTTCCTATTTTGACAGCATTAATTGAAACAATCTTAAGCTTTTTACCTAAAGTTTCTTAAACGTAAGGGAAGGAGGACATTATGGCCAAAAAATTAACAGTTTTTCTTCTTTTCTTTACCTTCTTTTTTTTAGTACCAAAATATGTACAAGCTGCTCCTCCACCTGCTGAAATCGTAAATGAACAAATACAAAAGCTAGGAATCGATGATGTTCAACAATATTGGGATGAAGTTGTGAATAAATATGGTGGCTTTTTACCTGAAAGTCAAAAAGGTGACTTTATCCAATTTGTAAAGGGAGAAAAGAAATTTTCAATACAAGAATGGTTTATCGCGTTTGGTAAATATATATTTTTTGAGTTATTAAGCAATGGGAAAATATTAGGAATCCTAATTATGTTAGTCATTTTCAGTTCACTCCTCCAGTCATTACAAAATGCTTTTGAGAAAAGTACAATCAGTAAAATTGCAGATAATGTAGTTTTTCTAGTTTTAGTAGTTTTCGCTTTAAATAGCTTTTATGTGGCAACTCAAGCCACGCAAGATGCAATTACAGTCATGATTGATTTTTTAAGAGCATTAATCCCTATTTTACTAGCTTTAATTGCAACCTCTGGTGGCGTAATATCCGTTGGCTTCTTTCACCCAATCTTAATATTTTTAATGCATACAAGCGGATTACTAGTAACGTATTTTGTCTTACCTCTAATTCTCGTATCAACAATTTTAAGTATTGTAAGTATCATTAATGATGAGTTAAAGGTGACAAAATTAGCAGCTTTAATAAGAAATGTTGCTGTTGGTGTATTAGGGATCTTTTTAACTATTTTTTTAGGGGTTTTAGGTGTACAAGGTATGACGACAGCAGTAACAGATGGAGTAGCTGTAAAAACGGCTAAATTTGTGACAAGTAACTTTATTCCGGTTGTTGGGAAAGTATTTGCTGATGTTACGGATACAGTTATTAGTGCGTCTTTATTACTTAAAAATACAGTTGGGATTGTAGGTTTAGTGACACTTTTAGCAATCATCGTTTTCCCAGCTATTAAAATACTAGTTTTAGCGTTAATTTATAAATTCTCAGCTGCAATCCTTCAACCAGTGGGTAGTAAAAATATCATTAGCACGATCGATACGATCGGAAAAAGTGTAACGTATTTATTCGTTTGTTTATCGATTGTTTCATTAATGTTTTTCTTAAGTATGACATTAATAATAGCGGCAGGAAATATTGTCGTCATGTTTAGGTAGGTGAAAAAATGGAATTCTTTATACATTGGGTATCAAATATTATCGTCTATATATTAGTTGCAACGATTATTATGATGTTAATTCCAAATTCCGGCTTAGCGAAATATGTGCGATTTGTTGCGAGTCTATTATTAATCGTCATGATGCTTCAACCGATTTTTCAACTTTTTAAAGTGAATATTAAAGAAGTTCTAGCTGGATACCAATCTACAACTTATCAAGCGAATAACGAAATAAAAAATGAAATAAATAATAAGAAAAGTGAAATACAAGAAGCAGAACGTGCATATATATTAAAACAAATGGCTGTCCAAATGAAAAAAGAAGTTGAAAAAAGCTTTACGAAAGAATTTGAACAGGTAATTACAAACGTGGATTTACAAGTAAAAGATGGAGTAAATACAGTAAAAACGGCCCAGGACCTATCTAAAGTAACCGTTTACGTTAGTCCGAAGAAAGATGAGACAAGCAATGTAGAACCTGTTCAAGAAGTTTCAATCAATACTGATCAACCAGTGCAGACAGACGATGAAAAAATTAAACAACAAGAGTTACAAACTTTTTTAGCAAATAAATGGGAGCTTGAGGACAAGCAAATTGAAGTCAAAATGGAAGGAGGGGAGTAATGACAAATGAAGAAAAAGATTCCACCAATAAAATTAGCAGACTTTCTAAAAGGAAATGGCGATGATAAAACCTCTTCTGAAAAAGGACAAAGTCCATTTAAATTTTCGAGAAAATATGTACTAGCCCTGCTAGGACTCGGGATTTGTTGGATGCTTGCAAGTGGTCTATTTTCAAATGCGAATCAAAAAACGAATTCAATGATTTCACCGATGTCGACTGAAACTAGTGGAAAACCAAAGAATGAAAATGCTGTTGAGACTCTTGGTAGTGGTGGTGGAAATTCATCGTCTAGCAAAATAGAAGAATTTGAAAGGAAATATGAGCAACAGTTAACAGACACTTTAAATAATATGGCTGGTGTAAGTAATGTAAAAGTAGAAGTAAATCTTGAAGGTAGTGAAAAGAAAGTCTATCAAACAAATAAAACAAACCGTACTCAGGAAACTGATGAAACAGATAAACAAGGCGGGAAAAGAAATATTGATGATCAATCTCAAGAAGAGCAAGTAGTCATTATAGATAACGGTGATAAACAAGAACCTGTTATAGTCGAAACTGAAATGCCAAGAATTAGAGGAGTACTTGTTATTGCTAAGGGCGCAGATAATCTTGAAGTAAAAAGCATGATTCGAGAAGCTGTAACACGATTACTTGATGTACCAAGCTATCGTGTATCTGTATTACCAAAAAAATAAGAGGAAGAAGGTAAAATTTAAATGAAAAAACAAACAATTTGGTTATTAACAATGTTAAGTTTAGTTGTTGTATTATCAGTGTATTATGTCACAACGCCTGATAATTTAAAAACTACAAGTTTTATGGACATGAATAATAATACTGATACAAGTTCATTAGACTCAACTCCTAAAGACTCAACTCCTAAAGACACTAAGAAATCTGATTCTTCTAAACAAGGCGATAAAGAAACAACTTCTCAAGAAAATTCAACTAGTGAAGTATTCCTAAAACAACGTATGGAACAAGAAGATCAAAGAAGTCAATTAATCGATGAATATAAAGCTACAGTAGACTCAGCAACTGCAACTGCAGAAGAAAAAAGTGTAGCATTTACTAATATGAACGAGCTTCAAAAATTAACTGCATTAGAATCAGATGTAGAAACAATGATTAAAGAAGCAGGTTATAAAGATGCATTAGTTCGTACAGACAAAGACGAAGTAAAAGTAGATGTAACTTCATCTAAAGCAAGTAGAAAAGCAGCAAACGATATTATTCAAATGACAAGAAGTGTTCTTGGAGAAAAATTAGTTGTAGTACAATTCCAAGTTAAATAATTTAGAAGTATTAGCCAGCAGACCTATTCTGCTGGCTCTTTAATTTTTCTAAAAAGCATATAAGAAATAACCATAATATTTTGACTATTCTATTTTTGGTGCCCTTCCTGTCTTTCCTTTTCCCTGTTATAATAGGTTATACCAAAATATTTTAGATAAGGAATGATATAATAAATATTCCTAGTAAAATGGCTAAAAATAAGTAGGAATTTGCCTGTTTAAAATAATTTGTTGAAAAGTTTAGTATTAGGTTATAAGATTAGACTATATGTCTTAAGGGGTGAACAGAAATGAAAATTCATGAAATTAGAGAATTAATTAAGTTAATCGATCAATCAACAATTAATGAATTCGAATTCGAAGATAATGGTGCTATCGTTAAAATTAAAAAAGGTGGACAAACAACTGTTGTTTCACAAACAACTCCAGTTGTACTCCAAGAGGTAGCTCCAATTGTTACAGCTGCTCCAGTTGCAACATTAGAAAGACCAGCTGCAGAAGTTGCTGCTCCTGTAGTTGAAAAAGAAGATACTAGTAACTTACATAAGATTACATCACCAATGGTAGGTACATTCTATGCATCGCCATCTCCTGATGCAAAAGAGTACGTATCAATTGGCGATCGTATTAAAAATGATTCAATCGTATGTATCGTTGAAGCAATGAAGCTATTCAATGAAATTGAAGCTGAAATTGAAGGCGAAATCGTTGAAGTACTTGCTAAAAATGGTCAATTAGTAGAATACGGTCAACCATTATTCGTGGTAAAGGCTTAAGTATCTACAAAATCAAAAGTACTTTACTAGAGAAGGTGAAGAAATGAAAAAGGTTTTAATCGCGAATCGTGGAGAAATCGCCATTCGTATTATTCGAGCATGTAAAGAATTAAATATCGAAACAGTTGCTATTTACTCTGAAGGAGATAAAGAAGCATTACATGTTCAAATGGCTGATGAAGCATATTGTGTAGGTCCAAAATTATCAAAAGATAGTTATTTAAATATGACGAACATCATTAGTATTGCAAAACTAACAGGTTGTGATGGAATCCATCCAGGTTATGGTTTCTTATCTGAAAATGCTAGTTTTGCAGAATTATGTACTGAATGTAATGTGAAATTCATTGGACCGACAGCTGACTCCATTTCAAAAATGGGTACTAAAGACGTTGCTCGTGAAACAATGAAAGAAGCAGGAGTTCCTGTTGTACCTGGTTCACAAGGTATTATTGAAAGTATTGAAGATGGTAAAAGAATTGCTGCAGAAATTGGCTATCCTGTTATTATCAAAGCTACAGCTGGTGGCGGCGGTAAAGGTATTCGTGTAGCAAAAGATGAAGCTGAATTAGAAAAAGGTATTCAAATTACCCAACAAGAAGCTCAAACTGCATTCGGAAATCCAGGCGTATATCTTGAAAGATATATTACTGATTTTAGACATGTTGAAATTCAAGTTTTAGCAGATGAACACGGTAATACGATTCACCTTGGAGAGCGTGACTGTACTATTCAACGACGCCTTCAAAAATTAGTAGAAGAAGCACCATCACCAGTATTAGACGAAGAGACTCGTGCAAAAATGGGTCACGCAGCCGTTCGTGCAGCTGAAGCAGTTAATTATTGGGGTGCAGGTACTGTTGAGTTCATTTATGAGCCACATACTAAAAACTTCTTCTTTATGGAGATGAACACTCGTATTCAAGTTGAACATCCCGTAACAGAATATATTTCTGGTATCGATCTTATTAAGCAACAATTATTGATTGCTAAAGGTCATCCTTTAAAAATGACACAAGCAGACGTATCTCTAAAAGGATGGTCTATTGAATGTCGTATAAATGCTGAAAATCCAGCTAAGAATTTTATGCCGTCTCCTGGTAAAATCGTTGCGTATTTACCACCAGGTGGCCCGAATGTTCGTGTTGATTCTGCAGTATATAGCGGGTACACAATTCCGCCATATTATGATTCAATGATTGCGAAAGTTATCGTACATGGCAAGACAAGAGAAGAAGCAATTGCTATAATGATAAGAGCACTTGAAGAATTTGTGGTAGAAGGAATTCACACAACAATTCCATTCCATTTAAATTTATTGCAAAATGAAATCTTCGTAAAAGGGAAGTATAATACTAAATTCCTTGAGGAGCATGCGCTTGTTAAAGGATAAAGTGGAGGGATCCGTATGAATGAAAATCAAATTTTAGAAATGGGTACTGCGACATTAGGTCGAGTAGAAATCGCACCTGAAGTAATCGAAGTAATTGCTGGTATTGCAGCTGCTGAAGTTGACGGTGTTTCAAGCATGCGTGGTAACCTAGCATCAGGTATTTCTGAAATTATCGGTAAGAAATATCATGGTAAAGGTGTCCGAGTTGATTTATCAGACGATCGAATTACAATCGATGTATACATTCTAGTTAAATTTGGTAAGTCAATCCCAACAGTAGCAGGTAATGTACAAGACAATATCCGTCAAGCTCTATTAACAATGACTGGTCTTGAGTTATCTGAAGTAAACGTTCATGTTGTAGGAGTTCAATTTGAAACGAAACCAGAGCAAGAAGCTCCAATTGAACTTTAATATTTGAAAAAAGAGGATGTCCACTTTTAGTGGCATCCTTTTTTTATTGGAACAATTATTAAAAAAGTAGAAGGTGTAAGGACGATTAGAGTTTGAATGGTGCAAATAAAGGATACGGACTGTTCAAATTAGAGAAGTAACAGGTGCAAATAAGAAGACAGAAAGTGCGATTTAATGTTGAGGAGGATACAAGAGTGTGGGGGTGCAAATAAAAGAGTATCTGATGCGAATAAGGTGATCGAAACTGCGATTAAGTGTCGAGGTGGATATAAGAGTGTGGGGGTGCAGATAGAAGAGTAAAGGGTGCAAATAAAGAGATCGAAACTGCAATTAAATGTCGAGGTGAATAAGAGTGTGAGGCATACGAATAAAAGAGTATCTGGTGCAAATAAGAGGCCTAAAGCTGCAAATAAAAGTGTATTGGGTGCAAATAAAAGATTCGAATCTGCTAATAAAAAGTGAAGTGCAAATAAAAATAGAGAAACTGCAAATAAAATAAGCAAAACCGCAATTAAAATTAACAAAACTGCAAAAAAAATTTGTAAAATCGCAATTAAATGCCTACAATCGCAATTAAAATAAGAAAATACCTATACCGGTTAGGGTATTTCACCTTTGTATTTGACCAAAAATAGCTCTTTTAATAGACAAATTAGCAAGCTTGGTCTAAATCTATCAAAACCTACTTAAATTTTGAAGAAATCATATAAATAAGAATCATTTATTCATCAACAAATGAAAAACAACGCTAAGATACCCCCTTATTTCCGCCTCGACATAAAATCTTCAACGTTCTCCATCTAAAATCAATCAGTTTTCAATCAATATAGGAGTATGCTTTAAGTGGTGACACTTATTTTTGTATCTCTTATTCTAAAACATTTAATTTATGAAGTGCTACTCATCTCAAAATTCTGAAATATGTTAAAATTCAAATGTAAATAAAAATAGAAAAAGGTGGAAAAAATGATTCCAAATTTGAGTACAAATCGTACAACGTTACGTGAGTTTGTAGAAAGCGACTGGGAGCAAGTTCATAAATATGCATCTCAAAAAGAGGTTTGTCAATTTCAGCCGTGGGGACCAAATACTGAATACGATACAAAGGAGTTTGTTGGAACGATACTTGTTGATCAGAAAAAAAATAATAGGACAAGGTTTGCATTTGCAATTATTGAAAAAGAGGCAAATGAATTAATAGGCTCGATTGAGTTTAATATTAGGGATGAACAAAATCGAATCGGTGAAATTGGATATATCATTCATCCGAGTTATTGGCGAATGGGATTTGCAACCGAGGCTACGAAAGAAATAATTTCATTTGGATTTAAAAAGTTTAAGCTTCACCGAGTTTATGCAACATGTGATGTTAGAAATATTGGATCTGCAAAAGTACTCGAAAAGTGTGGGCTAACTTTGGAAGGAAAAATGCGCGAAGATTTATTACTAAGAGATGGATGGAGGGACACATTTTTATACAGCATTTTAGAACATGAATGGAGTAATTAGGGGAGTAACGGTAGGTATGGCAAAAAAGAAGAGGTTAAAAGAGAAAAAATTTTATACATTTCTATTCATTTCTGTTTCCACTTGACCTTGGTTTCCTCACCTTTCACTCGGTTAATGTTCGTGTTTTGGTGCATAATTCTTTTGAAGTAGTAATAAAAAGGAAAAAAGTTTTGTAAAACACAAACATTATTCTGTTATTTTATGAGATTTTAAGTTAAAATGTAGAAAACAGTTTATAGTATTGAGTTTGCTTAGAAACGTTAATAATAATAAAAATTGGAGTTAATGAATACAGTCGTTGGAACTTGTTAAAAAAAGTGGTAAAATAACGTGTTACTATACAAATTAGAATTCGTTATAACCTATGCAACGAATGATGAATTTAGCTTAAAGGAGTTTATTATTTTGATGAAACGTAGAAAAGCAAGGGAACTTGCATTACAAACATTATTTCAAATGGATTTAAGTGAGGCAAATGCAACAGAAGCATTAGAGCATGTATTAGAAGAAGCTGAAGAAAAACAAGATGCATTTTTAGATGCGATCGTAACGAATTTTGTTGATCATAAATTGGTGATTGACGAACAGTTAGCTTCAAAAGTCGAAAGTTGGACGATTGATCGCTTAGCTAATGTTGATCGTAATATTCTTAGAATTGCTTTAGTGGAATTAAATTACTTAGAGGATGTTCCTAAAAGTGTAGCAATCAATGAAGCGATTGAAATTGCAAAAATTTACGGTGACGATGATTCTAGTAAATTTATCAATGCGGTATTATCAAAATTCTAAATAGATAATTGTTTATATGCATAGGGGGAAACTAAAATGGTAGCAACATTAATTAATGGTAAAGAAATTTCAGTATCTATTCGTGAGGGTTTAAAAAATGGTGTTTCTGAATTGAAAAGTCAAGGTGTTACACCAGGTTTAGCAGTTGTTTTAGTTGGGAATAATTCTGCTTCAAGAACATATGTAAATTCGAAGCACAAAGCATGTAATGAACTAGGTATGTATTCGGAAGTAATTGAATTACCTGAGACAGTTTCTGAAGATGAATTATTATCGGTTGTAAACAAATTAAACGATGATCAGGCAATTCATGGTATTTTAGTTCAGTTACCACTACCTGCTCATATCTCTGAAAAGAAAGTAATTGAAACGATTTCTCCATTAAAAGATGTTGATGGATTTCATCCAATTAATATTGGAAGAATGATGACTAATCAAGATTCATTACTACCTTGTACTCCTTTTGGTATATTAAAATTAATTGAAAATACAAATATTCCGATTAGTGGTAAACATGTGGTTGTTATTGGTCGTAGTAATATTGTAGGGAAACCAGTTGGGCAGTTATTTTTAAACGAAAACGCAACGGTTACTTATACACATTCACGTACAACTAATCTTAAAAATATTACAAAGCAGGCTGATATTCTAATTGTTGCTATTGGTGTAGCAAAATTAATTACGGCTGATTATGTTAAAGAAGGTGCAATTGTTATTGACGTCGGAATGAATAGAGATGAAAATGGCAAATTGTGTGGAGACGTAAATTTTGAAGATGTAAAAAATATTGCTGGATTTATTACTCCTGTACCAGGTGGAGTTGGTCCTATGACAATTACAATGCTACTTCATAATACGTTAAAAGCGGCGTCTCAAATTGATCATAAAATTAATTTGAGTGTAAAACTTTAATCATATTGCTTTGCAAGAATGAAAGAAGGGGTAGGCATGACGGAAAAGCTACCAGTTACTGTTACCGCATTAACTAAATATTTAAAAGCAAAATTTCAAGCGGATCGAAATTTACAAAGTATACTTCTCCGTGGAGAAATCTCAAACTTTAAACGTCATTCATCTAGCGGTCATTATTATTTTACCTTAAAAGATGATGGTGCTAGAATTGCGGCGGTCATGTTTCAATCCTATAATGCTAATATAGCATTTCAACCAACTGATGGTATGCAGGTTATTGTTCAAGGTGAAATAAATGTATACCCTGGGTCTGGTAGCTATCAAATCTACATAAGAGACATGCAGCCTGACGGGGTTGGCGGTCTCTTTGTAGCTTATGAACAATTAAAGAAAAAACTATTAGAAGAAGGACTCTTTGATCAGAAATTTAAGAAAAAGATTCCTTCTTTTCCTAGTGTAATCGGGGTTGCGACTTCACCGACTGGAGCGGCCGTACGGGACATTATAACAACAATTCAAAGAAGATATCCAATTGGTAAAATAGTCGTAATACCTACTCTTGTACAAGGAGAAGGTGCCCCTGTATCAGTTGTGAAATCGATTGAAACAGCTAATAAAATGAAAGAAATTGATGTTTTAATAGTCGGGCGAGGTGGAGGTTCAATAGAGGAGCTTTGGGCTTTTAATGATGAAAAAGTGGCAAGAGCTATTTTCACATCAAAAATTCCAATTATTTCAGCAGTTGGGCATGAGACCGATACAACTATAGCTGATTATGTAGCTGATTTACGAGCTCCTACACCAACAGCTGCGGCAGAATTAGTTTCTTTAAGTCAGAGGGAAATTCTTGAACAATTTTCAGTACGAGAGACTAGACTTAATAAAGCGATAGATACAATTATCGAACGTAAAAAAGCTCAATTAAAGTCTGTTCAAGATGCTTATGTTTTTAGATATCCAAATTCATTATTTCACCCAAAACAAGAACAGTTTGATCGGATTAATGAGCGCTTTCACACGACAATAAATGAAATTGTTAAATCGAAAATCAATAAACATAAAGAGCTTAATTCGTCTTTACTAATACATCATCCGAGTAATAGAATTCAGCTTGAAAAACAAAAACACTTGCAGTTACATATGACTTTACAAAAAGAATTTAATCGACTTGTAACCCAGAAAAAATTTGAAATGGAAAAAATAGTGCATACACTTGATGCACTTAGTCCATTAAAGGTCATGGCCAGGGGTTATTCATTAGCTTATAAAGATAATAATGAACTGATAAAATCGGTTAACCAAGCAAAAAGCGGAGATCGATTCCAGTTACAAATGACTGATGGAAAATTAAATTGTGAAGTACTTGAAGTAAAAGGAGAGTAAAGCAATTGTCACAAAACGAACTATCTTTTGAAGAAGCAATTAAAGAGATTGAAACGATTGTACAAAAACTAGAGCAAGGTGATGTACCACTTGAAAAAGCAATCGAATATTTTCAAGAAGGTATAAAACTGTCTCAAGTTTGCCAAGAAAAGCTTACAAAAGTTGAAAAACAAATGACATCGATTTTAAATGAACAAGGTGAGCAAACTCCTTTTACTGTTGAGGAGGAATAATATGAACACTTTCAAGGAATTTATGGAGTATTCCAGTAGACTTGTTAATGAAGAAATGATTAAATCAATTGAGAGTTTAAAAGCGCCAGAGAGATTAAAAGAATCGATGTCTTATTCATTACAAGGTGGCGGGAAACGAATTAGACCTCTTTTACTTTTCGCGACTCTAGATGCATTTGGTAATGACCCAGTACAAGGGATTAAACCAGCATGTGCTTTGGAAATGATTCATACTTATTCATTAATTCATGATGATTTACCTTGTATGGATGATGATGATTTCCGAAGAGGAAAACCGACGAATCATAAAGTATTTGGTGAAGATCTTGCAGTATTAGCAGGTGATGGTTTACTGACATATGCATTCAAATTAATTACAGAAATGAATGAAAATCAAGTGTCTAATTCAGTGAAGCTACAATTGATTAGTGAATTAGCAATTGCTGCTGGTCCTGAAGGTATGGTTGCTGGTCAGGTTGCAGATATGGAAGGTGAAAGTAAACAGCTAAGTGGTGAAGAATTGCAGTATATCCATGAACGAAAAACGGGTAAAATGCTAATGTATCCAGTTATCGCGGGTGCAATTATTTCAAAAGCTTCAGCTGAGCAATTATCACATCTAACACAATTTGCATATAAACTTGGCATAGCATTTCAAATACAAGATGACATTTTAGATGTAATTGGCGACGAAGAAGTTTTAGGAAAGCCAGTTGGCAGTGATATCGAAAATGATAAAACGACATATGTAAAGCTATACACAGTCGAAGGGGCAAAAGAGAGACTGCATACTTTTATTACAGAAGCTAAACAACATGTTAGAGCATGTGGAATTAAAGATGATTATTTAATCTCAATATGTGATTTTGTAGGAAATCGCAGTTTTTAACCTTTAATTATGTAATGAAATGGTTGTCCATTGAATAGATTTATACATTTATGTATAATGTAGGTACTTTATAACAAATGCTAATGTTGTTAATCAAATATACAGAAATGTTTGCCGTTAACACATCTGTGCTAGCGGCTTTCTTTTCATTTTGATGGAAAATATTGATAATTTTAATCTATAAATATAAAAAACATTAAACAGTTTTTAATAAAAATGGTATTATGATACATGGTGTTAAGAGTAAGTCTTTTCGAAACTAGCGTTTAACTACAAGTATGGTAAAATCATTTTATAGATAAAATTACATAATAATGAATTATTTAAAGAGATTTAACATCTAGGAAGGTGAGTGATCCAAGATGGATCTTACGACAATTGAAAATCCGAGTTTTTTAAAAAATAAAACGAACGGTGAGTTAGAAGTATTAAGTGAAGAAATTCGTAAATTTCTTATTCAACAACTTTCTGAAACTGGTGGCCATATTGCACCAAATTTAGGGGTTGTAGAATTAACGATAGCATTACATAAAGTCTTTGATTCGCCTAAAGACAAATTTTTATGGGATGTAGGACATCAATCATATGTTCATAAAATACTAACTGGTCGAGCGAAGGAATTTACTACACTAAGACAATTTAAAGGATTATGTGGTTTTCCAAAGCGAAATGAAAGTGAACATGATGTATGGGAAACAGGGCATAGCTCGACTTCTTTATCTGCTGCGATGGGAATGGCTATTGCTAGAGATATTAAAAAAACTGGAGAGTATATTGTTCCGATCATCGGAGACGGTGCTTTAACAGGCGGGATGGCTCTAGAGGCAATGAACCATATTGGTCATGAGCAAAAAGATGTCATTGTTATATTAAATGATAATGAAATGTCAATCGCACCGAACGTAGGTGCTTTACATAGCATTTTAGGTAGACTTCGAACAACCGGGAAATATCGTTGGGCAAAAGGTGAACTTGAAGGTGTCATCAAAAAAATTCCAGGAATCGGCGATAAACTATCAAGTACATCAAAGAAATTAAAAGACAGTCTTAAATATTTAGTTACGCAAGGAATGTTTTTCGAGGAAATGGGCTTCACTTATTTTGGCCCAGTTGATGGACATAGTTATGAAGATTTATTTGAAACGCTTGAATATGCAAAGAAAACTAAAGGTCCTGTTTTAGTGCATGTTTTAACGAAAAAAGGAAAAGGGTATAAGCCTGCTGAAAGTGATGACATCGGAACTTGGCATGGCACTGGTCCTTATAAAGTTGAATCAGGTAAGTTAATTAAGCCAAATCAAGCACCACCTGCATGGAGTAAGCTTGTGAGTGATACGGTTTTGAAATTAGCTTTAAATGATGAGCGAATCGTTGCGCTAACACCTGCGATGCCAGTAGGTTCAAAATTGGAAAATTTCCAAGCGCTATTACCTGATCGAATTTTTGATGTCGGTATTGCAGAACAACATGCCGCAACTGTAGCAGCTGGTTTAGCGACACAGGGGATGAAGCCGTTTTTAGCAATTTACTCTACATTCCTACAAAGAGCTTATGACCAAGTGCTACATGATATTTGTCGACAAAATTTAAATGTGTTTATTGGCATAGACCGTGCAGGGTTAGTTGGGGCAGATGGTGAAACACACCAAGGTGTATTTGATATAGCATTCCTACGTCATATACCTAATTTAGTATTAATGATGCCTAAAGATGAAAATGAAGGCCAACACATGGTTAATACTGCCATTAAATATGATGATGGTCCTATTGCATTACGTTTCCCAAGAGGAAATGGAATTGGTGTTCCAATGGATGAAGAGTTAAAAGAAATTCCAATAGGCTCATGGGAGGTTTTAAGAGAAGGTTCTGATGCCGTAATCCTAACATTTGGAACAACAATTAAAATGGCTCTAGATGCTGCGGATGAATTAGAAAAAGATAATATTTCTGTAAAAGTAGTAAACGCTAGGTTTATTAAACCGATGGATACTGCTATGTTAAGTGATATTTTTAAAGATGGAAAACCAATTTTAACGATCGAAGAAGCAGTCCTACAAGGTGGGTTTGGAAGTGCCGTCTTAGAATTTGCAAGCTCAAATAATTTTCAAAATGTCCGCGTAGAACGCATCGGTATACCTGATTTATTTGTTGAGCATGGTGATGTTGATAAATTGCTTGAAGAAATTCATTTAACAAAAGATGAATCGGTTAAAAAAATCCGTGAAATGATTTGTAATAAATAAGAGGATGACATATAAATGGCAAAAAAGGAACGAGTAGATGTACTCCTAGTAGATCGTGGTTTAATGGAAACACGCGAAAAAGCTAAACGAGCGATCATGGCAGGTCTTGTTTATACAAATGAACAAAGATTAGATAAGCCAGGAGAAAAGATTGATATTGAACAACCATTGCAAATTAAAGGTGAAGTAATGCCATATGTGAGTCGTGGTGGATTCAAATTAGAGAAAGCTTTAAACACATTTGATGTATCAGTGCAAGATAAAATTATGATTGATATCGGTTCTTCAACAGGTGGCTTTACAGATTGTGCTCTTCAAAATGGAGCGAAAAAATCATATGCACTTGATGTTGGGTATAATCAGCTTGCATGGAAATTAAGACAAGATGAACGCGTAATTGTTATGGAGAGAACAAATTTTAGGTATGTGAAACCAGAAGATTTAATCGAAGGACTACCGCAATTTGCTTCAATCGACGTGTCATTTATTTCATTGAGATTAATTTTACCAGTTCTAAAAACATTACTAGTACCTTCTGGTGATGTTGTCGCTTTAATCAAACCACAATTTGAAGCAGGTAGAGAACAAGTTGGTAAAAAAGGGATTGTACGCGAACCGAAAGTACATGAACAAGTAATCGAAATGATGGTCGACTTTTCACTACGTCAAGGATATGATGTTAAAGCATTAACTTTCTCTCCTATTACAGGTGGAGATGGTAATATTGAATTCTTAATTCATCTTCATTGGGAAGGTTCAAAAGAAGTTGGAACGAACGAACTAAAGCGTTCTCCAATGGAAATTGTAAATGAAGCACATAGTGAATTGAAGAAGACCAAATAATAAAAAGGAAACCTATTTGGTTTCCTTTTTCTCCTTTTTTCCAAATGGGGATATCGGTAAAAATAGTATTTAATATTTAAATACTAAAAAATGCATTTTATGAAAACGTTTAAAAAAATATATACAATAACGAGTAAGTTAGATAAGATAATCTTACATAAGTAAGATATTTGTCGGAATTTGCAAAGAGGTGTATTATGAATAAAGGTCAGCGTCATATAAAAATACGTGAAATTATCGCGAAAAATGAAGTCGAAACACAAGATGAATTAGTACAATCATTACGAGATTTAGGTTTTAAAGTAACCCAAGCAACTATTTCTCGTGACATAAAAGAGCTACACTTAGTAAAAGTACCATTATCAGATGGTAGATATAAATATAGCTTACCTGCGGATCAACGATTTAATCCATTACAAAAATTAAAAAGACTTTTAATTGATTCATTTATTAAAATTGATAGTTCTAGTCATTTAATCGTAATGAAAACATTACCGGGTAATGCTAATGCTGTTGGTGCATTAATTGACCATTTAGATTGGGCTGAAATTATGGGTACAATCTGTGGTGATGATACGATATTAATTATTTGTCGTACACCTGAAGATGCTGAGCATTTAAAAGAAAAATTTATTGACATGCTTCAATAGGAGAATGGTTTTAAAAAAGAGGAGAGAAACTCATTGTTATCTGAAATTATCATTAAAAATTTTGCAATCATTGAGGAAGTAGCCATTTCATTTGAAAAGGGTTTAACTGTACTAAGTGGTGAAACAGGAGCGGGGAAGTCAATTATTATTGACGCCATCGGTCTATTACTTGGTGGTCGTGGGTCTGCAGAATTCGTAAGATATGATACTGATAAAGCAGAAATAGAAGGCTTATTTCATATCGAAAATGAGAATCATTTAATTTACGCTAGATGTAGAGAATTAGGTTTTGACATTGAAGATGAAATGATTATTTTAAAAAGAGATATTACTTCAACTGGAAAAAGTATTTGCCGCATCAATGGTAAGTTAGTGACAACTTCTATTTTAAAGGAAATTGGTGGTCTCTTGGTTGATATTCATGGACAACATGAGAGTCAAGATTTAATGGACCAAGATCATCATTTACCGATGTTACAGCAATATGATGAAAAAGCGATTCATCCTTTAATTACTGAATATCAATCAATTTTTAATAACTATATGGCCTTAAAAAAACAGTTAAAGCAATTGACAGAAAATGAGCAACAAATGGCGCATAGATTAGATTTAATCCAATTTCAGCTATCAGAAATTCAAAATGCTAATTTACAGGAAAATGAAGACGATCAGCTGATGGAAGAAAGACTTAAAATTTCTAATTTTGAACGCGTTTATAAATCATTAGTTGAGGCATATCAAAGTTTATCACAGGATGGATCAGGTTTAGATTCAGTTCGATCAAGTATGTATTCTTTAGAATCTGTAACAGATATTGATAATGATATTAAGGAAATGCATGAGGGTATTAGTAGTAGTTATTATTTATTAGAAGATATATCGTATCGATTACGTGATTCCATTGAACAAATGGAATATGATCCAAATAGACTGAATGAAATTGAAACACGTTTAAGCGAAATCTCTACTCTTAAAAAGAAGTATGGACATAGTGTTGCAGACATCCTACAATACGCGGAAGGTATCGAACAAGAGTTAGATACGATCCAACATAAAGATAAGCATATAGAGAAGCTAGAGAAAGAATTAAATCAAGTAACGGATAAACTAATCGAAGCTGCAACATTGCTTTCAGATAAACGTAAAGAATTAGCTATTAAATTAACAGCTGATATACATAAAGAATTAAAAGAGCTTTATATGGATAAAACGACCTTTGAAATTATGTTTGAAGTAGAAGAAGGTCAAGAAACAGATCCTTTATTAGGTGACAAACATGTAAAGTTTAAAAAAGATGGATTTGATTTTGTCGAATTTTATATATCGACAAATCCTGGTGAGCCTTTAAAGCCGTTAGCTAAAGTTGCATCAGGCGGAGAGCTATCAAGAATGTTCCTTGCTTTAAAGAGTATATTTACTAAGCACCAAGGAATTACGTCAATCATTTTTGATGAAGTCGATACAGGTGTTAGTGGAAGAGTAGCGCAAGCAATAGCGGAAAAAATACATAAGGTATCGATTAATTCTCAAGTACTTTGTATTACTCACTTACCTCAGGTTGCATCTATGGCAGATACTCATTTATTTATAGCGAAATTAATTGATGGCAACCGAACAAAAACTTCTGTTACGCCGTTGCGAAATGATCAAAAAATTAATGAAATCGCAAGAATGATTGCTGGAGTAGAAATTACAGACGTTACGATTCAGCATGCTAAAGAATTGATTGAACAAGCAACTTCAACAAAATTTCAAGCTCAATAACATAAGAGAATTTTTAATGAT
The DNA here is from genome assembly GCF_002556365.1 of Bacillus sp. AFS002410. Classification (NCBI taxonomy): domain Bacteria; kingdom Bacillati; phylum Bacillota; class Bacilli; order Caryophanales; family Bacillaceae; genus Bacillus; species Bacillus sp. AFS002410. The sequence goes on from NZ_NUEU01000023.1 coordinate 175,227, forward strand.
AGTAGTTTTTTTACTATTCATTAAATATTCTCTTTTTTTTGTGGGAATTATTGATAAATTAGTAATTGGAAAATGCTAAATGAAACATACTAATACAACATTATACGAGAAAGTATCTATCATAATTTTACAATCATATTTTGCTTTTACAAAGCTAACATTAACTACATAGCCGCGAATTAAAAAAAATGAAATTTGGCGCTAAGGAGAGTGATTCGCTTGTGAAAAAGGTAAATGTTCATCGAATAATAAAAATTCTTCTCCTTTTATTTATAGTTGGTATTGGCGTGTTTAATATAAATCAAAAAAATGTATTTTCATCTACCATAAATAAAGATCAACAAAGCGAAATCGTAAATGTTGCTTTAGGTATGAATGAATTACCAAGCAAAAAGGTGGATGTAAAAGTATTAAACCATTTAAGAATAATACCAGGAGGACAATCAATAGGAGTAAAACTTAATTCAGTTGGTGTCTTAGTCGTTGGGCACCATTTAGTAAATACGAGCTCAGGACAAAAGTCTCCAGGTGAAATTGCAGGTATTAAGGTTGGAGATATGATAATAAAAATGAATGGTAAACAAATCGAAAAAATGTCGGATGTACTACCATTTATTCAAAAAGCTGGGAAGTACGGAAAACCGATTAAAATCACTGTAAAACGTGAAGGGAAGTATTATACAAAAATGCTACAACCTATTCGTGATCAAGGCCGTGACAGCTATAGAATAGGCTTGTATATAAGAGATTCAGCTTCTGGTATTGGTACGATGACTTTTATTGAACCAAATTCATTAAAATATGGCGCATTAGGACATGTCATCTCAGACAGCGATACAAGAAAGGCTATAGAAGTAGAAGACGGGCATATAGTCTATTCTACAGTTACAGCTATTGAAAAAGGCTCAGATGGTTCCCCAGGAGAAAAAATTGCACATTTTGCTCTAGATCGCGGAACGATCGGCAATATCACATCTAATAGTCCCTTTGGAATATTCGGTAAAGTTAATAGTACAATTGACAATGGAATTATGTCTCAACCTTTACCGATTGCATTATCAAATGAAGTGAAAAAAGGTCCTGCTAAAATACTTACTGTTATACATGATAATAAAGTTGAAGCATTTGACATAGAAATCGTGAGCAGTATCCAACAAAAATTTCCATCTACAAAAGGGATTATTTTAAAGGTAACTGATAAACGTTTACTTAAAGAAACCGGTGGAATCGTACAAGGCATGAGCGGCTCACCAATCATTCAAAATGGAAAATTAATTGGTGCAGTTACACATGTTTTTGTAAATGATTCAACGAGTGGATATGGAGTTCATATTGAATGGATGCTTGATGAAGCGAAAGTCCCAATATATGATTATCAAAATAAAAAAGCATCTTGATGTAAAATACACCTACTAAATTTAGTAGGTGTATTTTTTTGAAATTAGATTGAATATGGAAAAAAATGGTTATATACTAGTAACAAGAACGAGTTGATTAAAAAATTATTAATATAGAAAACAGTTGAGAATAAAGAATATTTTAAGACTTTGTAAATTTTTATTAAAAATTATAAATTTACATACTATTTCATTTTTTATATAATGAATTATATGATAATTCGACTTAATACATAGTTGTTTTTATTGCTATCGTCGAATGCTAGAAGAAAATGAAGAAAACTATCTATATTAATAAAAATATTCAGAATTTATAATAAAAACAGGAAATAAATTTTTATTGTCGAAATTATCGGTAATAAGTAATGTAATTCACTATAGAGGATGTAGGGAGGAACGGGCGTGGAGAAAATTAAAGTATTATTGGTTGATGATAATAAAGAACTTGTTATCATGTTGGAGAACTACATTAACGCACAGACTGATATGGAAGTGGTTGGAGTTGCGTTTAATGGACAAGATTGCTTACCTCTAGTGAAGGACAAAAAGCCAGATGTATTAGTATTAGATATTATTATGCCTCATTTAGACGGTTTAGCAGTTTTAGATCGCTTACGTACTGGCTTAGTTGAGAAAATTCCAAACGTAATTATGTTAACTGCTTTTGGTCAAGAGGATGTAACAAAAAAAGCGGTTGATCTTGGAGCGTCATACTTTATCTTGAAACCATTTGATATGGAGCATTTAATCAGCAACATTCGTCAAGTAGTTGGAAAAGGTAGCTCAATTACTAAACGAAATGCCCCATCGCTTGTTTCAAATTACGAAAGTAAGCCACGTAACTTAGATGCAAGTATCACTAGTATCATTCATGAAATTGGTGTACCTGCTCATATTAAAGGTTATATGTACTTACGGGAAGCAATTTCAATGGTTTACAATGATATTGAGCTACTAGGTTCAATTACAAAAGTATTATATCCAGATATTGCTAAGAAATTTAATACTACTGCTAGCCGAGTTGAGCGTGCGATTCGACATGCGATTGAAGTAGCATGGAGCCGTGGAAATATCGATAGTATTTCTACATTATTCGGTTACACAATTTCGATGTCAAAAGCAAAACCAACAAATTCAGAATTTATTGCAATGGTAGCAGACAAATTGCGCCTAGAACATAAAGCATCATAAGTTAATTTTTAAGTACAAATTGCCCAAGAAAATTTCAATTCCGATAAACTTCTAACAGTGGATTCCACAGACTTATTCTCTAAGCGAATAACTTCTTACGAGATCTTCGGTATTTTTTCGCATTAGCAATTATTAATTTAAAAAGAAAACGTTGTCTA